>NZ_JABBJJ010000129.1 GCF_012933655.1 Pyxidicoccus fallax | reverse complement strand
GTGAAAGACCCCACCGGCGCCGACGCGACGCTGCTCACCCCCCAGAAGCCCCCCGCCCCGGAAGTCACCTCGGGGCCGGGAGAGGTCTTCGCGGGCCGCTACGAGCTGCTGGGCCTCGTGGGGCGGGGCGGCATGGGCGCCGTGTACCGCGTGCGCGACACGCTGGTGGGCGACGTGGTGGCGCTGAAGATGTTGGAGGTGGGCCCCGCGCTGGCGCCCGAGTGGCTGGAGCGCTTCCGCCGCGAGGTCCGGCTGGCCCGCCGCGTCTCGCACCACCACGTGGCGCGGACCTTCGACCTGGGCGAGCACGCCGGGCGCCTCTTCCTCACCATGGAGTTCGTGGACGGGGAGAACCTCCAGGCGCTGCTGGACCGCGAGCGCGCCCTGTCTCCTGCGAGGGCCGCGCGCATCGCGCTGGCGCTGTGCGAGGGCCTCGCCGCGGCGCACGCGGCCGGTGTCGTCCACCGGGACCTCAAGCCGGCCAACGTCCTGGTGGAGGCCGGGGGCCGCGTGGTGCTCACCGACTTCGGCATCGCCCGCGCGGTGGCGGGCGAGGCGTCCTCGCGCACGCAGGGCCTCGTCGGCACGCCCCTGTACATGGCGCCGGAGCAGCTGGAGAGCGGCGAGGTCGACGCGCGGGCGGACCTCTACGCCATGGGCCTGGTGCTCTACCACCTGCTCACCGGCGAGCCGCCCTTCACCGGCGAGTCGGCCATGGCCGTGGCCTTCGCCCGGCTGCGCCAGCCGCCTCCGGATCCGCGCTCGCGGGCGGCGGTGCCCGACGTGCTCGCGGAGCTCGTCCTGCATTGCCTGTCCCGGGAGCGCGAGGGCCGGCCCGAGAGCGCCCTCGCCGTGGCGGCGGCCTTGCGGGACTGGCTCGTCTCCGCGGGTGAGCCGGTGGAGGTGCATGGCCCTCCCACGCCCGTGGGTACCACCACCGGAGGCGCCCTCGCGTCCGTGACGCCCACCGGCACGCGCTCGACGCCGCGCACGCCGCTGCGCTCCAGCGAGCAGTCGGTGGCGGTGCTGCCGCTGCGCTACTCGGGCCCGCGCGAGCACGAGGCGCTGGGCGACGGGGTGAGCGACGCGCTCATCGACCTGCTGTCGCGCACGGCCGGCCTGCGGGTGCAGAGCAGCGGGGCCACGCAGCGCTTCCGCCAGGAGCGCGACCCCCGGGTGGCCGCGCGCGAGCTGGGCGTGGAGCTGCTGGTGGACGGGACGGTGCAGTCGCTGGGCAGGACGGTGCGCGCCACGCTGCGGCTGGTGGAAGGCGCGTCGGGCACCCAGCGCTGGAGCGGCCGCTTCGACGACACGGACGAGGACCTGTTCGCGCTCCAGGACCGGCTGTCCCAGCGCGTGACGGAGGCGCTGCGCAACGAGCTGCTCATCCTGCGCTACCGCGACGCCGCCCCCGACGAGGCGCTGGCGCTCTACCGGCAGGTGTTGTCGCGGGTCCGGATCATGCCGCGCTCCATGGTGGACGAGACGGTGACGCCGCTGGAGCACGTCCTCTCGCTGGCACCGGGATTCCTGCCGGCCGTGGCGCAGCACGCCGTGGCCTCGCTGCGGGCGGGGTTCCTGCGCGCCACCGACTCGGAGCGCGACTGGGACGCGGTGGGCCGCGTCAGCCTGGAGCGTGCCTCGCGGCTGGCGCCGGACCTGGCGGAGACGCGGCTCGCGCAGTCGCTCCTGGCCATCCAGGAGGGGCGGCTGCGCGACGCGGTGGTGGCGCTGCGCGACGCGCTGGATCGGGCGCCCACCTTCGCCTTCGCGCTGCAGGTGCTCGGCAACCTCCAATGCGAAGCGGGCCGCGCGGGTGAGGGCATGGAGCGGCTGAAGCTCGCCCATGCGCTGGAGCCCGGGCTGTCCATCGCGCTGATTGAAGTCGCCCGCTGCGGCGCGATGCGAGGCGAGCTGGACACGTATCGCTGGTGCATGGAGCGGTTGGAGGCGCAGCCGCTGCTGGCCCTGCCCACGCTCATCCTGCGCATGCGCGTCGCCGCCTGGACGGGCGCGCTCGACGAGGTGCGCCGGTGCCAGGACGCGCTGCGCGAGGACCCCAACCCCATCGCGGCCCATGCGCTGGCCTACTGCGGCCTCGTGCTGGGCGAGCTGGACGCGGACGGTGCGATGGCGTCCCTCGACGGGCTCCTCGCCCGGAAGCTCAACCCGCGCTTCGCGTCGCTCCTGCGCCAGATGGCCACCGAGCAGCTCTGCCTCCGGGGCGCGCCGGAGCGGGCGCTGCCGTACCTCCATCAGGCCGCGGACACGGCGCTCATCGACCTGGAGTGGATGGACCGCTGCCCGGCGCTCGCGCCGCTGCGGCCGTTGCCCGGCTTCGCCGAGGCCCGCCGCAAGGTGCGCGCGCGCGTGGAAGCCATCTGGTCCGCCTGAGCAGGGAGGCCGCCGGGCGCTCGGCTTCCAGCCCGGGCTCCCCGGAGGCCCGGTTGCCAGCCGTGCCCGGGGTCACCACCTCTGACGGTAAGCCCGGAGAGGGAAGGAGCGCTTTCATGGCCGCGAGGAAGAGCCCACGCACGCGCGTGTCGTCCCGTGGTGCCGCGAAGCGCGCCTCGGGCACCCGCTATACGAACCCGGAGCTGCGCGAGCGCATCAAGGAGCGCATCCAGCGCGGGAGCAAGGGAGGCCGGCCCGGCCAGTGGAGCGCGCGCAAGGCCCAGCTCGTGGCCGCCGAGTACAAGAAGGCCGGCGGTGGCTACAGCGGCGGCAGGGGCACGAAGCAGAAGTCGCTCGAGTCCTGGGGGAAGGAGGAGTGGCAGACGAAGGAGGGGAGCACCCGGGCCCGTCGCGGGAGCACCACCTCGCGCTACCTGCCGAAGAAGGCCTGGGCGCGGCTCACCCCCGCCCAGAAGCAGGCCACGGAGCGCCGCAAGCGCGCGGGCTCGCGGGCCGGCAAGCAGTTCGTGAGGAACACCACCGCCGCGAGGACCGCGCGCAAGAAGGCCACCCGGCGCTGAAAGCCGCGGCTCAGCGCGCGTTCATCATCAGCGTGGCGCCGTTGGCCGTCGCCAGCAGGCCGCCGTCCACCGCCACGTCCTGGCCGGTGAGGAAGGACGCCTTGTCGCTGAAGAGGAAGGCGACGACCTGGCCCACCTCGTCGGGTGTGCCCACGCGATTCATCGGGTGCAGCGACGAGGCGAAGGCGCGGCCCTGCGGCTCATCCAGGCGCCAGCCCGTGGTGGCCAGCTCCGACTCGATGACGCCGGGGCTCACCGCGTTCACCCGGATGCCCTTCTGCGCGTACTCCACCGCGGCGCTGCGTGACAGCGCGACGACGGCGGCCTTGCTCGCGTTGTAGACGGCGAGCCCGGGGAAGGCGCCCGTCGCCCCCACGGAGGCGCAGTTGACGATGGAGCCGCCGCCCGTGGCGAGCATGGCCTCCACCTGGTACTTCATGCACCAGAAGACGCCGCGCACGTTGATGTCCATCACCGTGGCGTACTCCTCGTTCGTCATCTCGTGCATCGGCTTCATGTAGCCCGTGCCGGCGTTGTTGAAGGCACAGTCCAGCCGCCCGTACTGGGACACGGCCGCCTTCACCAGCGCCTGGATGTCACTCTCCACGCGCATGTCGGCGCTCACCCACGTGGCCTCGCCGCCCCGGTCCTTGATGAGCGACACGAGCTTCGCGCCCTGCTCCGCGCGCCGCGCGCTCGCCACCACGCGCGCTCCCTCCGCCGCCAGCGCCAGCGCCGTCCCGAAGCCAATGCCCGAGCTCGCGCCCGTCACGATGGCGACCTTCCCCGTGAGAATTCCCATGACCCTGTTCCTCTGTGGTGTTCGCGGATGTTCCGCGGTTGCAAGTACGCGGACCCAGGACGCCTGGCGTGGAGCCTTGTCTCTCCTGGATGCGGGTGCTCTATGCCGACACCGGACCAACGGAGCGCGCCGGAAAGATTCCCGGAGCCGCGCTCCTTTTCTGGGAGCCCTCATGAAACGTGTCATCAACGGGGTATCGGGGTTGCTGCTCGCCGTGCTCGCCGCCTGTGGTGGAAGTCCGCCCACGCAGCCGGAGGTGGGAGAAGTGGACGCGGCGGTCCTCGCCAACGCGACCACGCTCACGTGCTCCACGCTGCAGGTGGCGCGGGGCTCCATCGGCTCGGGGCAGGGTGTGCAGGGGCTGGCCACCCAGACGCTCACGGGCACGCAGGACCGCTGGCTGGAGTACGTGGAGTTCTCGCCCAACACGTCCGTTACGTGCAGCTACCCGCTGCCGGCGGGAGTGAGCGCGGCGACGGTGCTGGCCGCCGAGGTGGGGGTGAACTACCGCGGCCCGGCCAAGGTGGACATGCGCTGGGTGTTCGAGGCGTGGGACTACACGGCGGGCGCGTGGGTGGTGGTGGGGGACAACGTGTTCGCCCGCTCGTGGCAGTGGACGGCGACGTCGCTGGCGCTCCCCGCGCCGGTGGGCCGCTTCCTCAGCGGTGGCCCCGTGAGGCTGCGCTACCGCACCGAGTCCTCCGCGGATGCCTCGCTGCTCGACCTGTGGGTGGTGCGCGTCCAGGTGGCGGACACGGACGGGGGAGCACCGACGGACGCGGGCACTCCGGGTGATGCGGGCACGTCCGTGGACGCGGGCACTCCGGGCGACGCCGGCACGCCGGGTGACGCGGGCACGCCCACGGATGGTGGCACCTCCGGGCCTTGGACGGGCGTGAACAGCTTCACGTACCAGCTGACGAACTACGCCAATGGCCGGCTGGACCAGATTGCCGCCTCGAAGTTCGACCTGGCCGTCATCGAGCTGGCGCGTGACGGGCACAGCGACTACTTCACCGCGGCCGAAATCGCGGCGCTGAAGGCCACGGGCAAGCAGGTGCTCGCGTACTTCGAGATTGGCGCCATCGAGGAGTACCGCCCCGAGTGGCCGCTGGTGCCCGCGGACCTGAAGCTGGGGCCGGTGTCCGGGTGGCCGGACGAGCAGTACGTGAAGTACTGGGACGAGCGCTGGTGGCCCATCGTCCAGGGGCGTATCGACCGCGCGCTCGCGGCGGGCTTCACCGGCTGCTACCTCGACATGGTGGTGACGTACGAGGAGATTCCCGCCAACGCCGCGGGCACCAACCGCGACGACCTCGCGCGGAAGATGGTGGCCCTCATCGCGCGCATCAACACCTATGCCAAGGCCCGCAACCCCGCCTTCAAGGTGATGCCGCAGAACTCGCCCGAGCTGGTCGACTACCCGGGCTATCTCGCGGCCATGGACGGGCTGGGCATGGAGGACATGTATTGGTCCGATGACGTGGCGTGCAGCCAGGACTGGTGCGCGGAGAACCGGGCCAACGCCGCGCGCGTGCGTGCAGCAGGCAAGCTGGTGCTCTCCGTCGACTACGCGGTGCAGGCCGCGCACGTGGCGGACGCGTACACCCGCTCGCGCGCCGCGGGCTTCGTCCCCTACGTCACCGTGCGCGCGCTGGACCGCGTGACGGTGAACGCCGGCTGGGACCCGCAGTAGCCGCGTCACCCGGCTCCTCGCGCCACGGTCTGAGGGGGCGGCCCGTGCATCCGGACGGGTCGCCCTTCAGTGCCAGTCGGATTCACTTGCACTGGAGAGATACATATTTCTCCCGGCGAGTTTTTGAGTCCGTGCCTGCGCACCGTCGAAGGAGAAGCCCGGATGACCTGTCGCCATGCCCTGGCCTTCGCCGTGCTCGCATCCGCGTGCGCGCCGGAGGACGCACCGTCCGAAGCAAGTCCATCCGCCGAGCCGCTCGCGGAGCAGCGGCAGCCCATCGAGTCGCTGGAGCGGCCCTCCGAGGAGAACGCCATCCGCTTCCTGGAGCAGGCCACCTTCGGCCCGCGCCTGGCGAACGGCGCGGCGACGCCGCCCATCGACTCGGTGGAGCGCGTGGTCTCCGTGGGCATCACCCAATCCCTCACGGACCAGTTCAACGCGCCCCGCTCCATGTTCGACGGCAGGACGGAGAGCAGGGATCTGGGCGCGCAGTTCTTCGTCAACGCCGTCAGGGGCCAGGACCAGCTCCGCCAGCGGATGGCGTTCGCGCTGAGTCAGATCTTCGTCGTCTCCCAGTGGGACATCCCGGACATCAAAAGCACCCCCGAGTCCGAGTCCAAGCTGGCGATGGCGGAGTACCTCAACCTGCTGTCCTCGAATGCGTTCGGCGACTTCCGCCAGCTCCTGGAGGCCCTCACGAAGAGCCCCGCCATGGGGACGTACCTCGACATGGCGAACAACAAGGCCTTCAGGCCGAACGGCAAGCCCGTCGCTCCCAACGAGAACTACGCGCGGGAGCTGCTCCAGCTCTTCACGCTCGGGCTCCACAAGCTGAACGAGGACGGCACCCAGCAGCTCGACGCGGAAGGGGCGCCGATTCCGGCCTATACCGAGGCCCACGTCCAGGCCTTCGCCCGCGCGCTCTCCGGGTGGACCTATCACGGCCCGACCTGTCCCACCGTGGGCCGCTCGAACCCGGCCAGCTACGCGCGGCCGTTGATGGCCTGCGACGTGAATCACGACTCCAGCGCGCAGGTGCTCCTGCGCGGCGTGTCGACGACGGCCGGGGGGACCGCGGCGCAGCACCTGGAGCAGGCGCTGGACAACGTCTTCGCGGACCCCAACCTCCCGCCGTTCATCTGCAAGCAGCTCATCCAGCACCTCGTCACCAGCAACCCCAGCCCCGCGTACGTCCGACGGGTGGTGAACGTCTTCAAGAACAACGGCAGTGGCGTGCGCGGGGACCTGCGCGCCGTGGTGAGCGCCATCCTCACGGACAACGAGGCGCGCGGCCCGAGGCCGCCGCTGGCCCAGTACGCCACCTACGGGCACCTGCGCCCGCCCGCGCTGTTCATCACCAACGTCGTCCGGTGGCTGAACGTGCGGCTGGACATGTCCGAGGGGAAGGACCCGGGCATGAAGCTCAACCTCTGGAGCCGCGCGCAGGGCCAGCAGGTGCCCCGGCCGTACTCGGTCTTCAGCTACTACCCGCCCAACGCCCCCGCCCCCGGAGGCAACGGCCTGCTCGGCCCCGAGTTCGCCATTCTCGACACCACCACCCTCACCGCGCGCACCAACTTCGTGCACGAGCTGCTCTACGCGACACCGGTCACCGACGGCATCGACATCAACATCCACGTGTTGCCGGCGGACCCCGATGACTTGACGCTCTGGCTGGGGCGCTACCTGCTGCACGACACCATGTCGTCCGACCTCGAGGTCGCCGTCTACAACGCCATCACCGACCCGCGCGCGGGCGACATGACGCGAAGGAAGAAGCTGGCCCTGTTCCTCACGTCGCTTTCCCCCGAGTTCCAGATCCAGCGGTGAGCGCCATGACCTTCTCCCGACGCAGCTTCCTCCAGGGGGCATCCAGCTGCCTGGGCTTCCTCGCCGCCGCGGCCACGATGCCCAGGTGGCTGGGCGAGGCGAGCGCCGCCACGCTGTCCGGCTACGCGGGCTACCGCGCCGCGGTGTGTGTCTTCCTTCTGGGAGGCAATGACGGCAACAACGTCCTCGTCCCGCTGACGAGCACCCCCTTCGCGCAGTACCGCGCGGCGCGGCCCATCGTGGGCTTGGAGCATGCGTCGCTGCTGCCCATCAACCCGGTGGGCCTGCCGGCGCGCGCCTACGGCCTGCACCCAGCGCTCACGCGGTTGAGGGCGCTCTTCGAGCAGGGGCGCGCCGCCGTGGTGTGCAACGTGGGCCCGCAGGTGCTGCCCATGCTGAAGGCGGACTACACGTCCGGCGCGGTGGCCCGGCCGGACAGTCTCTTCTCCCACAGTGACCAGCAGGACGCGTGGGCGAGCGCCATCGCCAACCCCTCCACCGTCACGCTGCCGCTGGCCCTCATTGGCAAGGTCACCGGGTGGGGGGGCCGCGTGGCGGACAAGCTCCACGGGCTCAACCCGGGCGAGTACCCCGAGGTGCTCTCGTTCGGAGGCAAGCCACACTTCGCCGCGGGCGCGGTGCGCCAGCCGATGATGTTGCCGAAGAGCGGCACGCTCGCCTTCCGCCAGACGGGCGACGCCCACTTCAACGCGCTCCAGAACGCGGCGCTCTCAGAGGTGATGGCCATCGATAACAACGTCACCCTGGAGAAGTCCTACGGCGGGGTGTTCACCACGGCGCACGCCTTCGCCACCTCGCGAGCAGCGGCGCGCGAGGCGGCGTGGAACGCGCTCCCCAAGGCCCGGCGCGACGCGATTGACGCCCTGTTCGTCCCGCCCGCGAAGGAAAGCTCGGGCTGGTCACTGCACACGCAGCTCTACCAGGTGCTGCGAGACCTCCTGGCCGGCGCCATGCCCACCGCGAGAGGCGGGCTGGGCCTCCGGCGGCAGGTGTTCTCGGTGGGGCTCGGCGGCTTCGACACCCACGAGGGGCAGCGCGGGACGCAGGACGCGCTGCTCGCGCAGCTGGACTTCGCGCTGGCGGCCTTCCATCAGTCCGTGGATTTGCTGCGCGCGTCGGGCGTCTTCGGGGCGACGCCGCCGCAGGCCACGCTCTTCACGATGAGCGAGTTCGGCCGGACGCTGGTGGAGAACTCCGATCGGGGCACCGACCACGCCTGGGGCAACCACTGCCTCGTCCTGGGAGAACGCGTCCAGGGCCGCCGGCTCTACGGCGCCTTCCCCAACCTGGACCTGGGCGACGCGGTGAACAATCCCGACACCGTCGACGCCAGGGGACGGTGGATTCCCTCGCTGACGGTGGACCAGTACGCCTACAGCCTCGCGCATTGGCTGGGGCTCAACACCGCCGCGGAACGCGACTACGTGTTCCCCAACATCGCGGGCTACGTGGCGGCGGCCACCGCGCGGCGCCTGCCGTCGCCCATGCGCTCATACCGGGTGGGCTTCATGCTGCCGGATGCGTAGGCCGGGAGGGCCCGGGAGGCGGTCGCCTCAGTCCTCGGCGGGGTAGACGGTGCATGCGGACGTGCAGGTCTCCGCGACGCGAATCTTCACGACGCGCGCTCCGGGGAAGGTCAGGCGCTCGAAAATCCAGGCGGCCAGCAGCTCGCTCGTGGGGTTCTCCAGGCCGGGCACGTCGTTCAGGGTCCGATGGTCGAGCTGGGCGTGAAGGGGCTGCCAGGCGGCGGTCAGCTCGGCGAAGTCGACAATCCACCCGAGCCGGGGGTCCAAGGGGCCGCGGATGGTGACCTCCACGTTGTAGCTGTGCCCGTGCATCCGGGAGCACTTGTGCCCCTCGGGCACGTTGGGCAGCCGGTGCGCGGCCTCGAAGGTGAATGCCCGCGAGATTTCAGTCACGAGCACGGGCTTCTTTGCAGGGCGGGTCTCCATCGTGCGCGCCTTGTAATCCCGCCGCGCACGGGAGTCGAGGAAAGGTAACCCCCTCGGGCAGCTGTACGCGTGACGCCTGCCCGTGGGAAGAACGGGGCCTCGCACTCCGAGAGCAATGACGGAGGCCGTGCGTCAACTTGACGCATACACCCGGGGACCCGGCGGATTAAGAAGGGAGCGTGTCCAGCGTGCCGACCGACGCCCGCGCGGTTCCATCCGGGGCCTTGCCGCGGACCTCCGAGCCGCTTCGCTACTCCTTCCGCCACTCGGCCCGGGAGGTGGTGGCGCGTGTCTCTTCCTGTGCCATCGCGCTCGGCTGGCTGGTGCGGCTGCGCTGGCATGCGGCGGCCGGGCAGGCGCTGACGGTGCTCGTCGCCACGCGCGGGTTGGGGCTGGACCTGCCGGTGGCGCCGCTGCTGGCGCTGGTGGCGACGACGGCGGTGAGCAACCTGCTCCTCGCGCACTGGCTCGCCCGAGCGTCCACCGTGCGCCCCGGCGTGCTGGGCGGCGTGCTCGCGTTCGACCTGCTGCTGCTGACGGGGCTGCTGGCGCTCTCCGGAGGGCCGGCCAATCCGTTCGGCATGCTGTACCTCGTCCACGTGACGCTGGCCGCGCTCGTGCTGGGCCCGCGCTGGACGGTGCGCATCGCGCTGCTGGCCGTGCTGGGCTACGCGAGCCTCTTCGCCTTCCACGTGACGCTGCCCCGGGCCACGCACCTGCACGGAAGGGCGGGGGAGGCGGAGTCGCTGCACCTGCTCGGCATGTGGATCGCCTTCGTGCTCACCGCCGGGGTCATCGCGTTCGTGGTGGCGCGGGTGTCCGCGGCGCTGCGGGAGCGCCACGAGGCGGTGGTGCGGGCGCAGCAGCTCACGGCGCGCGCGGAGAAGCTCGCGTCGCTGAGCACGCTGGCGGCGGGCGCGGCGCACGAGCTGGGCTCGCCGCTGGGCACCATCGCCATCGCCGCCAACGAGCTGGAGTCGCTCATCCTGGAGGAGCCGCACGAGGCGCTGGAGGACGCGCGCCTCATCCGCGACGAGGTGGAGCGGTGCCGGGACATCCTGGAGCGCATGAGCGCGAGGGCGGGCCGGTCGATGGGCGAGGTGCCCGAGCGGACGACGACGGGCGCGGTGCTGGCGCGGCTGCGGGAGCAGCTCGGCGCGGCGGAGCTGGCGCGCGTGCGCTTCGACGCGGGCCCGGACCTGTCGCTGTCGTGCCCGGTGCGAGGGTTGGTGCAGGTGCTGGCGAACCTGGTGCGCAACGGCCTGCAGGCGAGTGACGCCACCCAGGCGCCCGTCACCGTCACGGTGCGCGGGGCGGGAGAGCGCCTGTGCTTCACGGTGGAGGACCAGGGCACCGGTGTGCCGCGCGCGCTGCTGGCTCGGCTGGGGGAGCCGTTCTTCACCACCAAGCCCGCGGGGCAGGGAATGGGGCTGGGGCTCTTCCTGAGCCAGACGTACGCCGAGCTGTGCGGGGGCCGGCTGGAGCTGACGTCCGAGGAGGGCCAGGGCACGCGGGTGACGCTGGAGCTGCCGAGCTGCGGCACGGAGGCCGTCCATGTCACGGGGTGAGCTGCCCCTCACGGTGCTCGTCGTCGACGATGACGAGACGTATCGCGAGCGGCTGGTGCGGGCATTCGGCCGGCACGGCTTCGAGGCGCACGGGGCGGCGAACGCGGCCGAGGGGCTGGAGCGCGCCCGGGAGCTGCGGCCGGGATACGCGGTCATCGACCTGCGCTTGCCGGATGGCTCCGGGCTGGACCTGGTGCGCGAGCTGAAGGCGCTGGACGCGCGCACGACGATGGTGGTGCTCACGGGGTACGGGAGCATCGCCACGGCGGTGGAGGCGGTGCGGCGCGGGGCCACGCACTACCTGCCGAAGCCGGCGGACGTGGACGACATCCTGCTGGCCTTCGCCGGGGCCACGCTGCCCGAGGGCCAGGCGGTGGCCCGGGAGCACGAGGTGCCCTCGCTGGCGCGCGCGGAGTGGGAGCACATCCAGCGGGTGCTCGCGGACTGTGGCGGCAACATCTCCCAGGCCGCGCGGCTGCTCCGCATCCAGCGTCGCAGCCTGCAGCGCAAGCTGGCCAAGCACCCCGTGCCCAAGTGAGTCCGTGGGGTGCGTCATCAAGACGCACGAAGCGCTCCGGGTGCGCCGTTAGGGTGGCGCATGTCGGGAGGCTCGATGTCCACTCCGCGCACAGGCGCGTTCTTTCTCATCCTCGCGGTGCTGTCCGGCTGGGGCTGCAACCGGAAGTCTTCACCGGAAGTCTCCGGATGGAGTGCCACGGACGGCGGCATCCGCTGCGAGGGACTCCAGCACCTGGCCTGCACGGGCCTCTACGGTGAGGGCGGCACGGGCTGGGCGACGAAGACGGTGCCTCCCGAGGTGCGGCCCTTCACGCCCGGGCTCCAGCTGTGGAGCGACGGGCTGGACAAGTCGCGCTTCATCTTCCTGCCGCCGGGCACCCGGGTGGATACCTCGCGGATGGACGAGTGGCGCTTCCCCGTGGGGACGAAGCTCTGGAAGGAGTTCAGTTGGAAGGGCCGCCGCATCGAGACGCGCTTCCTGTGGAAGCGGCCCAACGGCACGTGGCTGCGGACGACGTATCGCTGGAGCAAGGACGAGCGCACCGCGCTGGAGTTGCCCGACGGCGAGCAGCGCGTCCCCGGAACGAATGACTGGGACATCCCCTCGCAGGCGGACTGTCTGACGTGCCACGGCGGGCGCGCGGATGGCGTGCTCGGCTTCGAGGCGGTGGCGCTCGCGCATCCGGACGCGCGAGGCCTGACGCTGGAGCGGCTCGTCCAGGAGGGACTCCTCACCCACGCGCCCACCCAGGCGCTCCGTGTGCCGGGCACGCCGGTGGAGGCGGAGGCCCTGGGCTACCTGCACATGAACTGCGGAGTGTCGTGCCACAACGTGAACCTCCACGCGCTCGGGAGCACGTCCGGGCTCCACCTGCGATTGGAGGCCGGTGAGCTCGGCGCCGTGACGCAGACGGACACCTGGCACACGGCGGTGGGCGTGAAGTCCCTCTTCCAGACCTCGGGCCTGTTCGGCGGCGAGTCCAAGCGATTGACGCCCGGAGACGCGAAGCACAGCACGCTGCTGCACCGCATGGCCCGGCGTGGGGATGCCGCGCAGATGCCGCCGCTGGGCACGCGCGTGGTGGACGAGCGGGCCATGGCGCTCCTCCAGCGGTGGATTGAAGCCATGCCCGCTCGGGCCGGCAGGTGAACGACATGCTCTATTCCACCGTCCTCTTCCTCCACTCGTGGCTGCGCTGGGGCGTGGTCGTGCTCGGAGTGCTGACGCTCGCCAGGTCCCTGACGGGCTGGCTGCGCGGCCGTGACTGGACGCGCTCCGACCGGCGCCTCCAGCTGCTCTTCGTCTCCGCGTTCGACCTGCAGCTGCTGCTCGGGCTGACGCTCTACACGGTGCTCAGCCCGCTCACGCCGAGGACGATGGAGGCGTTCCGGGCGAGCATGTCCGTCTCGTTCCTGCGGTTCTTCACCGTGGAGCACCCGGTGATGATGCTCCTGGCGCTCACCGCGGCGCACGTGGCGTCCGCACTCAGCCGCCGCGCCGAGACACCCCGGGCGCGGCACCGGGTGTGGGCGGTGGGGCTCCTGGTGACGCTGCTCTTCGTCGCGCTGGGAATTCCCTGGCCCGGGTTGTCCCACGGCCGACCCTTGTTCCGAGGCTTCTGAAGCCCTCTCTCCCACGCGGACCTGCTCCGCACCGTGAGGTCACCGATGCTCGACGTCCTCTGGATGTTGATGATGCTGCCCGCGATGCCGGCTCCGAAGGCGGGCGACACGCCGCGTGGCCTGCCGGGCACGCTCCCGACGGAGCCCACGCGCCCGGTTCTCGCGCGGCGCGCGCGGCCGAGGCCGACGCGAAGGAGGTCCCGGAAGGCGAACGGCGCGGCGTCTGCCGGAGAATGAGCGGACACGGTGGGCGGCGTGCCTCCGCGAGGGAGCGGAGGCACATGAGGCAGGGAGACGGCTCCACATGGCAGCCTCCGCCAGGATGCGAAGGCGCGTGACGCGGATGCCGGCGACCGCGCGGCGGGCCTCCGCCAAGGAAGCGGAGGCCCGTGAAGCACCGGCTACTGCGCGGTGCCCTTGGCCAGCTCGGCCACGTACGCGGCGGCGATCTTCGTGAACTTCAGCGCGTGGTTCGCGGTACCGCCCGAGCGGGCCAGCGTGTCGCCCGAGGTGTGGATGTACGGGCTGCCCGCGCTCACCGTGGCTTCGAAGGGAATGGACGCGGCGAAGCCCTGGCCCGTCCACGAGGCGTGGTCCGAGCACCCGTAGCCGCACGAGGTGTTGGTGTGCGGAATCTTCACGTACGTGGTGATGAGGTTGCGCAGGAACGTGTTCTGCGCGGCGTTGGTGTTGTCGGTGACGATGCCCACGTCGTACGACGCCGAGCCCTTGTAGTTCGTCATGTCGAGCTGCAGGACGCCCACCACGTTGATGCCGTTGTTCTTGTGGTAGGCGGCAATCTCCCGCGAGCCGCGCAGGCCGACCTCTTCCGCGGCGTAGGCCATGAACTTCACCGTGCGCTGCGGCCGGTAGTTGCGCGCCATGGCCACGCGGATGACCTCGGTGAAGGACGCCACGCCCGAGGCGTCGTCATCCGCGCCCGGCGCGGCGGTGCCCGACTGGTTGATGGAGTCCAGGTGGCCGCCCACCACCACCACCTCGTTGGGCAGCGTGGTGCCGCGGATGGTGAGGATGACGGACGGCTGGGCCCAGCCCGTGTGCCGGTACAGCTCCACCGTGACGTCCGTGCGCGTGCTGGGCACGAAGCTCTGCCACCTCGTCCGCAGCCAGTTGGCCGCGTCCACGCCCGTCTGCGACGTGTAGTAGCGCGTCGTGTAGCTCGACAGCGAGGTGATGGTGCTGCGCACGTTCGCCTCCGTCGCCGCGCCCATCAGCGTGTTGACGGTGGCCGCGTTGTCGAGCGTGTAGGTGACCAGGTTCTGCGGAGCCACCGCCGGAGCGGGCTCCAGCGCGGCAATGGCCTCCTCCTTCGTGTCGAAGGTGATGAAGCCCGCGCAGCGGTGGAATCGCTCGTGCATCAGCGTCGCCAGCCGCCCCAGCTGCGACTCGCGCAGGCGGAACACCGTCGCGGAGTCCTTGGCGGCGATGGCGGTGGGCTCCTCCCAGCCCACGCTCTTGAAGGACTCACGCATGGGGGCCACGGCATCCGCGCCGATGCTGACCCAGACCTCGCGGTCCGGGGCGACGGGCTTCTTCTGCTCGGCGAAGGCGGGGGTGGTGCTCAGCAGCATCAGGGAAAGGGGAAGCAGCTTCTTCATGCGCACAGCTCCTCAGGGGCGGGGAATGGGGGTGTTGCGCTGCATCGGCGGGCGCCGCTCCACGCGGCCCTTGCCGCGCGTGGATCCTGCTTTTCCGAGAATTCTAACAAAAACTGTTTATTGGGGCTATCAGGTGGTGAACAGGAGTCTCCGACCTGGGGGCGAATGGACGCGGCCCGGCCCTGGAGGGGTAGCCCTTGCCTCGGCCCCTTGGGTCTCCCACCTTGAGGGTATGGGTCCGAGCCTCTCTTCCTTCCGCCCGCCAGCGGGTTCCGTGGGGAATGGAGCCGGCCGGGCACGGGGGGGCCGACGGGCGGAGACCCGCTCGGGCCCATGCCCACCACGCCATCCGCATGGGTTCACCGGACGGGGCGCGGCGCCGCATGTCTCCCCCCGCCCGCCGCGTGGAGGGAAGCCATGTCGCGCTCGCCGCGCTGGCCGTTGATGGTGCTGTCGCTGGGGCTGGGGCTCGTCCTCACCGCCGGGCTGGTGGCCTTCGACCGGGTGGTCGGCGCCAGCCTGGAGCGCGAGGCCCTGCTCCAGCAGGAGGCTCGCGCCGACCACCTCGCCGACCAGTTGCACACCCACCTGCAGGCGGCGAAGCAGGCCACGCGCACCCTGGCGACGCTCGCCGCGCCGCTGCGGGAGCGCTCCGCCGTGGAGTCGCTCGCGCGCGGCACGCTGGCCTCCACGCCGCCGGAGGATGCCTACGGCGTGGGCGTGTGGTTCGCCCCCTACGCGCTCGAGCCCCGCAGCCGCTGGGTGGGGACGTATGCCCACCGCGAGGCCGACGAGAGCTCGCGCATCGTCGTCACCTACGAGTGGTCCACGCCGGCCTACGACTACCACCGCCGCCCCTGGTACCAGCAGGGGTTGAAGGCCGCAGGAGCGCCCTTCCTCACCGAGCCCTACTTCGACGTGGACCGGGTCTACGCCTCCTTCCTCCTGCCCATCCTGGACGCGGACGGGACGCAGCGGGGCGTGGTCTCCGTGGACATCCTGCTCCCGCGGCTTCGCGCCCTGGTGACGCGGGCGAACAGAACCGTGCGGGAGTCCTTCTACGTGGTGACCCGCTCCGGACGCCTCTTCGCCCACCCAAGAGAGGAGTCACTCGTCGCATGGGCGCGAGCGCAGGGCCGGCTGGGCTCCAGGGGCGTCCTGTCGGACCTGACGCTCGAGGACCTGCGCGCGTACGAGGCGGCGCACGGGCTGTCGGGAGACCCGCGGACCGATACCGCCCCCGTGTGGGATGCCGGATGGACCGTGTATGTCTCCACGGACACGGACCATCTCTTCGCGGCGGCCCACCGGCTGCACGCCATCGTCCAGGGCGTGGGCCTGCTCATGTGGGGAGGGCTGCTCGCCGGGCTCGTGGTCGGCGTGCGCACGCTGCGGGTGCGCGACCTGTCCCGGGAACTTCTGGAGCGGGAGCGGGAGCGGGAGGCGCTGGAGCGCAGCGAGCGGATGCTGCGCGAGGTGCTGGAGACCTCCCTGGACGGCGTGGCCGCGGTGGATGGAGAGGGGCGGCTGGTGGAGTGGAATGGCAGCGCGGAGCGCATGTTCGGCTGGTCCCGGAACGACGTCCTCGGCCAGCCGGCGGTGGAGCTCGTCTGCCGGCCCGAGGACCGCCCCGTGCGCCGCGAGCAGCTCGCGCGCCTCGTCGACTCGGGCGGGGCGGCGCTGCCGTCCTGCCGCCTGGAGGCGCTGGCGATGCGCCGGGATGGGGCGGTGTTCCCCGTGGAGGCGAGCCTCGCCGCGGTGCGCGCCGACGACGGCACGTTCCGCGTCTACGCCTTCGTCTCGGACGTCACCGGGCGCCATCAGGCGGAGGAGGAGCGCCGGCGGATGCTCGAGCGTCAGCGAGATTTGCTGGCCCAGCTGCGCCGCCGCTCCGGTGAGCTGCGGGCCATCATGGACAACATGCTGGAGGGCGTCTTCGTGGCCGACCAGGACGGCCAGCTCTCCTTCGTCAATCAAGCGGGCATGCGGATGTGCGGGGAGTCCGCGTGTGCACCGGACGCGAAGACGCCCGTCATCGGTTCCCTGCGTGACATGGAGGGCGTGCCGCTTCGGCGCGAGGACCTGCCACTCTTCCGCGCCCTTCGTGGCGAGGTGGTCCGGGAATGCGACCTCCGGGCCTCCAAGCCCGGAGGCGAGCGGGTGTTGCGCATGAACGCGGCGCCCATTCCGGACGAAGACGGCCGGGTGTCCGCCGCGGTGGTGGTCATCCATGACATCACCGAGGCGGTGGAGTTCGACCGGCTCAAGGACGAGTTCGTACGCATGGCCGCTCATGAGCTGAAGACGCCGGTGACGGTGATGAAGTCCTTCGCGCAGCTGGCGCTCCGGACGGCGGCCGGCCGCGACGCCACGCTGGCCCGGATGCTGGAGGGCATCGACCGGGGCGCCAACCGCATCGACCAGGTGGTGCGCACGCTGCTGGACGTGTCCCAGCTGCACCTGCGGCGCATGCAGCTGGTGGAGGAGTCGCTGGATGTGGGCTCGCTGGTGGCGGAGACCGCGCGGCGCCTGTCCGAGACGCGGCAGGGAGCGCGCATCTCCGTGCACGGGGAGGGGCCGCTGCTGGTGTGGGGAGACCCGGCCCGGCTGGAGCAGGTGTTCGTGGCGCTGCTCGACAATGCCCTGCGCTATTCGCCGCCGGACGCTCCCGTGGAGGTGGTGCTCGCCGCCCGGGGCGAGGCAGCGGAGGTCTGCATCCGGGACAGGGGCATCGGCATTCCCTCGGCCAAGCAGGCCCGGCTCTTCCATCGCTTCTACCGGCCCCACTCGGGAACGGAGCATGACCGGGGAGGCCTGGGCGTGGGGCTCTACATCGCGCGGGAAATCATCCAGCAGCACGGGGGCCGGCTCACGCTGGAGAGCCGCGAGGGAGAGGGCACCACCGTCCACGTCCGCCTGCCGCTGCTCGCGGCGCGCGCCCCGGGCAAGGCCCGTTCCTCTCCAGACGAACAGGAAGGTGCATCCGCATGAACGGCGCCCATGTGCTCGTGGTGGATGACGACCCGGATGTCCTCGAGGTCGTCACCCTCACGCTGGAGATGGCGGGCTACCGCGTGTCCCAGGCGGCCAACGGCCAGCTGGCGCTGGCGGAGCTGGCGCGGGAGCTGCCCGGGCTCATCCTGCTCGACATGCGCATGCCGGTGATGGATGGGTGGACGTTCGCCCGCGAGCTGCGCGCGCGGCACGGCCACCGCATCCCCGTCGTCGTGGTCACCGCCGCCGAGGACGCACGGCTGCGAGCCCGCGAGGTGGACGCGGAGGCCTGGCTGGGCAAGCCGTTCGACGTGGACACGCTGCTGGCCACCGTCGGCCGTCTCATGGCGCGTCAAGGGGGACTCGAAGCCTCGCGCTCGCACGGAGCGCCGTGAGGTCGAAGCAACCCCGCCCGCTCTCCCGCCCGTGGGAGGGGCGAGCGGGTTCCCCGTACTTCACAAGGGTCTTTCGAGACCGTCTCCATGCAGGTGCTGGGGAGCGGTAGAGTCCTGGCGCGCGGCATCGGGGGACGTTGAATGGGAAGACCTCACGGGAATGTGCTGGACGAGTACAACGCCATTCATGAGCGGCGGAAGTCACAGCCACTGACGCCGGAGCAGGAGCAGCGCCTGGAGCTGCTGCGGGACGTGCTGCTCGAGCTGGGCGCGCTGCCTCCGGAGGGCAGCGGAATGCCCGCCCGTCCGGCGCGGGCGGACGCGGTGCTGGAGCTGTCGTTCGCCACGCAGGAGGACGTGGTGCGCGCCTACAGCAAGAACATCGGCGCGGGCGGTCTGGCCATCAAGACGTCGCGCGTGCTGCCCCAGGGCAGCATCCTGGAGCTGCGCATCAAGCTGCCGGACGCGCCCCAGCCGCTGCTCGCGCAGGGGCAGGTGGCGTGGGCCCGCGAGGACGAGATGGGCGTGGCCTTCACCCAGCTTCCGCCCGAGGGTGAGCGCCGGCTGAAGGACCTGCTCGCGGCGGACGCGTCGCTGCTCAAGCGCGTGCGCAGCGTGCTGAAATCGGATGTCGTCACGCTGCTGAAGACGGACGTGCGCGAGCTGGGCAAGGCGCCCGCGCCCCAGGCCGCCCAGGCGCAGGAGGTGGACACGCGGCCCCTCATCCTGGTGCGGCTGCTGGACGCGCGGCTGATGGCGCTCGTCGCGGAGCTGTTCAGCCAGCAGGGGCTGCGCATCACCTCGGAGACGGACAAGCCGGTGTCCATCATCGTCGTCGACACGGGCACGGCGCTCGACGTGCTCCGGGCCGCGGGTCGCCCGGGCGTGCGCATCGTCATGGTGAACGTCAGTGGCCCGGACTCGCTGGTGGGCCGGCTGACCAACCTCAACCCCGCCGCGTACGTGAAGCACCCGGCCAACGCCGCCTCGGTGCACCAGGTGGTGACGAAGCTGCTGGAGACCGCCGCGCCGCGCTGAGGCCGCGAGTCGGACCGGGGCCCGCTGGCCGGGTGGCGGCCCCCCGGGCAGGCAGGCCGCCGCTTTCCTCACCCCGGGCGGGCCCGGGCTCTGGCATAGAGTGGAATCGCCCGTGGGGCCGCCCGCAGCGATGTGTCCTGTGCTCGCGGCCCCGTTATGGGAAGGCGGACGGCCATGGACTGCGACTGGCTCATCATCGGCTCGGGGTTTGGAGGGAGCGTCAGCGCGCTGCGTCTGACGGAGAAGGGCTATCGCGTGGTGATGCTGGAGAAGGGCCGGCGCCTGCGGGGGCCGGACTTCCCCAAGACGAACTGGGACCTGAAGCGCTGGCTGTGGATGCCGCAGCTCGGCTGGCGGGGCCTGTTCAAGATGACCTTCTTCCGCCACGTCACGGTGATGTCCGGCGTGGGCGTGGGGGGCGGCTCGCTCGTCTACGCCAACACGCTGCCCATCCCGAAGGATGACTTCTTCCAGTCCGAGTCCTGGGGACACCTCGCGGCCTGGAAGGACGAGCTGGCGCCGCACTACGCCACCGCGAGGCGGATGCTCGGGGCCACCGTCAACCCGCTGAGCACCTTCCCGGACAAGGTGCTCAAGGAGGTGGGCGAGGACATCGGCCGCACCGACTTCCAGTCCACCACCGTGGCCGTCTACTTCGGCGAGCCCGGCGTCACGGTGAAGGACCCGTACTTCGGCGGCGAGGGGCCGGACCGCACCGGCTGCAACTCGTGTGGTGGCTGCATGCTGGGCTGCCGGAACAACGCCAAGAACACGCTGGACAAGAACTACCTGTACCTGGCGGAGCGGCGCGGCCTCACGCTGCACGCGGACACGGAAGTCACGTGGGTGCGCCCGCTGCCGGAGGGCGGCTACGAGGTCGAGGCGCTGCGGGGCGCCCGGCGCTTCTTCCGCGAGAAGCTGCGCTTCACCGCGCGCAACGTCATCTTCGCTGGAGGCGTGCTGGGCACGCTGGACCTGCTGTTGAAGCTGAAGGAGCACCCGGATGGACTGCCCCGGCTGTCCGAGCGGCTGGGGGATGGCTTGCGCACCAACTCGGAGGCGCTCATCGGCGTCGTCAGCGGGCGCAAGGAGCCGGACCTGTCGAAGGGCATCGCCATCGGCTCCATCCTCCACACCGACGCGAACTCGCACCTGGAGCCGGTGCGCTACTCGGCGGGCTCGGGCTTCTTCCGGCTGCTGATGGCGCCGCAGGTGTCGGGAGCGACGATGTTCGCGCGGCTGGCACGGCTGTTCGGCATGCTGGCGCGTCACCCGGTGCGCTTCCTCAAGCCCTGGTTCGTCCCGGACTTCGCGCAGCGGACGATGATTCTCCTCTACATGCGCACGCTGGAGGGCCACCTGCGCATGAAGCGCGGGCGCGGGGTGACGACGGCGCTGCGCAAGGGGATGCTGACGGGCCTGCAGGAAGGCCCGGCGCCCACCTCCAACATGCCGGAGGCGTTCGACCTGGCGAAGCGCGTCTCCGACAAGCTGGACGGCTACCCGATGACGATGGTCAGCGAGACGCTGCTGGGCATCCCCACCACCGCGCACATCCTGGGCGGCTGCTGCATGGGGGACTCGCCCCAGACGGGCGTCATCGACTCGCGTCACCGCGTCTTCGGGTACGACGGGCTCTACGTCGTGGATGGCTCGGCCATCTCCGCGAACCCGGGCGTCAACCCGTCGCTCACGATTACGGCCCTGGCCGAGCGCGCCATGACCTTCATCCCCGCCGCGAAGGAGCTGCCGCGAGGCGACACCGACGCGGTGGTGGAGCCCGTGGCGAGGACCGCGGGGGCCGTGGCCGCGGTGAGCTGAGAACTCACGAGCGTGGGCGCCAGGGGACGCCGCGTCCTGGATGCCCGCGAGTGCGGGCGCTCGCGATGCGCGGCCTCCCGCCAGTGCGGCGGCGCGGCGCTATGTGGCTCCCAGGTGGGACGCTTCACGGTGGCTGGAGTGTCGCCAGGAGGCCACGAGCATTCCCGTCATGGCGTACCACCCGAGGACGGCTCCCGCCCCGGCGCCCAGCACCGGCACCGGGAAGTTGCCGAGCTCCGTCACGAGCACCGTCACCGCGAGGTAGACCGCGAGGCTGACGGAGAGCATCGCTCCCGGAGCATCCGAGGTGGGCGCCCGGGTGGCGGTCCACACGGAGGGGACGAACAGGAGCGCGAGGCTCAGCACGGCGAGCGCGCCGAGCACGGGCCCCTGCGCCGCGGCCAGGTGCACGATGCGCTCGACATGGGGAACCGCATGGAGCGGATCCACCCGGAACCAGGCGGCAAGGCCGAGGGCCAGGACTCCCGCGCAGCCGAGCGCGCGTCGTGGCCAGGGAATGGAGCGGGCACGGGCCAGGAGGGTGACCGCCGCCAGCGCGAAGGCGGTGCCCTGGCCCGCGTCTGGCTGGGCCACATGGATGGCGGACATCGCCAGGGCGAGGACGACGGAGAGCGCGAAGCGCCTGTGCAGGCTGGCGCTGATGGCCACGAGCACCCACGGCGCGAACACGGAGGACGCGTGCAGGCGGACCGGCCCCAGCTCCATCCAGCGACGAACGCCGTCGAGTCCCGTGAAGAGCAGCGTCGAGGCGGTGAGCAGCACCGCGACGACGGAGACGCGCCGGAGCGTCGCGTCGGAGAGGCGGCCCACCGCGACGGTCATCGCGGTCCCCAGCACCACCGCTGCGCCGTTGACGGCGAAGGCCTTGGCGGACGTGCCCGACCGGGAGGTGACGTATGCGCCCAGGAGGATGGCGGGAAGCGGCAACAGCGCGAACAGCATCGACCATCGCGGTGATTCAGCCTGCGTCCCGGGAGGCGTCATTGCGCGGCTGATATCACGGGGCGTGCGGCCACGCCTGCCTCTGTAGTGTTCTCATTTTCTTGGCGCCGAGCCCCCAGCTCGTGGTGCCCACCGTGCCCGATTTTTCATGTCAGGCTTCCGGGGCCTGAATCGTCACGGCCGCTACGATGACCTCCATGGACCAAGGACTCAGGGAACCTTCGCGGCTTGGGACGACACGACTGCCCGATGGGCGGATGCTCGGGTGGGCGCAGTGGGGCCCGGAGGAGGGGACCCCGGTCCTGTACTTCTCCGGCGCGGCCATGGGGCGCTCGCTGGGCTTCGGCGCGGACGTCCTCGAAAAGCTCGGCGTGCGGCTCATCTCGGTGGACCGTCCGGGGCTGGGCACCTCCAGTCCGTCTCCAACGCGGACGCTGAACGACCATGCGGAGGACATCCGGAACCTCGCCTCCGCGCTGGCGCTGCGCGACTTCGGCGTCGTGGGATTCTCCATGGGCGCGCCCTTCGCGCTGGCGTGCGCCGCGGCGGGGCTCCCGAAGGCGGTGGCGGTGGTGTCGGGGCAGGACGACCTCAACCACCCCGCGCTCGCCGGCCTGCTGCACCCCGACGTCGCCGGAATGCTGCGAGCCATCGCCCAGGACCCCGCGGGCTTCGAGGCGTCCTTCGCGGGCATGGCCAACGCCGACCTGTTGTGGAAGCTCATCACCGGGACGAGCTCCGCCATCGACCTCGCCGTCTACACCGCGCCGGTGTTCGAGACCGCCTTCAAGCAGGCGCTCCAGGAGGGCTTCTCTCAGGGCTCCCAGGGATACGCGCACGACCTCATCCTGGCGATGGGCCGCTGGCCCTTCGACGTCGCCAGCATCCAGGTTCCAGTGGACCTCTGGTACGGCGGGCACGACACCAGCACCGTCCACTCGCCGGACCACGGGGCCGTGCTGGCCGGCCGCATCCCCACCGCGCGCAGGCACCTGCTCCCGGAGGCCGGAGGGGCGCTGCTGTGGACCCACGCGGAGGACATCCTGGCCTCGCTGCGCCAGCGGCTCGGAGGCTGAAGCCGGCGCGGGAGGGGGCTCGCGGTGCGTGCCGCGAGCCCCGTCACCGATTACAGACGGACCTGCAGCTCGTAGCGGCGGTTCTTCGCCTTCTTGGCCGCCGTGTCGTCCGGCTTCACGAGGGGCTTCTCGGAGCCGAAGCCCACGGCGTTGATTTCGCCTCGGGAGATGCCGCGCGACACCAGCTCCTTGACGATGGTCTCCGCGCGCTGCTCGCTGAGCTTCTTGTTCTTGGCCGCGTCACCGGTCGAGTCGGTGTGGCCGGAGACCTCGAACTTGTAGGACTTCACGCCGGCGGCATCGAGCTGCTTCTTGGCGTCGATGAGGGCGTTGGTGAGCTTCTTCAGCTTCGCGTCGCAGCCGGGCTCCAGCTCGGCGGTGCCCGTCTTGAAGCTGCACTGATTCTTGCGGCCCTCGTCCATCAGCTTGGTGTTGACGCGCTTCTCGACGGCGCCCTTGCCGGCGTCACCGGCCGACTTCTTGATGGAATCCAGCATGCTCTGCGCGGAGGCCACTCCCGGGAGGGCCAGCAGCGACACGGCGAGGCACAGCGCCTTGAGCTTCATGTGGTGGGAACTCCTGTGCGTCAGGGTGGAACGGGGCACAAGGCTGCCCAGTGGGAAGCGCCACGTCCAGCACGGAGAAGTCCCTGGAGCGGGGGGCGCGGGGCCCGTCCGCTCGCACGCCGGGCGCGGGTTGTCGCCCGGCCGCCCGGGAAAACTTGCCTCGGCCGGCGGGCGGAGCACCATGGGCGGTCGGGTTCCTTCGGATAGTGAGGCAGGCGTGGGCAGCAACAGTCGAACGGAGAGATGGCGGCAGCTCCTGTCGCCCCACCGGGTGGGCTCACCGGCGCCGAAGGAGGGCGCGGGGGAGAAGGCCGTGCCACCGCCGGACGAGCGCATCCTCCCGGACGAGCGCACCGACTATGACCGGGACTATGACCGCATCGTCTTCTCCAGCGAGTTCCGCTGCCTGCATGACAAGACGCAGGTGTTCCCGCTGTCGACGAGCGACTACACGCGCACGCGGCTGACCCACAGCATCGAGGCCTCGTGCGTGGGGCGCTCGCTGGGGCAGCTCGCGGGGCGGCATCTGGTGAGAGACCAGGGTGTGGAGGTGGAGCCCTCGCACCTGGGCACCATCGTCGCGGCGGCGTGCCTGGCGCATGACATCGGCAATCCGCCCTTCGGGCACTCGGGCGAGGCGGCCATCCAGCACTGGGTGGAGCAGCGGTGGCGTTCGTCTGACTCGGAACCCGAGAGCCCCTTCCGGAATGCGTCCGAGTGGAAGGACCTGCAGAGCTTCGAGGGCAACGCGCAGGGCCTGCGCATCCTCACCCGGCTCCAGTCGCGCGAGCGGTGGGGCGGGCTGCGCTACACGGCGGCGACGCTCGGGGCGATGAGCAAGTACCCACGGCCCTCGGTGCTGCCCGACGGGCGCACGCCGGTGAAGGGGCGCGTGTCGGAGAAGAAGTTCGGTTACTTCCAGGACGACGCGAAGCTGGCGGTGGAGGCCTTCCGGGCGCTGGGGCTGAAGGAGCGCGAGCCCGGCGTGTTCTCCCGGCACCCGCTGGCGTTCCTCGTCGAGGCGGCGGACGACATCTGCTACGCGGTCATCGACCTGGAGGACTCGGCGAAGCTGGGGCTGATTCCGATGGAGGAGGCGTGCAAGCTGCTGGAGGGCGTGCTGCCGCCACAGCCCACGCCCGGCAAGGAGCCGCGGCCGCCTCCGGCGCACCTGGAGACGCGCATGGCGCAGGCGCGGGCGCGGGCCATCGGCATGCTGATTCCGGCGTGCGTGAAGGTGTTCCTGGAGCACGCCGAGGAGATGGAGCAGGGGGCGTGGGAGACGCCGCTGGTGTCGGCGCACCCGGACGTGCGCGAGCAGCTGGAGCGCATCAAGAGCATCACCCGGCGCAAGGGCTACGAGAGCGAGCGGGTGCTCCAGATTGAAAGCGCGGGCTTCAAGACGCTCGGCGGCCTGCTGGACATGTTCGCGTTGGCGGTGGTGACGGACAGGCCGAACCGCGAGGAGCGGAAGCTGCGGCAACTGCTGCCCATGGAGTCCTTCCAGCGGCCGGAGTTCGCGGAGCTGGACCAGAAGAAGCCGCCCGAGCGGGACGCGGCCATCGAGCGGCTGTCGAAGTACCAGCGCCTGTTGTGCGTGACGGACTACATCTCGGGGATGACGGACGGCTTCGCGGTGGAGTTGTTCCAGCGCCTGTCCGGCATCAAGCTGCCGACGTAGGTCGTCCATGGAACCCATCTCCGAAGCACAGCGGCAGGCGTTGGAGGCGCTGTACCAGCGGGTCGAAGCCCGGGCGGCGGACATCTCCGGCGCCCATGCCTGGTGGCCGTGCCGCCGGGGGTGCGACCACTGCTGCCGCCACCTGTCCGCGCCGCTGCCGCTGACGGAGCTGGAATGGCGCTACCTCTGGGAGGGCTTCCAGCGGCTGCCGGCGGAAGTGCGAGCGGAGGTGCGCACGCGGGTGGCGGAGATGGAGCGGTCGCGTCCGTACACGTGCCCGTTCCTGGACCGCGAGTCGGGGGCGTGCCGGGTGTATGCGCATCGACCGCTGGCGTGCCGCTCCTACGGCTTCGCCGCCGCGCGCGACGGGGGGCGCTGGTGCCAGTTCATCTCCGACCTGCTCGCGAAGCACGGAGACGGGGACATTGTCTGGGCCAACCAGGACTCGCTGGAGGAGACAGTGGCCTCACTCGGTGGGCCCACGTCTTCGCTGTTCGAGTGGTTCGCGGCGCATCCCTGAGCCGCCCAGGTACCTCCCGGGTGGTATGGCCGGCTCCTCCTGCGTGAGCCACCGTGTCAGGGGATACGAACCCCTGGTGGAGCCCGGTGTCGACCCCTACTGACAAGGCCCCGCGTTCCAGGTCGCCCGTTGGGAATCTGGTTCCGCTCGTCTGGCCCATCCGTGCCTCGGTGAGCTGCCCCGTCGTGGTGCCACCGCCGCCGGAGACCTTCGCCGCCGTCCTGGAGGCGAGGCGCTCGCGGCGCCGGATGCGGCGGGCGCCCCTCCGGCAGCTCATCAACATGCTGGCCTATGCCACCGCCCCGCGCGGCAGGCTCGAGGGGGATGTGTTCCTGCGATCGCGAAGGCCTGGTCCCACCGCGGGGGCGTTCCACCCGATAGAGACCGTGCTCGTGGACTGGCGCGGCCATCCTCGCGTCATGCGCTACGACGCACTGTCGCATCGGCTCGAACTGCTGGCGGTCTCCAACGTCGAGCCGCTGCGGAACTTCGCGCGGGCCTGCGCCGACATGCTTCCCGAGGCCCAGGGCACCGCGCTCGTCTTCATCGGTCACGAAGCCCGCGTCACGGCGGCGTACGAAGACCCGGCTTCATTGCTGTGGCGCGACTCGGGCGCCTTGTCGCAGACGCTGTTCCTGGCCGCGACCGCCTTCGGCCTCGCGTTCTGTCCGCTCGACATCCTCGGACGGGAGGTCATCCAGGCCATCGGACTGCCGAGAGACGCTGTCGCGACGGGAGCCGTCTTGCTCGGACGCCAGCGTTGAGGCAGCGCGGAGTGCATCGCGGTTTTGATGTTCCGCGAAATCTCCTTCCTGGTGCATCGAGCCCGACCCGCGCGTGTGTATCTCCGGGACATGGCTTGGGACCCCGCACGTCGCGCGCATAGAGTCACAAAAGGGGCCGGATGACAGGAGTCACAGACATCATGAAACTGGTATCGAGCAGCGCCATCGTGACGGGAGCGGGGCAGGGCATCGGGCTGGGAATCGCCGCGCGACTCATGCAGGACGGCGCCAACGTCCTCCTCTTCGGACGGACGAAGGAGAAGGTGGAGACGGCCGCCGCGGAGCTCAACCGGGTGATGGAGGGGCGCACGCGCGCCGTGGCCTTCACGGGCGACGTGGTCCGCTCGGAGGACGTGGCGCGCGCGGTCGAGGTGGCCACGCGTGAGTTCGGCATCCCGGGCATCCTGGTGAACAACGCCGGCACGGCCACCCTCGCGCCGCTCATCGACATGCCGGAGGCCGACTTCGACATGGTCATGGACATCAACCTCAAGGGGCCCTTCCTGTTCACCCAGGCGGTGGCGAAGGCGCTCGTCGCCGCGAAGCTGCCGGGCTCCATCGTCAACATCACCTCCATCAATCAGATGTGCGCGACGGATGGGCTCGGCCACTACTGCGCCTCCAAGGCGGGGCTCGCGAACCTGTCGAAGGTCGCGGCCTCCGAGCTGGGGCGGTACGGCATCCGCGTGAATGTCGTGGCCCCGGGCGCCATCCGCACCCCGCTGGCCGAGATGGCCGGACTGATGCAGGGCACCATGCTCCAGGAGTTCATTGCCCGCACGCCGCTCGGTAAGGGCCATGGCGAGCCGGAGGACGTGGCGAAGGTGGTGTCCTTCCTCTGCAGCGACCTCGCGTCGTGGGTGACCGGAGACACGCTCATCGTCGACGGTGGCAACCACATCCGCGGGCTCCACAGCTACGCGGACTCGCTGGGCATCACCAAGCCCGCGCAGGGCTGAGGACACGCACCGCCGGGCTCCTGGCCGCGAATGGCGACGGGGCCGAGCCCGGCAGGTGTGGAAATCGTACGGCGGGGCGTGTCAGGCTTTTCTCACGCTCACGTCAATGCGAGGAATTCCAGTTCATCAGGCGGGGTGCCAATGACACCCATCTCTCCTGAACATTGCGCACGAGTTTGCTTGAAGTGGCACCTCGGCGCGTGTCTAGGATTCGCCACCGTGCTCCGGTTCCCATGCCGTGGGCTGGAAGGGTGCCGCTCCGGCCGGTGAGCGGACATCAACCGAAACGAGGGGGGAAGACCATGAAGATGCTGCGCAATACGGGCCTGTTCTGGGTGATGTGTGTCCTGCTGAGTGCCTGTGGTGGTAATGGATTGCCTCCGGTGGGCGAGGGTGGAAGCGAGTCCATCCGGATGGAGATTTCCCTGGCGGGTGACGTGTGCGGCGTCGTGACGGCGCAGGCCACCGTCCAGGCCGACGACATCGGCGTCATCGGCCCGGTGCCGCTCGACGTCACGGGTACGTCCATCCAGGGGCGTATCAACTCCGTTCCGGCGGGTGTGAGCCGGACGGTCAGCGTGTTCGCGTTCAACGCCCTGGGGCTGGAGGTGTACGCGGGGAGCGTGAAGGTGGACGTGGCGGCGGGCCAGGTGACGGCGGCCCGTCTCGCCCTGCGTCGCAACACGACGAACTGCCCGGGCTCCACCACGGGCGCCATCGACATCATCGGCGTGCTCGAGTCGGGTGAGCCGCAGCCCGACGCGGGCACCGACGCTGGCACGGACCCCGACGGCGGCATCGTCCTGGGCGGGGCTGACTTCAACTTCAGCTTCCAGGAAGCGACGCTGGCCGACAACGGCGTCATCCACTTCATGGATACCGACTCGGACCGCATCCGCCGCCTCGACCTGGAGGCTCGCGCCTTCCTGCCGGCCCTCGTCGGCACGGGTGACGTGACGGCCATGGCGGTGTCGCCGGACGGGACGGCCTCGTACGTGGCCTACACCGGCGGGCGCATCGACATCTTCGACTCCCAGGCGGGTGGCAGCGGTCGCTTCTTCGCCGCGGCGCCGGCTTACGTGTCCGAGATGGTGGTGGCGGGCAACTACCTGTTCACCGTCGACGGCTCGGGCGCGTGGAGCACGCAGGCCCTCTACCAGCGGTCCACGGGCGCGCGGGTCCACGCGGTGGATTGGCGCTTCTCGGCGGGCAACCTGACCTTCTCGCCGCTGGACAACAGCGTCTACTACGTCGACGTGGGTGTCTCGCCTTCGGACGTGCACCGGGTGCCGGTGGACATGACGGCGGGCAGGATTGGAAACGAGCTCGAGTCGCCCTACCACGGCAGCTACAACCTGAGCTCGCCCCTGCGGCTCCTGCCGGATGGCTCCGCCTTCATCCTGGGCAGCGGCCTGCTGTTCAACACCAGCGACCTCACTTACCGCTCGAGCATCGGCCTGCAGTTCGTGGACGTCGCGTTCCACGGTGACCGGATGTACATCATCGACACCGTGGGCGGGACGACGCAGCTGCGCGTGCTGAACAGCCGGTTCGACATCCTCTCGGCCGCGTACTACCCGGGCACGGCCCTGCGGATCTTCTCGCACGGCGGCAAGATCGTGCTCCTGACCTCGGTCGGGTCCGGCGGCTTCGAGGTTCGCATCCTGAACCCGTAGTCGCGAGCACGGGAAGTCATCACGGAGGCGCGGAAGGGGAGGTGCTTTCCCTTCCGCGCATTTGTGTATTCTGGGAGTGAGCTGACCCGCGACAGGGGCGGGTGATAGGAATTGAGGCCAACCCTCGTGGCTGCCCGGCCTCACGGGCTTCGGGTCTGGAAGGACTTCATGCGCTTCGAACAGTGGTGGGTGCTGTCCCTTGCGATGGTCGCGTTGGGTGGATTGCCCGCGTGCTCGGGGGACGACGGCGACGGTGAGGACGCGGGAACCTTCGTGGACGCGGGCACGAGGGGCCCGACGGATTCGGGCACCTCGGAGGACGCCGGCACGGACGCGGGCACCTCGGCCGACGCGGGGACGGATGCGGGCACCTCGGTCGACGCGGGGACGGATGCGGGCACCAGCGGCGATACGGACGCGGGTTCTGGCCAGGATGCGGGAGCGGACGCGGGCTCCGGTGGCGAGCCGGACGCGGGTGCGGATGTGGATGCGGGCCCGGGGGGCGGCACGGACGCGGGCCCTTCCGCGGACGCGGGAGCGCGGGACGCGGGTTCCGACACGGACGCGGGCCCTGACGAGGATGCGGGCACCGGTGGAGGGCCGGACGCGGGCGCCGACGTGGACGCGGGTTCGGACGGCGGCACCGGTGGCGACCCGGACGCGGGCACCGACGCGGGGACGGACCCGGGGCCGAGTCCCAGCGGGACGTGTCCGGCCAACGCCCTCATCTGCGAGTCGTTCGACAACGGCCTCAATGGCTGGGTGCCTCACTCGGAGAACGCCCTCATCGAGGTGGAGAACAGCCGGCTGCACGTCGTCACCAGGGACGGAATCCACGAGGGGCCGGAGTTCCCCCGGGCCATCGCGCAATGGGAGAAGCCCCTTCCGCCCTTCGAGACGCAGCTCTTCATCCGGGCGCACGTGTTCATGCGCTCGCTGCCCGCTGTCCCGCAGCAACTGGGGACGGTCTTCGTCCTCGCCAACCTGAGGCAGGAAGACTTCGGCGGTATCGAGGTGCAGCTGATTTCGGACTCGGGCTTCGCGCTGGATGACTGGTCCCTACGCGCGGGGACGGGCTGGCAGCGTCAGCCGGAGCCCATCACCGTGGGCATGGCGGCGGGCCGCTGGGTGTGCTTGGAGTGGGAGGTCCGCCGCGCCACTCCGGCGAGCACGCATGGCACCACGCGCGTCTATCGGGACGGCACCCTGGCCCATGAGTTCCAGAACGTCGGCATGCGGGCCTTCAACCACTTCTCCGTGGGCTACGGCTTCGTCCACCCGCAGGGGCCGTCGGGTTCCGAGACGTTCTACGACAACGTCGTGGTGAGCCGCACCGGGCGCATCGGCTGTCAGTAGTCCTGTCGTTTCCTCGCAGGAGGGTCTCGTGAACGCGACGAAGAGAAGGCGCATCGCGGCGTGGCTGCTGGTCCCGTTGGCGTTCGGAGTCTGCCTGGGGCTGCTCACCAGCAGGCTCTACTGGGGCTATTTCTGGCACCCTCCCATCGTGGAGCTCCCGTCCGACGCCCGGCCCGTGGCGCTGTCGCTCTTCCAGACCGGGCCGGGGGGCACGCTCCTGCCGCGCGAGGAGCGGGACGCCGCGCTCCGGCGTGAGCTCGAGGACTGCCCCGACCCGGCGGAGTGCACGTATGGGCGGGTCCTGGAGGCGCACGGAGCGGAGCGTTGGCTCGCGGCGCCGCTCGTACCGGAGGGTGAGGCCCGCGCCGCGCTGGCCCTCGCCGGGCGGTCCTCGCCCGTTCCGTACTTCCACGAGGGCGCGGAGGGCTTCGCCTTCGTCGCCCGGTACGCCGCCCAGGGGGAGGAGCGGACGGTGTTCGGCTTCCACAGCCGGGAGCTGAAGAACGACGTCCACGGCTACGTGGAGATGGTGTTCCGCGGCTCCGAGCCGCTGGGCTCCGTGCACTACTGGTACGAGGTCGCGGGCATCGAGGGCGCCACCGGCCCGGTGCTCGTCGGCCTCGGGGTCTTCCTGGCGTATCTGCTCACCGGCGTCGTCCTGCTGGGCTTGACGGTCGTCCGGCTGTTGAGGAGGACCCCGGCCCCGGCGCTGTGAGCCCTCAGTCTCCGGACACCGCGAGCTGCCAGTCGCCCTTGGCGGTGATGCCCACGCGCAGGCCGAGGTAGCCCGTGCCGCCCTCGCGCATCGCCTGGAGCTGTGCCTCCGGGTAGATGCCGGTGAGGGCCGCCCAGTCCTTCTCCGCGTTCGTCACGTGGACGGCCGGCCAGAAGTAGAGTTCTCCCTGCTTCGCGGCGGGGAGGTTGAGGACCTGGACCAGGCGCGCCAGCACGGGCTCTCCCGCGTCTTCCGCCTGCTTCCAGAACGCGGCCGGGTCCTTGCCGTCGCCGAAGCTGAAGCGCAGCCCCTTGCCATTCTCGTTGGCCAGCGTGCTCAGCGCCGCGAGGTCGCACTTCACCGCGGCGGTGATGATGCGGCGGCGCATGCCCTCCACCGGCGGAGGCAGGGGCGGAATCTGGATCTGCGTCTTCGCGCTCAGCCGGCCCGCGGAGCACGGCGGGGGCTCCGCGGCCTGTCCCGCCAGGGCTCCCGCGTCCGGCGCGCCCGCGTCCTCCGTCGCGACCGGAGCCGGCTCCGGGGCCTGGGGGGCGGGCGCCTCGGCGCGGGC
>NZ_JABBJJ010000128.1 GCF_012933655.1 Pyxidicoccus fallax | reverse complement strand
CGCCCCGCCCATGTCCCCCCGCAAAGTGAAGTCGAAGAAGGCCCCGGCCCTGCCTGGGTCCCAGGCGCCCGAGCGCCCCGCGCGAGTCAGCCGCACCCCACGCGCGAAGAAGCCTGTCGCCAAGAAGACGGTGGCCATCCTGTCCCGCAAGCGGTCGCTGTACTCCACGCGCCGGCTGGTGGAGGCCGTGAAGCAGCGCGGGCACCGCCCGCTCGTGTTCGACACGCTGCGCTGCTGCCTGCTGCTGGCCGCGGGCAAGCCGCGGATGACGTACCGGGGCGCGGAGGTGCGCGGCGTGGACGTGGTGGTGCCGCGCATCGGCGCGTCGATTACGGCCTACGGGCTGGCGGTGGTGAACCACTTCGAGATGATGGGCGTGCCCGTCCTCAACCCGCCCACGGCCATTGCCCGCAGCCGCGACAAGCTGCGCGCGCTGCAGTTCCTCGCCACGTCCGGGCTGGACATCCCCCGCACCGTCATGGCGCATGACCGCAGCAACGTGCGCCGGCTGGTGGAGGAGGTGGGCGGGTTGCCCGTCATCATCAAGCTCATCAAGGGCACCCAGGGCGTGGGGGTGATGATTGCCCACACGCTGCCGGAGGTGCAGACCATCCTCGACACCTTCTGGGACCTGGGTCAGGAAATCGTCCTCCAGGAGTTCGTCGCGGAGAGCGAGGGGCGCGACGTGCGGGCGCTCGTCGTGGGCGACAAGGTGGTCGGCGCGATGCGGCGCAAGGCGAAGAAGGGCGAGTTCCGCTCCAACATCCACCGTGGCGGCGAGGGGCAGGCAATCGAGCTTCCGGCCTCGTACGTGGAGGCGGCCGTGAAGGCCGCGCGCATCATCGGCCTGGAGGTGGCGGGCGTGGACATGCTGGAGGGGCACGCCGGCCCCCGCCTGATGGAGATCAACTCCAGCCCGGGCTTCGAGGGGCTGGAGGGAGCGACGGACGAGGACATCGCGGGGGCCATCATCGACCACGCGCTCGTCTACGCGGAGACCCGTGCGGGGCGGCTGAGGACACCGGGCGGGTGAGCACGACGCCGTGCGTGCGAGGCTGCCCGCACGCCGGGAAGCAGGCGGGCAACCTGCGGAAGGTGCCTCGTTTGCTCCTCAGGAACTCAGGAATGCACTTCACGCCCGCTTGTCTTCGGGAGTTGGCAGAGGCGCGTGGAGCCTTCTAATCTCGTCGCCCTCAATGAAAACGCTGCACAAGCCGCTGCAGATCACCGTCTACCAGGACGTGCTTTGTGCCTGGTGCTACCTCGCCGATCAGCGCCTGGAGCTGTTGCGCCAGGAGTTCGGTGAGGTCCTCCGTTGGAGCGTCAGGCCGTATCCGCTGCGCATCCACGACGCGCTTCCCACGGAGCGCGAGAAGCGCGGCCTGGTGGAGGAGGTGCAGCGTGCGATGCGCGAGCCCGACCCCGCCGCGCGCCTTCTCACCACGGACCTGTGGCTCGGGGGAGATCCTCCGCGCACCAGCGTGCCGGCGCTCGCGGCGCTCGAGGCCGCGCGGCTCCAGGGCCCGCAGGCGCGCGCGTTCCTCGCGCGCTCCATGCAGCGCGCCGCGCTGGAGCAGGGCATCAACGTGTCACGCACGGATGTCGTGTTCGAGCTGGCGTCGCGCGTGGGCCTGGCGATGAACGAGTTCTCCGCCGCGTTCCGCTCGGAGGAGACGCGCCGGCTCATCCTCGACGAGCACCGCGACGCGGCCAACCGCGGCGTGCGCGGCGTGCCCACGCTGGTCATCGGCGGCCGCTGGATGCTGTGCGGCCTGCGCGAGCTGACCGAGTACCGCGAGCACATCCTCGCGTGCCTCGGCAAGACCGCCGCGCCGCGCTCGGGTTCTCCCGAGCGGCTCGTGCACTGAAGCTCGCCCCGTCGAATCCCCCGCCGAGCCCGCGCCTCGCGTCGCGGGCTCCGGGGCCCTTCACGCGCTCAGGCCTCGTCGGCGCCGTTGCGCAGCGTCAGGTAGAGCCCCGCCACCATCAGGTTGAAGAAGCCGGCGGCGGGAATCATGCCCACGCAGCACGCGAAGACGCCGGCAAGCATCGCGAGGGAGCCGAGCAGCACGGTGCCCACCATGGGCAGGCGCTCCCCGCGCGCGTAGGCGAAGCAGCGGCGCAGGGTGCCCATGGCGGTGGGGTTCTCCGTGTGCGCCAGCTCCGGCTGCACCAGCAGCAGCGGCGTGATGAGCCACAGGCCCGGGAAGATGTAGAGCGCGACGGCCACGAGGCCCGCCGCGATGAAGCCCGGGGCCAGTGAGGCCACATCCTCCACCACCTGACCGGAGGGATTGGGCCCGTTCAGCGCGGTCCAGTCGATGCCGTCGAGCGCGCCGAGGCCCACCGTGGCGGCCAGCGTGCCGAGCCCGGCGCCGACGACGACGAGGAGCAGCGGCAGCATCAGCGCGAACATCAGCAGCGTGGTGAGCAGGTACGGCACCGTCTTGTGGAGCTGGCTGAAGATGCGCATCAGGTCCGCCTTCCCCCCGTTCAGCACGTCCATGAGCATGCGCATGAAGCCGATGGACACCACGCCCTGCACCACCGTGGACGCGATGTACCCGACGATGGCGAACAGCACCGTGACGGCGATGTTGTCCACCACGCCGCCCATCATGGAGAGGATCTGCGAGACGATCTGCCCCGCGAAGGACGCGGCGATGACGACGAGCACGCCGACGGAGACCATCACCCACTCGCGCTTGAAGGCCTCCCAACAGGCGTCCATCAACGTGCTGACCGTCCACGTGTCGCGGCGGAGCGCAAAGGTGTGGCGCACCCCCGCGCGCTCGCAGCAGCCGGGGCACAGGGCCTGCGTGCCGCCCACGCTGCACGTGTCACACATGAAGTTGCCGCAGCGCGTGCACGTGCTCGCCGCCGCCTGCCCCGGGTGAAGCGCGCAGAGCGCCCTCGTCCCCCCTCCGAAGTCCATCTCCGCCATGATTGCTGGCTCCTCATGCGGCCGACCTCCAGTCCACCCGGCGGGGGCCGCGCACAGCTACACCTACACCATGGGGGAGAGTGTCCACCAGAGGACAGGAGTGGGTATCCTGGGAGCCACAAGGCACGGCGGCCGGGGGCGTGGATTCACGGTGTGAATTTCCTTCAGGCCCGCCCGTCTACCCGTACGTGGTTGCGCAGGTGGAAGGTCTCACGGTCCACTCCGCCCCCAGGAGATTCCCATGCGTCGCTTGCTCGCACTCGCCATCCCGCTCGCCCTGATGATGGGGACCGGCTGCGTGGCCCATGTCCATGATGGCCACTACCGAACCCGGACGGTGGACGTCGTCGAATACAGCTACTCGGGTGACCACCCGGTTCCGGACGACTACGGCGGGGGCTGGTGCGGGGACGTGCACGTGCACGTGCACGACTACCGTCCCACGACGACGTACTACGTCTACACGGACAGCGTGTACCACTACCGGGGCCCGTCGGTGATCTGGTACTGGGACTACCACCCGCACGCGCACGGCGGTTACTGCAACCTGACCGGGCGCCACTCCCACGACTACTACCCCACGTCGCGCGGCGGCTACCGCTACGACCGCAGCCGCGGCTACGTGTGGGACCGCTCGCACCGCGCCACCCCCGTGTACGGCTGGGCGCGGCAGGCGTCTCGCCCGGCGTCGCAGCCCGTGCGCAACAACTACCGGGACAATGACAACTCGTACGGCCGCCGGCCGCCTCCGTCCGGCACCGGCTACGGCACCCGCCCGCCGCGCGGCGACGACGGCGGCTGGGGCACCGGCGGCAACTCCGGTGGCGGCTACGGCAGCGGCTCCAGCGGGAACAACGGCAACGGCGGCGGCTGGGGCAACAGCGGCGGCAACAGCGACGGCTCCGGTAATGGCCATGGCCGCCCGGGCCGCGGCAAGGACGACGACGACCGCGGCAACGGCGGCGGCTACGGCGGCCGTGGCAACGACGACCGCGGCAACAACGGCAACGGCGGCCGTGGCAACAGCGACGACCGCGGCAACAGCAGCAACGGTGGCGGCTGGGGCAACAGCGGCGGCAACAGCAACGGCAACAGCTCCGGCGGTGGCTACAGCCCGCCGTCGGGTCGCGGCAACAGCGGCGGCCGGGGTGAGAGCAACAGCGGCAGCCGCTGGGATGGCGGTGGCGGCCGGAGCTCCAGCGGCGGCGGCAGCAGCTGGGGCGGTGGCAGCAGCGGCGGCTCGCGCTCCAGCTCCGGCGGTGGTGACTCCTCCCGCGGCGGCCGCTCCTCGAAGGGCGGCGGCAACGGCGGCGGCTGGCGCTGACGCGTAGCAACCACGAAGGCTGATGGGTTTCCGACACCGGGCCCCCTCCCTGTTCACCACGGACAGGAGGGCCGCCCGGTGTCGCGTTTTCGCGGGTCGGCGCGCGCGAGTGCCGTCAGGCAGGGGACGGACGGCGGGTGGGGTGGATTGCCGCCGTGAGGGTGCGTGGAAATCTTGCCGGCCGATGAAGCGTCCTTTCTTGATTGCCACCTGTGTCCTGCTGGGGCTCGCGTCGGGCTGTGGCTCCGACGGCGCGACTCCCGACCCGGGCGTCCGCACCGAGGACGCCGAGGCGGTGGACCTGGACAACCTTCGCATCCGCGTCCGCGGCCGGGCGGAGGTGCTGCCCGAGGCCACTCGCCTGCTCGAAGCCCGCGGCCAGCCGGTGCCCTCGCTGGCGGGAGTGCCCGTCACCATCGAGGAGCCGCTGCGCGTCGCGGTGAATGACGCGAACGCCACCTTCGGCGCTGGCGCGCTGGCCGAGGCCGGAGACTTCGACGTGAACGAGGTGCCCGTGCGCGAGGTGCACCAGAGCCTCGCGGTGGGGCTCTCCGCGCCGGGGCTCGTGCGCACGGCCACCGTCATCTACGACACGACCTTCACCGGCGGACGGCCGCGCACCGACCTCATCGACGCGCGAGCCTGGGCGCTGCCGGAGGCCTTCCACGACGCGCTCACCGCCGCCCTGGGCGAGTCCCGCCTGCGCGGCCACACCGGCGACAAGGCCACCACGCTGCGCGACGCGGGCTTCGTGCTGGGCCGCGTGGTGGATGCGAACGGCCACCCGGTGGCGGGCATGCGCGTGACGCTGGACCGGAGCGAACTGGCCGACCGCGTCTACTACCCCACCGCGGACTTCAGCGGCGTGGGCCAGGACGGCACCGGCGCGGACGGCCTGTTCCTCTACGTCCACTCCGCGGGCGACGCGGAGACGTTCCGCCTGAGCGTGGACGGCGCGGACACCTACGTCCCGCGCAACGTGGGCGCCGCGCCCGGCTGGGGCCTGGTGCTCACCGTCTACCCGGGCCAGCACCCGCCTCCGTAGCGTCCGCGCGGCTGCCTTCGAGCCGGGGGCCCGTCCTCCCGCTCGCCATCCGGACCTCCAGCCATGCCGGCCCGGGGCGCTTGCGGCTTCGCGTCCCGGTCACGAGGTTGGGCGCCATGGAGCCACGGGTCATCCCGGTGGGCGGGACGCTCCCGCCACGCACGCACGCGGTCCTCCGCCTTCCTCGCTGGAAGGCCCTCCGGAAGCGGCTCCAGTGGCTACCCGAGGACCGCTACCTCCGTGAACAGGTCATCGCATCGACCGTGTCGATGGTCGGTGTCACCGTGGCGCTGTTCCTGGCGCCGGGGGTGAACGGGCTGCTCGCAGGCTGGGCGGCCAGCGCGGGCCTGGGCGGCCGCCGCTCACTGGGGCCGGCGGTCGTCGCCTCGGTGTTCGCCTCGCTGGGGCTGTGGCTCATCCTGGGCCCCGGGGGCATGCCCATCCTGGGCCTGTACCCGGGCGTCGACACGGGCGAGGCCGTGCTGCTGTCGGTGGCGGGGCTGCTGACGGGCACCGCGCTGCGCGGCCTGCTCGCGTGGGCCTGGGCCTTCCGTCCGTGGAAGACGCGAGGCCGAGGCACCTGCTGACCTTCGCGCGCCTTCCCGCCAACGCCCTGCCCCACCGGCCGATGGCGGAAGCCCTCGCGCGACGCATGCCTCTCCGGGGCATCCCATCGATGGAAGGGGCCCTGCCCTGACCGGCGCCACGGGCCGGCCGCGGGCCCATGCGTTCCGGGGGGACGCCATCGATGAGCTGGACCGGGAGGTCCCAGAGTCGTATCGCGGCCGGGGTCCGCGCGCTGGCCTGGCTCGCGGCGCTGGGCATCCCTGTCCTGGGCGCGTTGGCCCTCGTGGGCCAGGCCTGGGGCCCGCCGGGTTCGGGGGTGGCGCTGGCCGGCCTTCCCGCGACGTCGCCCCAGAGCAGCTTCGCGCTGCTGCTCGGCGGCCTGGCGCTGGGCCTGAGGCTGCCCCGCCGTTCCTCCCCGCTCCGCGAGTGGCTGGCGGTGGCCTGCGCGTTGGGCATGACGGCGGTGGGCGCGGTGAGCCTCGTGCAGGACCTGATGGGGCTGAGCGCGATGACGCCCACCCTGCTGACGCGGCTGCTGGTCGGCGCGGAGCCGCGGGTGCACCGCTCCTCGCCCCTCACCTCCAGCTGCCTGGTGCTGCTGGGCCCCGCGCTGGTGCTGCTGGGACGTGCCGAGCGGTGGCACACCTTGAAGGATGTCCTCACCCTGCTGGCCATGCTGGGCGCGCTCCTGGGGTTCAACGGCCTGCTGCTCGGCCCCGTGGTGGAGGCAAGCCCCCTGCCCTTCCTCTCGTGGCGCAGCATGAGCCTGCCCGCCGCGCTGGCGCTGCTCGTCCTCGGCCTGGGGACGCTGGGCGCGCAGCCCGGACAGGGGCTCATGGCCCGCGTCTCCCGGGACACGCTCGGCGCGTTCCTCGCCCGCCGGCTCGTGCCCGTGGCGCTGCTGGGCCCGCCGCTGCTGGGCGTGGCCCTGGTGCTGCTGAACGGCGCGGGCGCCATCAACCGCGAAGCGGAGTTCCCCATCTTCGCCACCGTGGTGAGCGCCGCGGGCACGGCGCTGGTGCTGCTGTCCGCGCGGACCGTGGACGCGCTGGAGGCCCGGCGGCGGCAGGCGCTCGCGGAGGCGGAGCGTCAGCGCGGCCTCCTCCAGACGGTGCTGAACCACGCGCCGGTGGGCGTCATCTTCGTGGACCTGTCGAGCGACCGGGTGGTGTCCAACAGGGTGGCGGACGCGATGTTCGAGCTGCGCCTGTCCGAGGGGAACCGGGCGAGGTACCTGGAGCGGCTGCGGCACGCGGACGGGCGGCCGGTGCGCCAGGAGGAGCTGACGTCCACGCGAGCGGCCCGGACGGACGACGCGGCGGGGCCGGACGAGTACCTCATCGTCCACCCCGACGGCCGCACGCTCCCGGTGCTGGTGACGGCGGCCCCCGTTCCCGCCAGCGCCTCCGGCGAGGGACGCGGCGTCGTGGTCAGCATGCAGGACCTGACCACCCGCCGCGAGCTGGAGCGGCTGCGCGAGGAGTACGTGAGCCTCATCTCGCATGACCTGCGCAACCCGCTCCACACCATCTCCCTGCGGGTGAGCCTGCTCCAGCGCTGGCTGCGCGAGCGGCACCTGTCCCGCGAGGAGGGACTGACGACGACCATCCTCGGCAGCGTGGCCTGGATGAGCTCCATGATTGAAGAGCTGATGGAGGGCTCGCGGCTGGAGGCCGGACGGGACACGCTGCGCCGCGAGCCGAGGGACGTGGTGCGCTTCCTGGAGGAGGTGATGGAGCGGGACCTGGCGCCGGACCTGCGCGAGCGCTTCCGCCTGGAGGTGGCCGGGCCGGTGCCACCCGTCTGGATGGACGCACCGCGACTGGAGCGGGTGCTGGCCAACCTGCTGGGCAACGCCGCGAAGTACAGCCCCCCGCCCCTGCCCGTGGTGGTGCGCGCGCGGGTGGAGGACGCGTGGGTGGTGGTGTCGGTCAGCGACCAGGGCGCGGGCCTGTCCTCCGAGGACGCGGCGCACGTCTTCGACAAGTACTTCCGGACCCGGAAGGGCAGCGCGTCGGACGCGCAGGGGCTGGGACTGGGGCTCTACATCAGCCGCCTCATCGTGGAGGCGCACGGCGGCCGCATCTGGGTGGAGAGCGAGCCCGGCCGGGGCGCCGTCTTCTGCTTCAGCCTGCCGGTGGGCCCTCCGCGCGAGACGCCCCTCCCCGGCCCGTTGCCCGAGGGCGCCGGGCCGGGGGAGCGCGCCTGACGCCTTCAGCGCCGGGCCACCCAGCGCGGCAGCCAGTCCGGGCCCTTCGCGGTGGTGAGCCGCGTCTGCCCGGTGCCGTCCGCGCGCATGAGGTACACGTCCGTCTCCCCGTCGCGCTCGGAGACGAAGGCCAGGTACTTCCCGTCCGGGCTCCACGCCGGCATGTCGTCGCGGTGCTTGCCGTCCGTCAGCGCCACCGGCGCGCCACCCGCCACCGGCACCACCCAGATGCGGCTTCTGCCCTCCGGCAGCCGGCTGACGTACGCCAGGCGCTTCCCGTCCGGGCTCCACGCCGCCTCGCGCTCGTCGCCCTCGAAGGCGGTGCCGGACACCGGCCGGATGTCCGCGCCGTCCGGGCGCACGAGGTACAGGCGCTCGCGCTCCTCGCGGTCGCTGACGAAGACGAGCCACTTCCCATCCGGGCTCCACACGGGCGTGCGGTCCTCCCGGTGGAAGGCGGTGATGCGCCGCTCCTCGGTGCCGTCCGCGCGCGCCACGTAGATTTCGGGGTCGCCCTCGCGACTGCACACGTAGGCCACTTCCTTTCCGTCCGGCGACACCGCCGGCTCGAAGCAGCCCTGCTTCACCTGCGTCAGTGGCACCTCCGGCGCGCCCTCGCGCGGCTCGAGCCGCACCACGTCGCTGAAGCCCTTCGCGTCCGACTCGGCCACCAGCCACGCGCCGTCCGGCGACCAGCTCGCGTTGCGCGCCCGCGCCCGGGGCGCATGCAGCGGCACCGCGGCCCCGCCGTCCAGCGGCACCACGCGCAGCTGCTGGAAGTGGAGCCCGCTCTGCTCGCGCACGGACACCACCAGCAGCGACTTCCCGTCTGGCGACGGCGGGCCGGGGTAGTCGTCCTCCGCGCCGCGCGTCACCTGCGTCTCCGTCCCGTCCGCGCCCACCAGCCACACGTCCTTCTGCCCCGCCCGCTCCGACAGGAAGGCCACCACGCCCGGAATGGCGCGTGTCTCTTCCGTCGAAAGCGGCCCGGCGCCAGACGCCCCGCCACACCGGCCGGAGCACCCGACGCCGAGCACGGCGAGCGCGGTGACGACCCGCGCCCGCCACGGCCAGGAACGCTGCATCCGTTCGAGGCCCCGCATCGTCATGTCAGCGGACCTGGATGGCGTCCGCCATGACGACGTAGCCCGAGCCCGTCCACCGGCTCAGCTGCACCTTGTTCCAGCCGGCCGGGAAGCTCCAGGTGCCCAGCGTGTTCCAGCGGCCGCCGTTGATCTGCTGGTTCACGTTCACCGTGACGTTGCCCGACGAGGTGGTGACGATGAAGGGCGCGGTCGGAGAGCGGTTGGTGCCCGCCACCCACCACGCGTCGATGGTCTTCGTGGCCGCCGCGGGCAGGTAGAACTCGAAGACGGCCGGCGCGGAGACGGCCTCGGTGGCGGCGAAGTAGTAGCCGCTGCCGTAGTAGCCCGCGCTGGTGCCCTGCGACCAGCTGCCCACCACCGAGAAGCGCGCGTTGGAGGTGTTGGTGTGGCTGTCGACGACGATGGCGCCCGAGGGCGTGCCGCCGTCACCGCAGAGGCTCTTGATGCGGCTGATGTACGTGGACCACGGCCAGTTGGGACCCGGGTCCGTGCGGGACGCGGGCTGCAGGCGGCCGTGCGCCACGATGTGGTAGCTGTCGCGGACGATGCCCCGGCCCTTGGAGATGTCGCAGGACAGCTTCGCCGAGGACTCAATCTGGCCGGAGGGGAACGAGGCCTGGCTGGCGTAGCCGCCGTGCTCGATGCCCACGGAGAAGTGGTTCACCGACAGGCCCTCGTTGCCGCACAGCACGCGGCCGTTGAGGTCGCAGTCGTAGCTGGCGCCCACGTGCCAGGCGCGGTTGGCCTCGGACACGAGCTGCGAAATCTCGCTGCCGCTCTCGTTCACCACGTAGTGCGCGCTGACACCGGCGGCGGAGTTGGTCAGCCAGCCCCAGCAGCCCGAGTAGCCACCCTCACACGTGTGGATGACAATCATCGAGATGTCCGTGCCCGCCGGACGCGCGTTGTAGTTGGGCGACGGCCGCCAGATGGAGGCGGCATAGTCCGGGCCGGCCGCGAAGGCGCGCAGCTTCGGCAGCGCGAACTTCGCCTCGACGGCGGAGGGCGCCAGCGAGACGGCGACCTTGCCCTCGGGGGTGAGGGCCGTGGCACCCTCGGCGAGGACGGCGTACAGCTCCTCGTGGATGTAGTGCGCCTGGATGTCCGGGTCGGCGATGTCCGTCAGGCGGACGGCCACCGGGGCCCACGCGCCCAGGTCCGCGCGGTCGATGCCCGCCTCGGCGGCGAACTTCGACAGCAGCGCGGCGCCGGCACGCAGGTTGGCGCGCGGCTCGGTGCGCACGGCCTCGGCGGACTCGCCGGCCAGCAGCGCGCCGTCCTCGATGAGCTGGCCGCGCAGGCCCAGCACGCCGTGCGCCGCGGGACGGCCCTCGAACTCCTCCTCACCGCGGATGTTCTCGAAGCGCGTCTCCGCGTAGGAGATGGCCTTGAGCAGGTTCACCGGCACGTCGAACTCGGCGGCGGCCTCGGCGAACACCGCGTCCAGCTCGTGCGGCGTGCGGCGGGAGGCGTCCTGCTGCGTCTCGGTGGCCGGAGTCTCGGAGGCCGGGGGCGCCTCCGGCGCCGGAGCCTCCGGCTGGGGGCCGCAGGCTGCCAGGGCCATGGCCGCGGCGGTCGCCGCGAATGTCTTTCGGAACACGTGCACTTGGAACTCCTTCGAGGGGGGTCAGCAGCTCCACGCTCCGCCCCCACCTTCGGGAGCGGCGCAGGGGCCGGCCTTCAGCAGCATCCGTGCCAGCCTCGCGCTCCCCGAGAGAGCCTTCTTCCCGGATTCCAGGTGGAGCACGCATGCTCCACTCCCGTGTCAAGAAATCCGCGACGAACCCGTGACGAGGTGCCTCGCAAGGCCATGGAATTACAGGAATCGAACCCTCGCCGACACCTGGGTCAGGTGTCCCACTGCCCCACGCGTGTCGCAGTGTCTGAATTCAAGACGACCGTGGCGTAAACTTTCTTTACGTTTTTCCGATGACTCTTCCTTTTTGGCGTGGGGCCGCACGGGCGGGTCCTGGCCGCCCCTCCGGAAGGCGGGGTGGGAAGCACTTCGGACAGCGTGGCGTTGCCGACAGGGGCGAAGGCTTCCGCTATGAGGAGGACATGCGGCTCTTCGGCATTGGCGACACGCACCTGCCCTCCACGCGGCAGAAGGACATGCACCGCTTCGGGTGGACGGACCACCCCCTTCCCCTGCAGCGGGCGTGGGACGAGCGGGTGCGCCCGGAGGACGTGGTCATCGTCGCGGGGGACATCTCGTGGGGCACGCGGCCGCACGAGGTGCTGGAGGATTTGGCGTGGCTGGACGCGCGGCCGGGCCGCAAGGTGCTGGTGCGCGGCAACCATGACTACTGGTGGGGCGACTCGGCCTCGAAGCTGCGCAAGCTCCTGGAGCCGTACCGCACGCTGGAGGGCTTCCTCCACAACAGCGCCGTCGTCATGGGCCCGTGGGTGATTGCCGGCAGCCGGCTGTGGACGGCGCCCGAGGCTCCGCCCATGCCCGGCGGGGAGATGGGCGACGAGCCCATCGACCTGGGCTACGTGGAGCGCGAGACGCGCCGGCTGGCGGCTTCATTCGACGACGCGAGAAAGAAGGAGGCGGCCAGCCCCACGCCGCTGGTGCGCGTGGTGGCGGTGCACTTCCCGCCGGTGTACGCCAACCAGAAGGCCACCGCCTTCAGCGAGCCGATTGAGGCGTTCCAGCCGAAGGTGTGCGTGTATGGGCACCTGCACGCGGAGGGCATCTCCGCGGGCTTCACGGGGGAGCGCGCCGGGGTGCGCTACGTGCTGGCGTCATGTGACGCGGCGCGCTTCGCGCCGGTGCTGCTCGACGAGGTGTGAGCGTCGGGCAGTCCAGCTATGTTCCCGCCCCCCCGTGCCCAGGGCCGAGGGCGGGGAGCAGGAGTGGAGTCATGCCGTCCAACAAGGCGGAGCTCGCCGTGCGCATCGCCGCCGCCCAACCCGGCGACTCGGTGCGAGGACTGTTCTTCAAGACGGTCTTCAGCCTCATCCAGCAGCACGCGGGACCCGCGGCGCTGGAGTCGGTGCGCGTCGACGCGCTGGCGACGAACTACTCGGACCTGCGCACGTACCCGGTGCAGGACTTCCTGACGCTGATGTACCGCGCGGCGGACGTGCTCGAGGCCACGGTGGGGCCGGAGAACGCGGTGTTCCACGCGTGCGGAGAGACGGGCGTCACCCGCTATGCCACGGGCCCGGGCATGCTCATCTTCGGCATCATCTCCCGGGGCGACCCGCAGAAGCTCTTCGCGGGCGCGCAGATGGGTTACAGCGCGGCCGTCAGCTACGGCAGCCGGGAGTACCTCTCCACGGGGCCGAAGTCCGGCACGCTGCGCGTACGAAGGGACATGCTGCCACCCGCGTATCACGAGGGCATCCTGACCGGCGCGCTGAAGGTGTTGGGATTGAAGGGTACGGCTCGGGCCCACGCGCACGACATCGACCGCGTGGATTACGACATCGAGTGGGGATGAGCAGGGCCTCGCGAGGGGCCGCTGAACTCAGTCCACGCGGGTGAAGGTGACGTCGAGGCTGGCGACGACGCGCTCGCCGACGGAGGCCTGGCAGGTGAAGGTGTGGTCGTTGCCGTCCACGGAGCGGCGCTGCGCGCCGAAGACCACCGTCTGGCCGGCGAAGGCGAGGCTGTCCGCGGACAGGCGCACGTCCTTGGCGAGGCAGCGCGCCCAGGGCGCACCCTCCAGGCGGCGCAGCAGCGTGGTGGCCACGCGAGTCATGCCGCTGGCCACGATGGCCACCGGCATCACCGGGTGCAGGGCGAAGTGGCCCTTGCACATCTCCGGCGTCACGGGGCCGAGGGTGGCGTTGAGGGACTCACCGTCCGGGCGCCAGTCGCGCAGGGCGAGCGGCTTGCTGTACGGGTTGGTCCGCAGCTTGGCCCACTCCTCGGGGGTGCGCTGGATGCCGTCGTCGCGGCGCGGCTCGCGGCGCATCTCCTGGCGGGCCTCGCCGAACAGGCGGGTGAAGGCGGCGGCGGACAGGACGTTGTAGTCCACCTCGAGGCGGAACAGCGGGGTGCCATCCTCCAGCGACAGCAGCGTGCGCGCGGTGGCGGTGCGCTTGCCGGTGAACTCGGCCTGGGCCAGGCCCCACAGCAGCTCGGTGGAGCGCGGCATGGCCTCCTTGCGCAGCCACTGCCCGCGGGCGCCGCACGCCAGGTAGAAGTGCTGGCCGTCCTTCGGCGTCACCAGCGCGGACGCGCACGAGCCGAGGATGGCCAGGTGCCGCCCGGACTCCGCCAGGCTGATGGGGCCGGCCTCCGCGTCCGGGTCCTGCTGCACCGGAATCCGCGCCACCACCTCACCCTGCCCCATCACCGTCACGTCCTTCAGCGCGAAGTACGGGTCGCGAACGCAGATGCGCGGGTACAGCTCCTGCGCCGTCAGCACCGTGTGCGCCGGCAGGTTGTTCAGCGAGCGCATCTCCGTCTGCGGCTGGGTCCAGGACGCGCCCGGAGCGGCGGAGGAGGAGACGATCGAGGGGGCAGCGACGGAGGCGGTATCGAGCATGGGGGGGCTGACCTCTTTTTGGACACAGGGTGCCGGTGGACACCTGAATGCTTTGTAACCGAGCAGCCGTCCGCTGGTACAGTTATTTTTTCGCCGGGACGAAAAATTCTTTCCAGGGCACCCGATTTCACGGAATCAGCCGGTAAAATTCCATCTACACGGAAATTCCGACGGGCTTCCTGCGACCCGCGTTTCGACGAGGCGGGAAAAAAGCCTCTCCGACGCAAGGAGTCAAGCAGGCTCTGGGTTAGTCGTCACCCGGCAACTATCAAGTGTCCTTGAGTGAATCCGAGCACTTGCTGGCACGGGAGGACGAGGCTCCCCGCAGTCCCATTTTGGACGGCCCTGCACGAATACGGTGGGGCGGGACGGACCTGGCTGTTGGGCTACCAGGGGGTGTCGCGGAAGTCCTTGAGGAAGCGGCCGTACACGGGCCGCCCCTGGACGCCCTGGACGATGGGGTCGCAGACGCGGGCGGCGGCATCGGCGCCGTCGAGGGGTGGAGAGAAGCCCTCTTCTTCCATGCGGCGGCGGCGCGGCTCGGGGTTCTCGTTGGAGATCCACCCGGGGTCCACGCTGTTCATGTAGATGCCGTCGCGGGCGTAGTCCTCGGCCGAGGTGCGCGTCATCATGTTGAGCGCCGCCTTGGCCATGTTGGTGTGCGGGTGGAAGACCGTCTTCCCCTGGCGCTCGAACTGGCCCTCCACCGCCGAGACGTTGACGATGTAGCGATCCGGGAACGGGGAGCGCGCGAGGAGCGGCTTCAGCCGGCCGTTGAGCAGGAACGGGGCGATGGCGTTGACGAGCTGCGCCTCCAGGACCTCCACGGGCGGGATTTCCTCCAGGCGCTGGACCCAGGCGTTGACGTCCCCGGTGTCATGGGGCACGGCCTGGGGGATGAGGCCGGTGAGCGGCGGCGCTCCCGTCGCGGCGAGGCCCGAAACCCCGCCCAAGGGCCACGCGTCCCCGGCGGTCAGCTCGGGGCTCCCCGACGGAGCCAGCGTCGCGCCCGAGGCGACGAGGCCGGGGAGCCCGACCGCGGGCAGCGCATCCTCGATAGCGAAGCCTGGGGACTCCCGGACGAGGGAGAGCGTGGAGGTGTCGAGGACGCGAGCCAGCTCGCGCTCCCCGGTGAGAAGCGCGGTGCCCTGCTCGGGGGTGAGGCGCACCGTCTGGGCGGCGTTGTTGACGAGGATGTCCAGGTGCGGCTCGGTGGCGCACAGGTGCTCGGCGAAGGCGAGGACGCGCTGGGGGAAGCGCAGGTCCAGCTCGTGGAGGACGAGGCGCTCGCGCCACCGGGCGAAGTCGGGCTCGCGGGAGAAGCGGAGCGCGGCGTCCCGGGGGAAGCGTGAGGTGACGTGGACGTGCGCGCCGTCTCGCAAGAGCCGCAGCGCGACGTGGAAGCCCACCTTGATGCGGCCGCCCGTCACCAGGGCGCGGCGGCCCTCCAGGGAGACGTGCTGGGCGCGGCGGGACTCGCTCAGCTCGGCGCAGGCGGGGCAGAGGGAGAGGTACACGGGGTGGAGCCGGGTGAAGCGCTCCTTGCACACATAGCAGCGCCGCGATCGCAGGACGTGGGCCGGGGGCTCCGAGTCCTGGGGCGTGGCGAGGTCGCGGACTCCGTTCTCCTCGCGCCGGGCGGACTGGAGGGCCTGGACGGTGGCGCGGTCTGTTTCCCGGGTGACGCGGCCGCGCTCCCGGCGCAGGCGCTTCTTCATGCCCCGCTGCACCTGGGTGGCGGCGCGCTCCACCGTCAGGCGCACGGGGTGGTCATCCGGGAGCAGGGCCACGGCGCGCAGCACGTCGAGGCACCGGGCCACGTCCTCGGGTGAGGGTTCGGGTGCTGGCGTCTCGTCCCTCTTCATCCGCGTCCATTCCGAGCGAGCAAGGTGTCCGAGCGGGGGCCGGCCGGATTCGAACCAGCGTCCTCCGTGCAAGCAGCTCGGCGCGACAACCTCTGCGCTACGGCCTCCGCCCGGACGGGGATAGCCGTACCGCGAGGGGAGAGCGGGAGGCAAGCCAGGTGCCCGGTGGGAGGCCGGCCGGAGTCGAACCGACGTCCTCCGCATTGCAAATGCGGCGCGACAACCTCTGCGCTACGGCCCCCACGCGAGCGGCTCCGGACGTACCGCGCGTGCGCGGCGCGGAGCAAGGGGCGCGGGGGACGGGGTAGTGCGGGATGTGACAGGGGCACGGTGCCCGGGTGGAAGGCTGCCGGATTCGAACCGGCGTCCTCCGGATTCGTATTCCGGCGCGTCAACCTCTGCGCTACGGCTCCCACCCGAGCGGGCTCAGCGTCGCGCGGGTGGTGTCAGTGCACAAGCCGGACTTTGGGAGTGTGCTGACTCAGAGCCAGTGCTGGATGTCGGGGTACTTCTCCAGCACAGCGAGGCAGTGTTTGTTGATGAGCATCGCCGCGGCTGGGCTCCTGGCCGCGTCCATGAACCAGCCGAAGACGCTCGCGAAGGGATGACCGCAGATGATGCGCTGGACCTCGCGAGCGCGCATCCAGTCCTGGTGCGAACAGGCGTGGTCGTAGGCCACGAGGAAGGACTGAAGCGCGCCCCATGCATCCCTGCGGCCTTTCTCCAGGATGTGCCGGGCCAGCCCGAACACCTCGATGCTCTTCTCCCCCTTGGGCGTCCGATGCACGAGCTTGCCGGTGCGCCCCGACAGGCTCAGGTGGTCTCGTGGCTCCTCCACCGTCGGGTCGACGAGGAGCGGTGCTCCTGCCGCATCCAAGGGGAACTGTTCCCGCTTGTGGTTGCTGTTACAGGTGCTGCACGCGAGCAGGTAGTTCGCCCAGGTGAAGGCCTTGTCGGGGTACGTCGCCTTCGGCCAGAAGTGCTCGATGTCCGTGCCCGCGCTGTCCTCGCAGTACATGCAGCGCTCGTGACCCGAGGACATGAGCTCCAAGGTCGCTCGAATCTCGTCGAACGCACGGCCCTTCTGGTCCCAGAGACGTCGCGCTTCCTCGCTCCTATCCGGAGCCGCGAGCACTTTCTGGGTCCGTCCGGCGAGGAACTGCATGGCCTCGGGACTGAGCGGCTCCCGATCCAGCTTCCTCATTTATCGAGTCCGAGGTTCCGGACGGCGCGGTCCACGAGCGCGCTTCCTGTGTCCGGCAATTGAGCCGACAGGCGCTCGAACTCCGTGCGTTCTTCCTCGGTGGCCTTGCCGTTCATGAGTCGGACTTCGAGCTCTGCAACACGCGTGCGCAGCTTCTCCGACTCCTCGGAGTGGACGTGCTCAAGACCGAAGAGCTCCGTCAGCACGGCCTCGTCTACGGTGCCATTCACAACGGTGCGGAACAGGTCGTCAGAGACGTGCTCGGCGGTGCGCTCCTCGCCGGGAGCGGGGAGGCGGATGAGTCCCTTCGGGTCTGCAGCCTGGCAGACGAACGGGCTGTGCGTGGTGACGATGAACTGGATGTTGGGGAAGTGCCGCTTGAGCCAAAACCCAATGTTCCGCTGCCAGGAGACGTGCAGGTGCAATTCGACTTCATCGATGAGCACGACGCCCGGATAGGGCACGCACCACGTGCCGTTCTGTTGGACGAGTTTGAACTCCTGGTAGGTCAGCTGAAGTTGCCGAGCGAGGTCCAATACGAACGCGGCTATCGTGCGGTAACCGTCACTCATGGCGTTCAAAGGGAAATTGAGTTTCCCCTGCGTCACCCAGAGTCCTTCAGAATCAATATTGGTAATCCGAGTAGACTCCGGCAGCAGCCCATCGTTCAAGAGAGCGATCACACTCTCAACGAGTTCCTCCGCACCGGTCTTCTTTTCCAAGCGCCGGAGGTGGTGTTCCCTGAGCCAATGGATGCTTTCAACCAGCGAAACATCCTCGCGAAACAAGCTGGCCAATCGATTGAACTGGGTAGGGAGGATTGGGCCACGCGGCGTCTCATAGCTGCTCGCGAGTCTCCGGTAGGGACCATAGCCCGCAATGAACCAGCCTTGTGGGTTGAGAGCCCAAGGCCCATCCAAAATCAGCCTTGCGGAGGATGTGTCCAACACTCCGGACGGACCACCGAAAGTACTGTCGGGCTCCATCCCTTCCGAGGACTGCACCAAGCCCCATTCTAGGACCGGAGCACGATCAAATAGCTTGGTCTCACGACTGAAGCGGTCCCTTTCCGGATCCCTGATGACCTCCACTTTGGCAAACCCGCGCGTGTGCCCCTCGCGCAACCAACCTGCAAAGGTCTGCTGCAGGGCTCTACTGACATCTGGTCCGGTCGCGGCGAAAGCAATGGCTTTGAGCAAAGTAGACTTGCCAGCGCCATTGCGTCCGGCGAGTACCGTCCATCCAGCATGGCGCCCATCCGGCCGCCTCAGGTCAAGGTTGACCTTGAGCGCTCCCGAGCGGAAGCACCGGATGTTCTCGCTCTCGACTCGGCTCAGGTACATGCCGCGCAACTCCGGCTGATACCGCGTTCCCTCCCCCTACCCCTCACAGCTCCACCTGGCTGCCCAGCTCCACCACGCGGTTGGGCGGAATCCGGAAGTACGCCGTGGCACTGCGCGCGTTCCGGCTCATCCAGGCAAACAGCGCCTCGCGCCACACGGCCATGCCGGGGCGCTTCGTCGGAATCAGCGTCTCCCGGCCCAGGAAGAAGCTCGTCCCCATCAGCTGGAACTGGAGCCCCTTCTCACGGCACCGCTTCAGCACGTCCGGGATGCTCGGGTTCTCCATGAAGCCGTACCGCGCCACCACCCGCACGAAGCCCTGCTCCAGCGGCTCCACCTCCACCCGCTCCTCGCCCGGGATATGCGGCACCTCCTCCGGCACAATCGTCAGCAGCACCACCTGCTCGTGCAGCACCTTGTTGTGCTTCAGGTTGTGCAGCAGCGCCGGTGGCGTGCCCTCCGCGTTGCCCGTCATGAAGATGGCCGTGCCCGGCACCCGCACCGGCGGGTGGTCCCCGAAGCTGTCCAGCAGCTCCTTCAACGGAATGCTCGCCGCGCGCAGCTTGCCCGCCAGGATGTCGCGCCCGCGCTTCCACGTCGTCATCAGCGTGAAGATGATGACCGCCAGGGCCAGCGGCAGCCACCCGCCGTTGACGATCTTCACCGTGTTCGCCCCGAAGAACGACAGGTCCATCACCAGGAACAGCCCCGCCACCGGCAGCGCCACCGCCCGGCCCACGCCCCACCGCTCGCGCGCCACCACGTAGGCCAGAATCGTGGTGATGGCCATCGTCGTCACCGCCGCGATGCCGTACGCCGACGCCAGCGCGCTCGACGAGCGGAAGCTCAGCACCAGCGCCACCACGCCAATCAACAGGAACCAGTTGAGCCCCGGCAGGTAGATCTGCCCCATCTCCTCCGCCGACGTGTGCACCACCTCCATGCGCGGGCTGTAGCCCAGCTGCATGGCCTGCCGGGTCAGCGAGAACGCCCCCGAGATGAGCGTCTGCGACGCGATGATGCCCGCCGCCGTGGACAGCGCCACCAGCGGGTAGAGCGCCCAGTCCGGCGCCAGCAGGTAGAACGGATTGCGCGCCGCGCTCGCGTCCCGCAGCAGCAGCGCCCCCTGCCCCAGGTAGTTCAGCGTCAGCCCCGGCAACACCAGGCAGAACCACGCGCGCTTGATGGGCTTCCAGCCGAAGTGCCCCATGTCCGCGTAGAGCGCCTCGCCGCCCGTCACCACCAGGAACACCGCGCCCAGCACCAGGAAGCCGTGCAGCCCGTTGTGCACGAAGAACAGCGCCCCGTGCACCGGCGACAGCGCCCACAGCACCTCCGGGTTGTGCAGCAGCTCCTTGAAGCCCAGCACCCCCAGGACGAAGAACCACACGCCCATCACGGGGCCGAACACCGAGGCGATGCCCCCCGTCCCGTGCCGCTGCACCAGGAAGATGATGAAGATGATGACCAGGGTGATGGGGACGACGTAGCGCTCGAACACGGGCGTGGCCACGTTCAGGCCCTCCACCGCGCTCATCACCGTGATGGCCGGGGTGATGATGCCGTCGCCGTAGAGCAGCGCCGCCCCGAAGATGCCCAGCGTCATCAACACCGGCCGCGCATGGCGCGTCTGCCCGCGCGGCCGCTGCATCGCCAGCGCCATCAGCGCCAGGATGCCGCCCTCGCCCCGGTTGTCCGCCCTCATCACGAAGATGAGGTACTTCACCGAGACCACCATGATGAGGGACCAGAAGATGAGCGACAGCACCCCCAGCACGTTCTCCGGCGTGGGAGGCACGCTGTGCGGCCCGAAGAAGCACTCGCGCAGCGCGTACAGCGGGCTCGTCCCGATGTCCCCATAGACGATGCCCAGGGCCCCGAGCGCCAGCAGCGCCGTCCGCTTGAAGCTGTCTGGAGCCGCCCGGGCTTCTTCGCCCCCCGGGACTCCAGTCATGGTGGCTTTCACGCCCCCCGCTTTAGCCGAACCCACGCCCTGAGCAACCCGTCAGACACCCGGCTCCCCGTTTTCCAACGACGGGGTAACCCCCTGTGCGTCCGGGTAGGCACCGAGCGTGCCGGTAGTCGGCCCCAGGGCGGTGGGAGCGTCCAGGAACGACAGTCGGATGATCCACGATGTTGGCCATCCAGACAGCGGAGCAAGGGAGCGCCCGGGTGCCATGCCGGGCCCTCTGCCCCCGTGCTCCCATGTCCTGGCGAGGGTGTCTCAATGTCCATGGCAGCGGTCTCCAGACTGGGTGAGGCATGGCAGTACGGGGCCCAGGCCCCGGATGTGGAGGAGCGGCTGGCGCTCCTGGCGGAGGCCTCGCGGCTGTTGGCCGACGCCAGCCTGGAGCCTCCCGCCGTCATGGAGCGGCTCTGTGCGCTCGTCGTCCCGCTGCTGGGCTCGGCGTGCGCGCTGAGGCTGCGCTCCGAGGACGGCCGGTGGCTGCGCACCGTGGCCTCGGCGTCGGCGTCGCCGGAGGCCCGGCCCCTGTTCCAGTACCTCATCGCCCCCGTGCTGCGCGCGGACGAGGGCCCCTCCGCCGAGGTGCTGCGCACGGGCGTGGCCATGGTGGTACCGCGCCTGGAACTGGAAGACCTGCGCCGCCAGCTCCCGCCGCAGCACCATGGGATGCTGGAGCGCCTGCCCCTCACCGGCTCGCTGGTGCTGCCGCTGCGCGCGCGGGGACGCGGGCTGGGCACCCTCACCGTCTGGCGGGAGCCGTCGGCGGCGCCCTTCGACGCGGGCGAGCAGCTCCTCCTCCAGGAGCTGGCGGACCGCGCCGCGCTCGCGCTGGACGTGGCCCGCGCGTACGCGGCGGAGCGGCAGGCCCGGCAGTCGGCGGAGGTGGCCGCGGGCCGGCTGGCGCGGCTGCAGCGGGTGACGGCGGAGCTGTCCCAGGTGCTCACCGCCTCGCGCATGGCGGAGGTGGTCGTGGACCAGGGCGTGGAAGCGGTGGGCGCGCGCAGCGGCGGGCTGTGGCTGGTGGAGCCCGGCGAGAGCCAGGCGCGGCTCTTGCGCTGCAAGGGCGAGGACTCGCGCATGCTGGCCGACGTCTTCGGCGTGGTGCCGCTGGAGCAGCCCTCCCCCATCACCGAGGCCATCCGCGCGGCGCGGCCGGTGTGGCTGGAGACGCCGGACGCGCTCGTCGCCAGCTTCCCGGAGCTGGCCGAGCGCTGCCGGCGCGCGCGGGGCACTCCGGCGCCTTCCTCCGTGTGCCTGCCGCTGGCGGTGGACGGGCGCGCGCTGGGCACGCTGCTGTTCACCTTCGCCGAGCCCCACGCCTTCGACGGGGACGAGCGCGCCTTCCTCGAGCTGCTGGCGCACCATGCCGCCCAGGCGCTGGCCCGGGCCCGGCTGCTGGAGCAGGAGCAGCGCGCGCGCGCGGCGCTGCGCGACGCGCACCAGACGCTGGCGGCCGTCATCCAGGCGTCGCCCGCGGCCATCATGCTGCTGGACATGGACGGCACCGTGCGGCTGTGGAACCCCGCCGCGGAGCGCATGTTCGGGTGGACGGCGGACGAGGTGCTCGGCCAGGTGCTGCCCGCGGTGCCCGAGTCGCAGCAGGAGGAGTTCCGCCGCAGCCTGGAGAGCGTCGCCCGGGGCCGCTCGCTGTCGGGCGTGGAGACGCAGCAGCGGCGGCGCGACGGCACTCCCATCCCGGTGGCGCTGTGGACGGCGCTGCTGCGCTCCCCGGCCGGTGACCCGCAGTGCCTGGGCATCGTGGTGGACATCACCGAGCGCAAGCGCAGCGAGGACTCGCAGCGCTTCCTCGCGGAGGCCGGCGAGGTGCTCGCCTCCAGCCTGGAGCAGGAGGAGACGCTGGAGCGCGTGGCCCACCTGGCGGTGCCCACGTACGCGGAGGCGTGCGGCGTGTTCCTCGCGGACGAGGCGGGCGCCGTCCGATGCGTGGCCACCGCGTTCGCGGACACCCCGCGCGTGGAGTCCGACAGTCCCCTGGCCGCCGCGGCGGAGGTGGTGTCCCGGGTCATGGCGACGGGCGCGCCGGAGCTGTGCGCGTCACCGGCGCCGGACACGCCCGACCCGGCCCGGTGGAGCGCCCGCGCGTGGCTGTGCGTGCCGCTGGAGATGCGGGGACAGACGCAGGGCGCGCTGATGTTCGTCACCTCGCGGCGCTCCTACGACGTGCGGGACCTGGAGCTGGCGCGGGAGCTGGCGCGGCGGGCGGCGCTCGCCATCGACAACGCGCGGCTGTACCGCGAGGCGCGGCAGGCCATCCGCCTGCGCGAGGAGTTCCTCTCCATCGCCAGCCACGAGCTGAAGACGCCCATCACCGCGCTGCAGCTCCAGGTGCAGAGCCTGCTGCGCGGCGGCCTGGAGCGCTCCCCCGAGAGCCCCGCCCCGGAGCGCCTGCGCCGGGGACTGGAGGCCGTGGGCCGCCAGGTGAAGCGGCAGACGAAGCTCATCGACGAGCTGCTGGACATGTCCCGCATCAGCGCCGGGCGCCTGGAGCTGAGCCCCGAGCCGCTCGACCTGGGCACCCTCGTGCGCGAGGTGGCCGAGCGCTTCGAGCCGGAGCTGGCGCGCACCGACACGAAGCTGCACCTGGTGCTCGCCACGGAGGCGTGCGGACAGTGGGACCGGCTGCGGCTGGACCAGGTGCTGACGAACCTGCTGTCCAACGCGGTGAAGTACGGGCGGGGCAACCCGGTGCGCGTGGAGCTGTCGGCCACCGGGGACCGCGTGCGCATGGAAGTGCGCGACGGCGGCATCGGCATCGCCGCCGAGCACCTGCCGCGCCTCTTCCACCGCTTCGAGCGCGCCGTATCCGAGCGCAACTACGGCGGCTTCGGGCTCGGGCTGTGGATTACCCGCCAGATTGTCGAGGCCATGGGCGGCCACATCACCGTGCGCAGCGAGCCCGGCGTGGGCTCCACCTTCACCGTGGAGCTGCCCCGGGCCGAGGGGTGAGTGGCCCGCCCCCCTTCAGGCCTTGGAAGCGCCGCTCACAGCGCGAGGAGCAGGATGACGGCCTTCTCCTCGGGGCTGGCGGCCTGGAACTCGTCAGGCAGCCACACCTCGGAGGGCGGCGTCGCGGACACGTCGCAGCTGCGCTTGCCCACGTAGTAGCGCTGCGGCTCCTGCGCCTTCAGCCGGTAGGTGCAGTCGCGGACGTACACCTCCAGCTCGGAGGGGTTCAGCTTGAAGTTCACCGGGCGCCCGCCGAAGCCGCCCTTGGCGATGATGGCGTCCCCCTCCTTCGACACCTTCAGGTTCACCGCGGCGCCACCCAGCGCGCCCTTCACCTGGCCGTCCTTCACCTCCAGCGTGAAGTTGCCCAGGTAGGTGCGCCCCCGCAGCTCCCCGGGCGAGCGCGAAATCTGGAAGTCCGCCCCCGTCACCGCCTCGGGCGTCATCACCAGGTTGTACTGCTGACGGGCAATCCGCAGGTTGATGGCGTCCTCACGGGGCGCCGATACCGCGGCCCCCGCTCCCAGCAACACGCCCACCACCAGCACACCCCGGCGCAGCGGCATCAGAAAGCGCTTCATACGGCGTCCTCCTCTCCTGAAATCCAGTCCCCAGGAGTGATAACGACAGTCTGCACACCGCATACCGGCCCGTCATTCCCCTGGGGCCAACCCCTGGAAATTACTTTCCCCGTGGAGGTCATCCGCGCCTGCCCGCCCGCTCGGCCCCCACCCGGGGACGGGGCGAGAGGCCACGCCCCGCGCCCCGACGGTTCCTGCCACTACCGGGAGCCGGACGCCCCACCCCGGGCACCCGGCGTGCCCAGGTGTTTCTCGAAGAACATCAGCGCCGTCATCTGCGCGTAGTCGCGGTTGTCCTTCTTCTGGAAGCCGTGGCCCTCGTCGGTGGCGAGCATGTACCAGACATCCGGGCTCCGCTTGCGCACCGCCTGGACGATCTGTTCCGCCTCCGACTGCGGGACGCGCGGGTCGTTGGCGCCCTGCTGCACGTAGAGCGCCGCGCGCATCTTCTCCACCGCGTTCAGCGGGGAGATGCGCTCCTGCACCTTGCGCACCTCCGGGTCTCTCTCGTCGCCGTACTCCGCGCGCCGCAAGTCCCGCCGGTACGCCTGCGTGTTCTGCAGGAAGGACGCGAGCGAGGAGATGCCCACCACGTCCACCGCGGCCTTGATGCGCTCCGGGTAGAAGGCCACCGACGCCAGCGTCATGTAGCCGCCGTACGAGCCGCCGTAGACGCCCACGCGCGAGGCATCCAGGTCCTTCTGCGCGGCGATGAAGTCCAGCGTCGCGCCGATGTCCGCGAGGCTCTGCTCGCGCTTCACGCCGTCATCCATGGCCCGATACGCCTTGCCGTACCCGTCCGAGCCGCGCACGTTGGGCACCAGCACCGCCATGCCCATCTCCGTCGTCAGGAACTGGGCGAAGTTGTTGAAGCCAGGCAGGCTCTGCGCCTCCGGTCCGCCGTGGAAGATGACGACCACCGGCGCCTTCCCGGTGAGCCCCTTCGGCTTGTAGAGGAAGGCCGGCACCCGCACGCCGTCCGTGGACGGGTAGCGCACCAGCTCCGGCTCCACGAAGAGGGCCGGGTCGATGCCGCCCACCTCCGAGCGCGTCCACCGCGTCGTCTTGCGCGTCTTCACATCCACCGTCCACGCGTCCAGCGGCGAGCGCGCGTCCCCCAGGGAGAAGGCCAGCACGTCCGAGCGCTCCAGCGGGAAGCGCAGCGTGGACACCACCCCCTTCGGCACGTCCAGCGGCGTCAGCGCCTGCGTGCGCGTGTCCAGCAGGTACAGCCGGCCATAGCCCTCCTCGTTGACGCCCACCGCCAGCCGGCGGCCGTCCGGCGACATCGCCAGGCTCACCACGTTCCATTGCACCGACTTCGTCAGCGACGGCGGGGCCTCCGCGAGGGGCGCCTTCGCCAGCTCCAGCCGGTACAGCGCGTTGAAGTCCCCGTAGCGGTCCGTGACGAGGTACACGGACTGGCCATCCTGGCTGAAGACGGCGGCGTTGACGCTGCCCTTACCCTCCTTCGGCGTGAGCTGCCGGCGCTCGCCGGACTTCAGGTCGACGGCGTGCAGGTCCGCGTCATCCACCGCGCGGTACTGCGTCACCAGCAGCTTCGAACCATCCGGTGAGAACTCCATCGGGGACCAGGTGCCCTCGGCCTCGGTGATGCGGCGGGCCTGGCGCGGGTCGCTGGTGGGGGCCACGTAGACGTCCGCGTCCTTCCCGTTGCGCCCCGTGCCGCTGTACGCCAGCCAGCGGCCGTCTCGCGAGACGCGGAGATTCTCGTGCCGGCTCTTGCCGTCCGTCAGCAGCGCGGAGCGCCCCGTGCGCCGGTCGAGCTGGAACACCTGGAAGAACTCACCGCCGCCCTTGTCCTGCAGGTAGTAGATGACCTGCGGGTTGCCGGGCTGGAAGCGCGCCTGGTTGATGGGCTCGTCCGTGAAGGTGAGCTGCGTGCGCGCGCCCATGGGCGACTCCACCACGTGGAGCTGGTTGGTGTCCGCGAAGCGCGTGGAGATGAGCAGCTGCTTGCCGTCGTTGCTCACGTCCACGAGCGACGCGGAGCGGGCCTCCAGGTACTGGTCCATGCGCTGGCGCAGCTCCTGCGGCACCTGCGGCACGTTGCTCACCCAGAGGTTGGGCTGACCGGGCAGCGGCGCGATGCCGGGCACCTGCGAGGGCGCGGTCTTCTGGGGCTGCGCCGCCTTCGGAGGCACGGAGGCGGGTGCCTGCGCGGTGAGCAGCGACACGACGAGGGGAAGGGCTCCAAGGTTCATGGTGGGCGCACGCTAGCAGCGCAGCGCCTCCCGCGCGCGGGCACACCTCGACCGTGCGGGGCCGCCGATGGCGTGGCCCACCTCTGACGCGTGCCGACTCCCCGACACTCGTGCTGCTTACGCGCGGGCCCCAGAAACGTTTCCGGCGCCCGCGCGTCCCGTGGTCGCGAAGGGACAGCACGGCCTCATCAACCAGGTTCCGGGCCTCCTTCCGTAAGGGCGGGCGACGACGCGCCCCACCCCCTTCTGGAGTGGTGGCCTTCGAACACGGGAGAGGAACATGCCGAAGAGCTTCTGGAAGCACCGGGTCCTGGCGGCGGCGCTGAGCGCCTCGATGTCCATGCTGGTCGCGGGCTGCGGTGACGATGACGACGAGACGCCGCCGCCGGAGCAGCCCGCCCCCACCAACAACGCGCGGCTGCGCGTCATCCACGCGTCGCCGGATGCTCCGGCGGTGGACATCTACGCCGCGGGCCAGGCGGCCCCACTGTTCTCCAACGTGAAGTACGGCGACACGACGAACTACGTCACCGTGCCCGCGGGCACGTACAACGTGCAGATTCGCCCGGCCGGCGCTCCGGCCAGCTCCGCCCCGGTGTACTCCACCGGCCCGCTGACGCTGAGCACCAACGCCACCGTGAGCGCGCTGGCCGCCGGCCTGCTCGGCTCCAGCGACAATGCGCAGTCCTTCCGCGTGCTGCCGCTGGCGGAGGGCTTCGGCGCCCCGGTGGACGGCCGCGCGCGGGTGCGCATCGTCCACGCGGGCGCGGATGCCCCCACCGTGGCGCTGGACGTGAACGATGACGGCTCGTCCGAGGTGTCCTCCCTGGAGCGCTTCCAGGACACCGGCGCCGCGGGTGTGGACCTGCCCGCCGGCCAGTCCTTCCAGGTGGGCGTGCGCGCCGGTGGCAACAAGGTGACGGCCTTCACCATCCCCCCGCTGCCCTCGCGCGGCGAGGTGTTCGTCATCGCCACCGGTCAGCTCTCCGCGAAGCCGAGCGCGGCCAATGGCTTCGGCCTGCTCGCGGCCGGCGTGGGCCTCGTCCGGCAGAACCCCGTCGTCTACGCGCTGCATGGCTCGCCGGACGCGCCGCCGGTGGACGTCTTCGTCGGCAACAGCGAGCTGGTGGATGACCTGAGCTTCGGCGAGCTGTCCTCGCCCATCCAGGTGCCGCCGGGCACCTACAAGCTGGACGTCTTCGCCCACGCGGCCGGCGCCACGCGCCCGTCCGGCAACCCCGCCGCCGCGGATGACACGCCCGCGCTGATGGCCGGCGAGCGCTACCTCGTGGTGGCCGCCGGCTTCCTGTCGCCCGCCAGCAATGACCCGGCCGACTCCACCTTCGAGCTGCTGGCCTTCGCCGATGGCTTCACGCCGGACGCGGACAGCCTGCGGCTGCGCGTGGTGCACGCCTCGCCGGACGCGCCCGTGGTGGATGTATCGCCGCTCGACGGCAGCGGGCTCGTCCCCGCGAACGCGGCGTTCAACGACGTGGCGTACCGGCAGGCCTCCGCGGCCGCGGGCGTGGAGCTCCCGGCGACCCAGGTCACCGTGGGCGTCGCGGCGGCCGCGGCCAGCGACCGCGCGCCGGTGGCCCGCTTCGCCATCGACACCTCCATCTTCATCGGCAAGGGCGTCTTCGCGGTGGCCGCGGGCGCGCTGTCGCCCACGCACGGCGAGAACGAGGCGTCCTTCCGGCTGGTGGCCGTGAACACCAGCACCTCCCCGTGGAGCGCTGTCGCCATCCAGCCCGAGAGCCACTAATCCCCTGCTGTCCTCGAAGGCGGGCGCCTCGGCACACCCTCCCCCGTGGCGCCCGCCTCCCTCTCGCTCCAGGAGCCGTCCCGCCCGAGGCGTCATCTCGGGTTCGTGCGGTGAAACGGCCGCTCACGGAAACGCCTTTTCGGTTCGGACGTATCCCCTCTGCCGTGTCGCACCTGCATGGACCCATGACGGGGAGCCGTCGCTCATGAAGCGTTCACTTTCGTCCGTACTCGTCCTGCTGCTGTGCGGCGCATGCCTGGATCCCATCCGCGGCGCCGCGGACCTGGAGTGCACGCCCGAGGTGTCCGCCACCGCGTGTCAGCCCCCGGAGCAACGAGGGCAGGCGCGGAAGGTGACGGTGGGAACACGGCACGCGTGCGCCCTGCTGGAGACGGGCGGCGTGCGCTGCTGGGGTGACGCGGGCCTCGTAGGCGATGGCACGCGCGCGCCTCGGCCCACCGCCGTGGACGTGCGCGGGCTGGGCTCGGGAGTGCTCTCGGTGAGCGCCGGAGGCCAGCACACCTGCGCCGTGCTGGAGGGCGGCACCGTGCGGTGCTGGGGCGACAACTCGCGCGGGCAGCTCGGCACGGGGGACACCCAGGCGTCACTGGAGCCGGTGGAAGTGCCCGGGCTCGGAGCGAATGTCACGTCGGTGACCGCCGGGCAGTCGCACTCCTGCGCGCTGCACGCGGGCGGGCAGGTGACGTGCTGGGGGGCGAATGACCGGCTGCAACTGGGTGGCGGAACGCTCACCCACAGCACGCGCGCGGTGCTGGTGGAGGGCCTTCCCGCCAACCTCACCGCGCTCACGGCGGGCGCCACGCACACCTGTGCCTCGACGGCCGCGGGCGAGGCGTGGTGCTGGGGGAGCAACACCTCGGGCGAGCTGGGGGACGGCCAGTCCGGCGTGGACCGCTCGTCGGGCCCGGTACGCGTGGACGGACTGCCCGGGCCCTCGCGGGCGCTGGCCACGGGTGGAGGCCACACGTGCGCGCGCGTGGGCGACGGCGAGGTGGCGTGCTGGGGCTCCAACGCGACGGGAGCGCTGGGGGATGACACGGCGCTCGACAGCGTCAGCCCGGTGCGGCCGGTGGGCCTTGCCTCGGGCGTGCGCCAGGTGCGCGCCGGGTGGGCCTTCACGTGCGCGGTGGTGGCTGACGGCGACGTGCGCTGCTGGGGACAGAACCAGTCCGGGCAGCTCGGGGATGGGACGCGGCTGCACCGTGCGGCTCCGGTGCGCGTGGCGGGACTGCCCGAGGAGGCCGAGGACGTGGCCGCGGGCATGACGAGCGCCTGCGCGGTGCTGCGGGATGGGCGTGTGTGGTGCTGGGGCGGCAATGCCCAGGGACAGCTCGGCGACGGGACACAGATGGACCGTGTGGCGCCCGTGGCGGTGGAGGGGCTCGATGCCCCCTAGGGGAGGACGGCATGTCGCTGCTGCGCGATGACGTGGGATTGCTGGAGGCATTCCGCCGGGGCGAGCCCGCGGCGCTGGCTCGCGTGTATCAGGCGTACTCCGCCCATGTGGCCCGCTTCCTCTCGCGCACGTATGTGGCGCGCGGGCCGGCGGGCTTCGCGCGCGTGGGGCCGCTGGACTTGGAGGCCGCTCATCAGGAGACCTTCGTGCGCGCCTTCCGCGAGCAGGCGCGCCGGGACTACGACGGCGTGCGCCCGTTCGAGGCGTGGCTCAATGCGCTGGCGCGACAGGCCGCGGTGGATGTGCTGCGCGCGGCGGGACGCATCGCCCGGGAAGCGGTGCCGCTGGAGAACACGCCCATCGTGGAGCGGCTCGCCACCGACAGCCCCAGCCCGGAGGACCGGGCGCTGGAGGCGGAGACCCGCGAACTCGTGCGCCGGTTCCTGGATGGATTGGACGAGGCGGGGCGGAGCTTCGCGGATTTGCGGTTCGTGCAGGGCCTGTCGCAGGAGCGCGCGGGCGCGGCCCTGGGGTTGTCGCGGCAGGAGGCTCGCACGCGCGAGGCGAAGCTGCGGCGCGCGCTGATGGACCACCTCTCCGCCGAGGGCTGGCTCACCTCCGAGCCCGGCACCGTGCCCTCGGCCGCCGTCACCGCCGCGGTGCTGGTCCTGCTCTTTCCCCACTTCGTGCCCTGAAGAGATGCCCATGTTCCTGTTCCCCCTGCACGTCGACCGGCAACTGGCGCGACTCGCCACCTCGGGAAGTCTGACTCCCCGCCAGTGGAACCGGGTGCTCCGTCATGCCCGTGGATGCTCGCGGTGCGGCCCTCGGTACGAGCGCGTGATGAACATGCGGCGCGTGCTCGCGCATGGAGCGGAGGTGCGGCGAGGCCTCGCCCCTGGCACGCTCGCGGAGCCCAGGACGGTGGGCGTGGCGAACATGCGGCGTGACCTCGCGCAGGGTGCGCTCTCGGAGCCCACGGAGGCGGAGCTGGAGTTCATCTCCGCGCTCGGTCTGCGGGCCGCGCTCGCGGCGGCGGGAACGTCTCCGGTGCGGGATGGGCCTCCCTCGCTGCTGTCACGCATCAGGGTGGCATACCGCGACCTTGGAGGCTCCGATGAGGCCACGGCGCGGACACCCGGGATGCTCGCGCGGAAGGACTCCGGGCGCGTGCGCGGCATCGCGCTTCCGGAAGGGTGGCGGACGTCCGGTGGCATCGGACTCTTCGCGGCGGTGGCGGCCTGTGCGCTGTTGCTGCTCGCATTGCCGCGGGAGGAGGAGTGGGGCTCCCGAGGAGAGGCCAGCACCACGGCGGTGCTCCGGCTGTTCTGCGTGCCCGAGGACTCGGCGCTGCGCGAGGTGAAGGGTGAAGGCTCGTGCCCGCCCGGCGCGGCGCTCGCCTTCGCCGCGGCGGTGCGGCCTCCGCTGACGCATGCGGCGGTGGTGGTGCGCGGCACGAACGGAGTCCGCGTGGAAGGCCCGTTCGAGGTGAAGACCGCGCCAGGGGCGGAGGCCGCGCTGGACGTGACGCCCAAGCTGCCCGCCTCAGGCTCGGTGGAGGTCATCACCGTCTTCGCCTCCAGCGCGCAGGCGGCGCTCGCGGCGGCACGGGGTGAATCCGTCGATGGAGTCGTCCGGGTCCACCACCGCGTGCGCGTGGAGGCGACGCCTTGAGCCGCGCGAGCGTGACGCCATGGCCCTTCGTGCTCCTGCACGTGCTGCTGACAGCCCTCCCCGCCTTCGCGAATCCAGAGCGAACCCCACCGCGTCCATCGGACTCCAGCGCCCCACTGGTCCGTCGAGCACTCGTCGTGGCCTACAACGGCAGCGACGCGCCCGGGATGCCTCCGCTGCGCTACGCGGATGACGACGGCGTGCGCTGGGCGGAGACCCTGCGTCGCCTGGGCGTGGACACCGTGCTGCTCACCGTCCCGGACGCGGACACCGCCGAGACGGAGCGCGAGCGCCTCGAGGGCGTGCGCGTCCCCACCGTGGCCGCGCTGGATGAAGCCGTGGCCACGCTGTCCCGGCGCAACGCCGAGGACCGCGCGCTCGGCCGCACCGTGGACGTCCTCTTCATCTACGTGGGCCACGGCCGCACGGGAGACAGTGGCCACGCCTACCTCACGCTCGCCGATGGCCGGCTCGACCAGGACGGCCTCTATGGCCGCGTCATCGAACGGCTGGAAGCGGACTACGTGCACCTGCTCGTGGACGCGTGCCACGCGGCGGGCGTGGTGGGCAGTCGCGGGGGAGACCCGCACGTCCTGCGCAGGCTTCGCCGTGCCCTGGAGCAGGAGCGGCTCGCCGGCCACCCGCGCGTGGGCGCCGTCTTCGCCGAGAGCGACGAAGGAGAAACACACGAGTGGTCCCGCCTTCGCGCGGGAGTCTTCAGCCACGCGGCCCGCTCGGCGCTGCTGGGCGGCGCGGACGTCAACGCCGATGGCCGCGTGGAGTACAGCGAGCTGGACGCCTTCGTCGCCTCGGCCATTCGCGGAGTCCGCTCTCCTCGCGCCCGCCTGGCCGTGCGGACCTTTCCTCCCGCGCTCAGCCCCACCCGCGCGCTGGTGGGCCCCGCTCCCACGGGCCCTCGCCTGACACTGCCCCCGAGCCCCACGGGCGCGCGTGTCTCCGTGGAGGACACCCTCGGCGTCCGGCTCGCGGATGCCCACCGCACACCGGGCGAGGCGCTCGTGCTGGCCCTCCCCGAGCGCGACGCCTACTGGCTGCGCATGCCCGGCGGCGAGGCACGGGTGCGGCGCGCGGACCTGGAGACTCCGCGCCTTCCCGAGCTCGGCCCGCCCGAGCTGGCCCGCCGGGGCGCCGCCGAGGAGAGCCTCCTCCAGGGACTCTTCGCCATGCCCTTCGGCCGGGACTTCTACGAGGGCTATGTCACCTCCGCGGGCGTGCCCGCCGTGGACTTCCC
>NZ_JABBJJ010000127.1 GCF_012933655.1 Pyxidicoccus fallax | reverse complement strand
TCGTGGGGTCGGAGGTGTGTATAAGAGACGGGGCTTGGGGGCCGCGGCGGGCATCCGGTCCGGCGTGTCCACGCGCAGGTTGTCGAAGAAAATCTGGGACTCGTTGCCGGACAGGCCGAGCCGGTCATGGCCCGGGCCCTTGAGGGGGAACGGGTCGTCCAGCTCCAGCATCACCTCGCCGTCCACGCTCCAGCGCAGGAGCGTGCCGCGGCGCTCGATGCGCCAGTGGTAGGTGCGGCCGGCCTGCACCGGGGTGCCGCGCGCCTCCACGCGCACCTGGGTGTCCTGCTTGAAGACGCCGGTGGCCACGAGGTCCGCGCCCTGGCCGCCGTTGGACTCGGCGACGCGGGCGGCGCGGCGGCGGAGCGCGTCCAGCGAGGGCGCGCCCATGTCCCGGCGGGCGATGACGGACAGGGAGTTGTTCCACCCGCCCTGCACCAGGATGTAGCCCGAGGACGGGTCCACGCCGTTGCCGAAAATCTCCACCCGGATGTCGCCCTCCGGGAACTCGGAGCGCACGTCGAACTCGACGGCCACGTCGTCCGGCAGGGAGGCCTGGAGCCACAGGGGGTTGCCCTTCACGCCCGGGGCGAGCAGCTCGCCCTGCACCGTGCGCCAGAAGCCGCCCGTCGTGAAGAAGTCCCGCTTCACCACGGCCGGGTCGGAGAAGTCCTGGCTGTAGGGTACCTTCGCCGTCACGTCGGCCTGGCCGCGGAACAGGGCGTAGTGGATGAGGGGAAACTGCATCACCAGGATGAGGCCAGCGAGCATGGCCCACCCCTTGCGGGACAGTCCCTGGGGCTTCACCCACGCGTCGGAAGCGGGAGCTTCCGGCCGGGGTTCGGGCGCCGCGGGGGCTTCCTGCTGCTTCTCCTTCTCCTTGCGCCTGGCCTGGCCCATCAGTCCTTACGGGGGGATTCCGGGGGGAAAGGCGGCGGAATGTACGCCCCGGGCCGGTGGACGTAAAGCACGGCCAGGAGGGTAGGGCCCGCTACTTGACCCCCCACCGTTTTTCGAGCGCCCGCTGCTCCGCCTGGCGCTGCTTCAGCCGCTCGCGCTCGGCGGTGACCTTCTCCGCCTGCTCGGGCGTGGGGCGGACCGCCAGCTGGTACACCGCGCCCGCCAGGGCGAAGAGGCCCGCCGCGACGATGACGCCCCAGGGCCGGCTCGCCACCGCCGTCACCAGCCCGCCGAACTGGTGCAGCGCCGCGAGCGCGCCGATGACGAGCACCCAGGCCCCCACCGCCGAGGCGACCAGGGCGCTGACCTGCCGGTGGAGCAGCGCGCCCATCAGCCCGCCGATGATGAAGCCCGGCGCGAAGCCCAGCAGGAAGTCCGGGGGCCCGGCAATCTGCCCGGCGAGCAGGCCCAGCGGCACACCCAGCCCCAGGAAGGTGATGGCCGGAGGGAAGAGGAAGCCCAGGGCGAGCAGCACCGCCGCGACGATGGTGGGCAGCCGCCCGCCCATCATCTCCGTGGACAGGCCCAGCTTCGAGGCGACGACCCCGGTCCACATGAGGCCCACGCCCGCGCCGATGGGGCCCGCCAGCACGCGGAACAGCCTGCCCCCGCCGGCCAGCAGCAGCGTCACCCCGACGACACAGCACACGATGCCGCCCCACATGGGCAGCAGCCGGTAGATGCCCACCCAGCCGGAGGGGTTGAACGTCTGGTACGCCTTGAGGGCCTGGAGGAGGCCTTCCATGGGCTCCATCTCCTTGCTTCTTCGCTTCGTCGAAGCCGCGCGCGGGGCCGGGAGGGCCACGCCATGAGCCCCAGCTTAAGCGTACCGGGACAGGGTCAATAGCAGCAGCGCGACGAAGACGGCGGCGGCCACCAGGGCGTAGGCGTAGAGGTGACGGGGGGTGGAGGTGCGCCGGAGCAGCTCCTCCGCCTCGGCCCGGTCCTCGGGGGAGGGGTTGCCCGCCAGGATGCGCTCGGCGTCGCGCCGGGCGCCGGCCACGTCACCGGCCTCCTTCCGGGCCCAGGCGGCCCGGACTTCCGCCGAGCCGGGCTCCGGGGCCGTCTGTCCGCCTTTTGCCATGCGCCCCCTCTATACCGGGGAATGCGAACACCCGTCGACGGTATATAGAAACGCTCCATGTCCGCCCGGCGATTGACGCGTCGAAACCTCCTGCTCGGCTCCGCCGCGCTCGTCCCGTTGCTGTCCCGGCGGGCGGACGCCTTCGGCGAGAAGAGCCGCTTCATCCCCGCGGTCGCCCGCCACGGCGGCCGTTGGGACTTGCGCCTGTCCGGGCTGCGGCGCATTGCCTGGGAGCTGCAGCGCCGCACCTCCGTGGAGGTGGTGCCGGACGCGCGCCCCTTCGCGCTCGGCTCGCCGGAGCTCTTCGAGTACCCCTTCCTCTACTTCGGCGGCGAGGGGAGCTTCCCCGCGCTCACCGAGGCGGAGGTGGCCAACCTGCGCCGCTACCTCACCTACGGCGGCTTCCTGCTGGCGGACGCCAACGACGGCAGCGACGGGGACGGCTTCGACAGCTCGTTCCGCCGGGAGATGGCGCGCGTGCTGCCGCAGAACCCGCTGGCGCCGGTGCCCTCCAACCACGTGGTGTTCAAGTCCTTCTTCCTGCTGGACTCGGCGCCGGGGCGGCTGCTCAACAAGCCGCAGTTGATGGGGGCCATGCTGGGCAAGCGGGCGGCGGTGCTGTACTCGCAGAACGACCTGGCCGGGGCGTGGAGCCGCAGCGAGTCCGGCGACTACGAGTTCGACGTGTCCCCGGGTGGCGAGCCCCAGCGTGAGCTGGCCGTGCGAATGGGCATCAACATCTGCATGTACGCCCTCTGTCTCGACTACAAGGACGACGCCGTCCACCTGCCGCTCATCCTCAACAAGCGGCGCTGAAGCACCGGCCCTCAGCCGAAAGCCTGGATGAATTCGCCCACCTTCAACGCCTGGAAGCTCGTCAGCCTCTCCCCGCTGCCTGCCTGGGCGCTGGTGCTGCTCGCCCTCGGCCTGGTGCTGGGCGTGGCGCTGGCCGCCTGGGGCGTGCGCCGCGAGCCCTCGCGCGGCCGTCGCATCCTCCTGTGGGCCCTGCGGGTCGGGGCGGGCGTGGCCGCGCTCTTCTTCCTGCTGGAGCCCGGCATCCGTCACCTGCAGGTGGCGCGCATGAAGAACCGCGTGGCGGTGCTGGTGGACCGCTCCGCCTCCATGAGCTTCCCCTCGGAGCCCGGAGGCCCCACGCGCAGCGCGCAGGTGGCCGCCTTCCTGGAGCGCGCCGCGCCGCAGTTCGCCGCCCTGCAGGACCGCTTCACGGTGGAGATGTACGGCTTCGACCCGGAACTGGCGCCGGTGACGCCCGCGTCGCTGGCGAACGAGCCGGCGCGCGCGGGCACCACGGACCTGTTGTCCGCGGTGCGCTCGGCGGCGGGGGCGGGGCAGGGCTCTCGCAAGCTGTCGGGCGTGCTGCTGCTCAGCGACGGCGCGGACAACACGGAGCTGAAGGCGGGCGTGGTGGGCCGGGCGCGCGCGGCGCTGGCGGACCTGAACGTGCCCGTCTCCACCTTCACCGTGGGCCAGGAGGCGCTGAAGGACCTGGCGGTGGAGGGCTTGAAGGTCGACGACTTCGCCTTCGTGCGCAACTCGCTCACCGTGGAGGTGGAGATCCACGGCCGCGGCTTCAGCGGGCGCGAGGTGCCGGTGGTGCTCAGCCAGGAAGGCAAGACGGTGGCGAGCAAGACGGTGCGCCTGGAGTCCTCGGACGACGTGAAGCCGGTGTCCTTCACCTTCACGCCGGACCAGACGGGGCGCTTCGTCTACACGGTGACGGTGCCCACCTTCCCGGACGAGGCGGTGGCGGACAACAACAGCCGCTCCTTCACGCTGAAGGTGATTCGCGACCGCGTGCGCGTGCTGCTGGTGGTGGGCCGGCCCTCGTGGGACGAGCGCTACCTGCGCGGCCTCTTGCGCCAGGACGCCAACGTGGACCTGGTGTCCTTCTACATCCTCCGCACGCTGTCGGATGACCCGGGCGTGGTGAACGACCAGCGCGAGCTGTCGCTCATCCCGTTCCCCATGGAGGAGATTTTCGACACGAAGCTGGACACCTTCGACGTCGTCATCTTCCAGAACTTCGGGCACGCGGACCCGTCGCTGTCCATCGCCGAGTACGAGCGCAACCTGGAGCGCTACATCCACAACGGCGGCGCCTTCGTGATGATTGGCGGCGACAGCGTGCTGGGCGAGGGCCGGGCGACGATGCCCACGCTGATGGAGGCGCTGCCGGTGGCGGCGGCCGGCCCGGCCAACCCGGAGCCCTTCACGCCCCGCCTGACGCCGGAGGGGCTGCGCCACCCGGTGACGTCCATCGGCACGGGCGCGGCGAGCACCGAGGCCGCGTGGGCGGAGCTGCCGCCCATTCCGGGCGCCAACCTGACGACGGCGCGGCCCGGGGCCACGGTGCTGATGGACCATCCGCACCTGACGGCGAACGGGAAGAACGCGCCGCTGGTGGCGGTGTGGGACTACGGCCGGGGCCGCTCCATGGTGATGGCCACGGACGCGTCCTGGTACTGGGCCTTCGCGGCGCACCGGGATGGCTCGCCCAACCGCGCGTATGACCGCTTCTGGGGCAACGCGCTGCGATGGCTGGTGAGGGACCCGGACCTGACGACGCTGAAGGTGACGGCGGACCCGCCGTCGGTGGAGCCGGGGCGTCCGGTGGGCGTGGTGGTGCAGGCGCGGATGGCGGACTACCAGCCGGCGCAGGACGCGCAGGTGCGGGTGGAGCTGTTCTCCGTGACGACGCAGAAGCCGGTGGCGGTGCAGACGGGCACCACCGGGGCGGACGGCGTGGTGCGGCTGGAGTTTCCGCCTCCGGCGCCGGGCCCGTACAAGCTGCTGGCCTCGGCGAAGAAGGGTGAGACGGACCTGGGCTCGGGCGAGGACGCGGTGGCGGTGCGCGCCGTGGGGCCGGAGCTGTCGGACGCGTCGGTGCGGCCGGAGCTGATGGAGCAGATCGCCAAGGTCACCGGGGGCAAGTCGTACAAGCTGCCCCAGGATGGGCTGCCGGACGTGCCGCTCCTGGACCCGCCGGTGGTGGAGGTGGGCCGCGCCAAGGACCAGCCGCTGTGGGACCGCTGGTACTACCTGGTGGCGCTCATCGCGCTGCTCGGCGCGGAGTGGTTCGCGCGGCGCCGCTTCGGCTACGTGTGAGCGCGGTGGCACGCGGCGTCATGGCGCCGTGAAGGCCCGTCGCTGTAGCGGCGGGCCCGGGTGCGGTAGACAGGCGTGACGCCTGTTCCCACCCGGAGCCTCCGTGCGACACGCTCTCGCGCTTCTCCTCGTCGTCCTCTCGTTCACCCCTGTCTTCGCTCAGCAGCCGGCCCAGGCCGACATCGACGCCGTCGTCGAACGGACGATGAAGACCTTCGAGGTGCCCGGCATCGCCGTGGCCGTCGTGCAGGACGGCAAGGTGGTGATGGCGAAGGGCTATGGCGTGCGGAAGCTGGGCGAGCGCGCGCCGGTGACGGCGGACACGCTGTTCGGCATCGCCTCCAACAGCAAGGCCTTCACCGCGGCGGCGCTGGCCATGCTCGTGGACGAGGGCAAGCTGAAGTGGGACGACCGCGTCATCGACCACCTGCCGTCGTTCCAGATGCATGACCCCTACGTCACGCGCGAGCTGACGGTGAGGGACCTGCTCGTGCACCGCAGCGGGTTGGGGCTGGGCGCGGGGGATTTGCTCTACTTCCCGCGCTCCACGTTCACCGAGGACGAGATTGTCGCGAAGCTGCGGCACATCCCTCCGGCGAGCAGCTTCCGGAGCAAGTACGCGTACGACAACATCCTCTACCTCGTGGCGGGGAAGGTCATCGAGAAGGCGAGCGGGAAGACGTGGAGCGCCTTCATGCGCGAGCGCATCTTCCAGCCGCTGGGCATGCGCGCCAGCAACACCAGCGTGAAGGAGCTGCGGCCGGGCGCCAATGTAGCCATTCCGCACGCGAAGTCGGACGGGGTGCTGGGAGCAATCCAGCCGATGTCCTTCGACAACAACGCGCCCGCGGCGGCCATCAACTCCAGCGTGAATGACCTGGCGCGGTGGATGCTCGCGCAGCTGGAGCGTGGGGCGATTCCGGGCACGGAGGGGAAGAAGCGCCTCTTCAGCGAGGAGCAGTCGCGCGAGATGTGGTCCGCGCAGACGGTGATGCCCATCAAGGAGCCGTCGAAGGCGCTGGCCTCGCTGCGCCCGAACTTCTCCGCGTACGGGCTGGGCTGGACGCTGCGCGACTACCGGGGCTTCAAGCTGGTGGGGCACACGGGCGGACTTCCGGGCTACCTGTCCCGCGTGGTGCTGGTGCCGGAGCTGAAGCTGGGCATCGCCGTGCTGACGAACCAGGAGGAGGGCGGCGGCTTCGAGGCGCCCACGTGGACGCTGCTGGATGCATACCTGGGCGCGCCGGCCACGGACTGGGTCGCCGCGTTCAAGGCGGAGGACACCGAGCGGGAGGCCAAGGCGAACGCGGCGGTGGGGCTGGCGGCCTCGGCGCGCAACGCGCAGTCGAAGCCGTCGCTGCCGGCCGGGGCCTACGTGGGGACGTACCGGGACGCGTGGTACGGGGACGTGGCCATCGTGAAGGAAGGGGAGAAGCTGGTGCTGCGCTTCAGCCGGTCGCCGCAGCTCACGGGGGAGCTGGAGCATTGGCAGTACGACACGTTCATCGCGCGCTGGAAGGAGCGCTCGCTGAACGCGGATGCGTATGTGTCGTTCGCGCTGAAGCCGGACGGCGCCATCGGTGAGATGCGGATGCAGCCCGTGTCGCCGCTCACCGACTTCAGCTACGACTTCCAGGACCTGCGCTTCACTCCGGTGAAGGAGCCCACGAGCGCCGTGGCGAAGCCCGTGCCTTGAGCCGAGCGCCGCGCCCAGGCCGCGCTCAACGCCCGTCCCAGAATGTCCTGCCGGCGTACTCCCAGTCCCAGGGCACGCCGGTTTCACCCAGCACGAAGCGCACCAGCCGTGGGAACGCGGCCTCGGCGCGCACGTCGTTGGCCAGCAGCAGCAGGCAGCGGCGTCCGCGCGGCAGGCACACGAGGGTGTTGCCGGTGCTGTCGTTGTGGCCGCCCTTGAAGAGCCCGCGACCCTGAGGGCCGTCGAACACCACCACGCCCAGTCCCGCCGCCAGGTCCCCGCGCCTCTGCGCCGGAGGCAGCTCGTCCTGTAGGGTGGGGAACTGGCTCCGGGTGGTGATGGGCAGCTGCGGCGCGGTCAGCTCGGCGAAGGCCCGTGGCGACAGACCTTCACCGCGCACCAGCGCGGCCGCGAAGCGCGACAGGTCCTCGATGGTGGTGTCCATCGAACCGGCCGCGCGCACGGTGCTGCGTTCGTCGTGCGGCTCCACGGTGCCGTCGGCCATCCAGCCGTCGGCCAGGTTGCGCGCGAAGTCCGGCCGCCACTGCATGCTGGTATCGCGCATGCCGAAGCGGTCGAACACGCGCCGCTGCAGCTCGGCGCCCACGTCCAGCCCGAGCCCGCGTTCGAGCACGAACTGCAGCAGGATGATTCCGTCACCGGAGTACGCGTAGCGGCTGCCGGGCGCGAAGTGGATGCGCAGCCTGCCGTCGGGCTCGAGGAAGCCGAAGTTGGCGAAGCCCGCGCTGTGGGTGAGCAGGATTCGCGGCGTGATGGCCCGCCAGCGCTCGTCGCCGGCCAGGTGCGACCAGGTCGAGTAACGGTCCTCGTCCGCGTAGTCGGGCAGTGGCTTTTCCAGGTACCGCGCGATGGGGGCGTCGAGGTCGATGCGGCCCTCGTCCGCCAGCTGCACCACCAGATAGGCGAAGACCGACTTGGTGATTGATGCGCCGTACATCACCGTGTCCGTCAGCAGCGGCTCGCCCTTCGCATTGCGCGCGCCGTAGGCCCGGGTTGCCACCACGCGCCCGTCATCGATCACCGCGAGCGCCAGCCCCTTCGCGCCGGTCGCGGCCATCGCGCGCGCCGCTTCGGCATCCAGCGCGGCCATGTTGGGGACGGGCGGCGCCTCGCGAGGAGCCGGCGCGGTGGCGCAGCCACTGGCGAGCAGCAGACACAGGCTCCAACGACGCAACGTGTTCATGCGATGGGCTCCCAACCGGTGCGGGTTCGGGAACAAGGCTGGAGGCCCACCTTCGAGGAATCAAGTTGCAGTTGTTTCTCTCGTGTGCTCCGGCGAGGTGCCTCTCCGTGACAGGAGAGGCACCCATCCGCTCAGAGAACTACTCCGCCTTCTCCACCACGCCGCAGGCGATGCGGCCGCCGGCGTCGCCGGTCGGGTCGGTGTGGTAGTCGTCCTCCTTGGTGTGCACCATCACCGAGGAGCCGTCCTTGTCGAACATGGACTTCACGGTGAGCCCGTGCTGGGCGAAGGTGTCGAACTGCACGCGGCCGTCCTGGCCCACGTAGAGGTTGGGCAGGTCGCCGTGGTGACGGCCCTTGGGCGACAGGATGCCATGGGCCTTCTTCTGCGGGTTGAAGTGGCCGCCCGCCGTCTTGAAGTCCGGGGCGTCGCACTTGCCCGTCTCGTGGACGTGGAAGGCGTGCTGGCCCGGCGGCAGGTTGCTCAGGGTGCCCTTCACCAGCACGCCCTGCTTCGTCTGCTCGAACGTGATTTCACCCACGTCCTTGCCCTGCGCGTCCTTTACCAGCGCCCGCGCCATCTCGCCCTTCGGCGGGGCCTTCTTCTCCGCGGCCGGGGCACCGGCGGCACCCGCGGCGGGCGCGCCCTGGGCCGGAGCCTCCTGGCCCTTCCCCTTGCCCTCACCCTGGCCCTTGCCCTCGGCGGCCTTTCCCTTGCCCTCGGCCTTCTCCTGGGGCGCGGCCTGCGGGGCCTGGGCCAGCGCGGGCGCGGCGGCGGTGAGTGCGGCGGCGGTCAGCAGGGAGCGAATCTTCATAGGTTGGTCCTTCCTCCTGGGTAGGTCGCTACTCGGCGAAGGTGGACACTAGCGACTGCGCGGGCCCGCTGCCCTGGAAACCTTGCGGGCATCCGAGCGAAACGACTGGGAGCATTCACTTCACTTCGCTTCCAGGTCCTTCAGCGGCACCGGCACCACCCTCGAGGCGCCGAATGCCGGCGCCCAGATGTCCTGGACCTCGGGCCCGTTGAGGAAATTCACCAGCGCTCGGAAGGCGGGCAGGGGACCGCCCAGTGACTCCGCCCAGGCCTGTCCCCGGGGCGACAGGTTGGGCACGAGCGGCCCCAGCTCCCCCAGCGTCGACACCGAGCGGGTGACGAGGAGCCCCTCGTCGCGGAGCCGCTGCGGCACGTACAGCGGCGCGAAGCGCGCGTGCCGGTGGTCGTGCACGCAGCCCTCGTCCTCCAGCAGTGCGGCGGACAGTGGCAGCTCGCGCACGTTGAAGAGGAGCTTCACCGCGCCCAGGTGCGGGTCGTACGGCCCGCGCAGCCGGTGGTCCCCGCGCGGAATGAGGCGCCGGTCGAGGTAGCAGTACGCGCGGGCCTCGGGCGGCAGCGTGCCCCGATGCCTCGCGCCTCCGTACCGGAAGAAGGGCCGCACGTAGCATGGGTCCACCGACAGTGGCGGGCCCGCCTTCAGCGCGCGCAGCTTGGGCAGCAGCTCCTCCGGAAGCCCATGGGCGCGGGCGAAGTCGGGGAGTTCCTCCTCGCGCGTCATGGCGAAGGCGCGCAGGCGGGCCATCAGCCGGTCCGGGTCCGCGTCCACCAGCAATTCGTCGAAGCGCGTCTTCACCCCGGGCAGGCTCACCGGGACGAGCGTGGTGAGCGGCTCGCCCTCCGCCCGCCAGCGCGCGTCCAGCTCCTCCGCCTCCGGTGCCGTGGGGACGAGCCGCCACTCGGGGGCCGCGGGCGTGAAGTCCTGACGTTGGCCATCCTGGCGCTCGAAGCGCGGCGTGGCACGCGGCCCCGGCAGCGAGGACCACACGGTGATGCAGGTGCGCACCTGCGTGCCCCGGAAGACGCCGGGCCCCAGGTCCACCACCTCGCGCAGGGCCAGCGTGCCCAGCAAGGACTGGCGCAGCGGGGCGTAGAGGAACGCGTCCAGCAGCGTCGCCGGGGTGATGAAGGCGAGCACGCCCGGGCGCGACACCAGCCGGTGCGCGGCCACCAGGAGGAAGAAGGCGAAGTCGTCGCGCAGGCTGGTGCCCGGCGGCAGGGCCAGGGGCAGCAGCGCGCGCAGGCGGGCGTAGGTTCTCGCGTCCTTCAGCACCGGCGAGGTGCCGTTGTAGGGCGGGTTGCCCACCCACAGCTCGCGGTGCTCCGGCGGCGTGGCGGCGAGCAGTGGCTCCAGCCCTCCGCGCAGGGCGTCACCCGCGCGCACGTCCGCGCCCGGCACGCGGGCCTGACAGACGCGCGCGACTTCCGGGTCCAGCTCCAGGCCGCACAGCCGCGCGTCGGGCCGCAGCCGGGCCGCCGCCGTGAGGAACGCTCCCGCGCCACAGGCCGGGTCCACCACGGTGAGCGGGCCCTCGCCCAGGTGCGTCAGCGCGAGCGCGAGCGTGCGCTCCACCAGCGGCGCGGGCGTGAAGAAGGCCCCCACCGCCTTGCGGTCGAGCCCGGGGAACTGATGGACGAGGCGCTCCTCGTCCACCTCTCTCTGCCTGTAGCCGCCGCGCCGCATCAGGACTCCCCCCATGCTAGCCACCACCACGCAGCGCGGGGCCCGCCTCGCACCAATGCGCGTGGGCGGAGAACGTTGCGGCAACTTCGGCGTCAACCCATATGCCCTGAAGTCGGAGACCTCCGTTGGCCGGCGTACGGTGCGGTGCGGCCTCACCCGCTCCGGGCGTGTGGCAAGGCGCCCGAGGCACGGGCCGACTCCCACCAGCGGAAGGCCCCCATGCCGGCCAGCATGGACGCGATGAAGAGCAGCACCGTGGGGCCTCCGGTGACGAGCAGGGTGAGCGCCGGCCCCGGGCAGTAGCCCGCGAGCCCCCAGCCGATGCCGAACAGCGCCGCGCCTCCCACGAGCCGCCCGTCCACGCGCGCCTGCTTCAACGACGGAAACGTCGGCGCGAGGACGGGCTGCTTGCGGCGCAGGATGAGCCGGCGCAGGAGGGCATGCGTCCCCAGGGCGCCGGCCATGACGAAGGCGAGGCTCGGGTCCCAGTCTCCCGCGACATCGAGGAAACCGACGACCTTCGCCGGGTCGGTCATCCCTCCGATGCCCAGGCCCAGGGCGAAGAGCAGGCCGGCCAGCCCGGCCATCAGCACGGCCTTCATGAGGCACCTCCCAGCAGGTGACGGATGACGAAGACGGTGAGGACGCCGGTGGCCACGAAGGTGGCCGTGGCCACCACGGAGCGCGTGGCGCCTCGGGCCACGCCGCAGATGCCGTGCCCGCTGGTGCAGCCGCCGCCCAGCCGCGAGCCGAAGCCCACGAGCAGGCCCGCCAGGAGGGTGGCTCCCACGCCCGGGACGACCGGGGCTCCCAGCGAGCGGGGTAGGAACACGCCCAACAGGACGCCCCCGAGCGCGAGCCCGCCGAGGAAGGCAGCGCGCCAGCCGACGTCACCAGCCGCGGGCGTGAGCAAGCCTCCGGTGATGCCGCTGACGCCCGCGACGCGGCCATTGAAGAGCAGGAGAAGGGAAGCGCTCACGCCAATGAGGGCGCCTCCGAGAAGGGGAAGCAGGAAGGTGTTCATCATGGGCTCACTCGACCTTGCGGCCGACGGGGCCGACGATGAAATGGAGATGGGTCGAGGACGCGGTATCGGAAGAGCATCGTCATGGGCCTCCAGGGAGTTGGAGCCAGGACGATGGAAAAAGGATTCACCGGAGCGACGATTGTGACCCGGCGCTTGCTCTCCAGTCAGGCGGACCCTGGCCAGGCAGCCCGGAGAAGGACCCCATGGCGGCGAGAAGCGAAGCGGAGCTGATAGCGGCGGCGCGGCAGGGGGACGACGGCGCCCTGGAGGAGCTGCTCAACCGTCACGAGCGGCAGGTGTACCGGTTCGGGCTGCGCATGTGCGGCTCGGAGGAGGACGCGAAGGAGGTGCTCCAGGAGACGCTGCTGACCGCCTTCCAGGGCCTGCACTCCTTCCGAGGCGAGGCGGAGCTGTCCACCTGGCTCTACCAGGTGGCGCGCACCCACTGCTTCCGGGCACGGCGCAGGCGGGCGGGCGTGCCCGAGGAGCACCTGCCGCTCGACTCGGCGGTCGCGTCCCAGGTGCCCGCCGAGGCGTCGCTTCCGGACGACGCGTCCCACGCCCGCCAGATGGGGGAGGTGCTCCAGGCCGCCATCCTCGCGCTCCCCGACAGCTACCGCGAGGCGCTCATCCTCCGGGACGTGGAGGGCCTGTCCGCCGAGGAGGCCGCGAAGGTGGTGGGCATCGAGGTGCGGGCGCTCAAGAGCCGCCTGCACCGCGCGCGGATGCAGCTGCGCGAGCACCTGGCCACGCTGCTCGGGGAGAACGCCACGGCCGGAGGCCCGGGCTGTCCGGAGCTGGCCCGGGAGCTGTCCGGGTACGCGGCCCGGGACATCGACCAGGCCACCTGCGTCCGCCTCGAGGACCACCTGGGCCGCTGCCCGCGCTGCGCAGAGGCCTGCGAGTCCCTCAAGCGCACCGTCTCCCTATGCCGACGCATTCCGGGAGACGCGGTGCCCGCGCCCGTGCGCACGGCGGTGCGCCAGGCGCTCATGGAGGCCGTGCGGGCCCAAGCCTAGAACGTCGATGAGCGTCACCCATGGCTACGTCAAGGACAGGCGGCTCGCCGCTGCTTGGGCCGACATACGAACGCCTTCGTTCGGGTCACAAAGCAATCTCCGCAATAGCTCGCGAGTACTGGCGTCCGTCGGGTTGAGCGCGGGGAACAGTGCGCCAAGGGCATGTAAACGAACCGCCGGATCGGGGTGGCCAGTGATGCTCCACAGTCGAGAAAGGAGTTCGTCGGATTGGTAGAGCTCGAACGGCAGCTCACCCAGGATCCACGCTCCGATGGAAACGAGTTCCGGATTCGTGGAGTCCAAAAGCACCACGAGCTGGCTGACTTCTCGACCGCGTCGGAATTCATCGGCGATGTCATTGAGACGCGTCCCGTCGTCCGTTGGATCCACCAGAATCTCATTGACCTCGTCATCGATCATGGTCAGTTCTCGAGCGCCTTCACGAGAGAGCGGAGGAAGGTCTCCTCTTCCGTGATTCTGCGCGCATGCGCCAGCCGTTGTGTCGCCGAACCGACCCCAGCGGCGTCGAAAGCCTGCATCTCTGCCTTCCGCGTAGCGATGCTTGCTCTGTAATCAGCGACCGCGTCTTCGATCTGACTCCTGCTCCAATTCTTCGGAACACCCCCATCTGGAACCTTGTCTGCAATCTTGGGCCCGAATTGTGAAGACTTCGTGGAAGGCACCGGCGTCTTCGATCCGGCCTCTGCGGCCTTGCGACACTCGTCATTGTTGTGCACCCACGCCGACAGCCCGCCCACGAAGTAGCTGTGGAAGTCCTCCACCTCGAAGTTGAAGACTGTCTCGCCCGCCTGACGCCACGTCGTGCGCGACACGCGCAGCCAGCCGCTGTGCGCGCTCGGCACCTGCATGCCGGGCCTCAGGTGCCCGGCCTGCGTCCAGCCCCGGCCCTCCACCCAGAACGGATGGTCCGGCGTCGCCCCAATCGACTCCGAGCGCCCGTCCTCCGCCTCCATCACCACGTCGAGCACCGGCTTGTCGTGCGTCACCTTCAGGTGCACCACCCGCTTCCAGCCCGACTCGCCGGACGCATCACTCCGCGCCCAGACCTCGTCGCCCGCCTCCACCTCCTCGATTGGCTTCAGGCCCTCCTTCGTCAGCACCGGCGTGCCCGCCACGAAGCAGCCGATGCCCGGAATCTTGCAGTCCCCGTCCGCGCACTGCTTCGCCACCTCCGCGGCCTCGTCCGTCTTGCTCAGCGCCTTGCCTGCGTCACCGGCCTTGTCCGCCGTCCTCAGCGCGTCCACCGCCTTGTCACCCGCGCGCAGCGCCTTGAGTCCCATGCTCGCGCCGCCGGGGATGAAGGGCACCGCTACCGCCGCGCCGTCCAGCGCCACGCCCAGCACGTCCAACGCCTTGTCCAGCGTGGAGGTCTTCTCGTCCCAGTTGGCGATGCTCGCCACGCCCACCGCCAGGCTCGCCGCGTCCCACAGCGTCTCCAGCGCCTCGCCCGACGGGTCCACGTGTGACACCGGGTTGCCACCCGCGTAGCCGTACAGGTTGCACTCCACCGGGCTGTTCACGCACCGCCACGGCTCCTCCAGGAACAGCGGGTCCGGCGTGAGGAACCGGTTGATGGACGGGTCGTAGTCACGCACCCCCATGCGAATCAGCCCCAGGTCCGCGTCGTACCCCTTCTGCGCGTAGTCCAGCGCCGCCGCCACGTCCGGATGCGTGGCGCGCAGGCCGAACGGAGACACCCGCCGCGCCGTGCCATCCGTGTCCGCCAGCAGCGTGCCGCGCAGGTCCGTGCCCACCATCTGGAACGTGCCGTTCTTCAGGAGCCCCACCAGCTGCCCCGCGAAGCGGAACGGCTCCGTCAGCCCCGTGCCGTCCAGGTACCCGCCGCCCTCCACGTACGCCGCCACCGGCTGGTTGCCGTCCTTCTTCAGCAGCCGCTGTCCCAGCTCGTCGTAGAGGAACTCCCACGTCTTCGTGCCCCGCGTGGCCCGTGACATGTGTCCGTGTGGGCCATAGCCGAACGTCAAATCCCCCTTCGTCGCCGTGCGCCCCAGCGCATCGAAGGTGTACGTCACCCCGCCCGCCGTCAGCGTCGCGCCCGAGAAGACCAGCTCGCGCCGGACGTTCCCCTCCTGGATGGCGCGCGGCAGGCCGTCCTCCATGTGCTCGTAGGAATACGAGCCGTCCGCGTCCGTCGCGCCCGTCAGGTACCTCTGCGCGCCATAGGTGTACTGGCGGCGCAGGTTGTGCCCACCGACGTTCACCGCCTCGGACTCGATGAGGCCGCGCGCGTTGAAGCGCAGGTCCGTGTACGCGCTCCAGCCCTGTCCCTCCACCAGCAGGGACACCCGCTCGCGCGTCAGCGGCTCGTACCCGAGCGTCGCCTTCCCCGCCGTAGCGAAGGTCGCCGACCGCGGCTTGCCGTTGGCGTCATGCTCCATCACCGCCAGCAGCTTCCCGTCCAGCCCCACCTCGGACAGCCGCCCGTGCGCGTCCCAGCGGTGCTGCCGCGTGTGGGACGACAGCTGCACCAGCCCGCCACCCTGGAGGTCCCAGGTGGACGTCGTCTCCATCGCGGGCTCGCCGCCGTCCGTGTAGCCCAGCAGCGTCTCCACCTTGCGCCAGCCCGTCAGGGACAGGGTGCGCTTCGTGGGCTTGCCGTCCGCGCGGTACTCGGTGAGCTTGACGTAGCCCGGTCCCTCCACCGCCGTGACGAAGCCGCGCGTCGTCACCGCCGTGGGCTGCGAGGGCGTCGCGCCGTCGCGGTAATACCGGTACACGAGGCTGCCCGCGGGGTCGGCGTGCGTCTCCGTGGACAGCCGCCCCGCGCCGTCGTACGCGAAGGACACCTGCCGCACGAGCGTGCCCGCGGGCGTGGTGAAGCGCTTGCCGCTCATCAGGCCCGTGATGGGCGCGTAGACGTACTCCACCCGCGCCACGTCCTGGCGCTCGAGCAGCTCCACGCGGCCATGCGCGTCGTAGCGGACCTTGTGCGTCTTCCCGCCCGGCAGGTCCACCTGCCGCAGCCGGCCCAGGGCGTCGTAGCGGTAGCCGTGGCGCGTGAGCTCCTCGTCCTCGTACGCCACCACCCGTCCGCCCGCGTCCCGCAGGCTGCGCGTCTGGAAGGTGCCGTTCTCCAGCGCCGTGCGAGACAGCTGCCCCGCCTCCAGCGACAGGGACGTGGCCATCTGCTGCTCCACGCCGTCATGGAAGGTGGCCGTCGCCGCCGCGTCGTGACCGAAGGTGGTGACGCGCGAGTAGGACACGGCCCTCCCACCCGCGAAGAGGCTGGCGTAGTCCAGCGCCTGCACGTCCACGGAGCCGGCCACGCCCGGCCGCATCCACTTGCGCAGCTCCGCGCGCGAGGCCACCCGTTCCACCACCCCGTCGAACACCCAGCCTTCCGGGATGCGCCGGGCCGACGTCACCGCGTCGCCGGCCGCCGTGGAGTAGCCCACGCTCTGCCGCACCGATCCCGTCTGCGCGTCCACCAGCGAGCGCATGAACACCGACGCGGGCGCCGTCGCCGTGGCGAAGCGGTAGCCGTACGACTCCTTCGGGTTCGCCTCCGAGCCACCCAGGCTGTCCCACTGCTTCTCCAGCCGCTCCTGCCCGTCATGACGGAAGAACTGCTGGAAGCGCTGCGTCCCCCGGTCCACCTCCAGCGTCAGCACCGCGTCGGTGACGGGGTCCCTCGACGTCACCCGCGTCACCACGCCGTCCGGCGCCGTCACCTGCCTCAGCAGCCGCGTGCCGGGCTCGTACTCGAACGACGTCACGCCGCGCCCCGGCGCGGACATCCAGTCCAGGGTGGAATCCGGGCGGTACCTCACCTCCTGCAGCATCAGCGACTGGCCGGCGCCGACGCTGAGCACCGACTCCACCAGGCCCACCGCGTTGTGCTGCACCACGCCCTCGTGCTGGAAGTTCAGCGACGCGTCCGTGTGCGTGCCCGTCTGCACCAGACGGCCCGTCAGGCAGTGCAGGTGGTTGACGAGCCCCGCGGGGTTGGCCCGCTCCTGCTCGCGCACCAGCGTGCCGTGCGCGGTGGTGACGCGCACCCGCGACGGGCACACGTTCGCCGCGTACTCCAGGTACTCCGTGCGCTCCGACAGCGTCTGCGTGCCATCCTCGCTCCGCCAGCCGCGCACTTCGGCGCTCAGCCGCTTCCAGGGCAGGCCCTGGAAGGTGTCGTCGGCGTACTCGGACGCGGTGAAGGACTCCACCTGCGCCGCGTGGAGGTCCCGCGTCCGCGAGCCCAGCGGCAGGCCCGGCGCGATGTCCGTGAACAGGAAGTCCATCTCCCGCGTCACCTGCAGGTCCCAGCGCGACACCTGGCCGTAGCCCAGCAGGAAGCGGCCCACCGAGTGGACCTTCGGCGCCGTGTACTCGTAGCGGTACGTCACCGAGTCCTCGCCGGTGGACTCCACCTTCAACGTGTCCAGCACCGCGTTGCGCTGTCCCACGCCCGGCACCGCCGGCGCGCGCGCATACCTGAAGTGCAGCCGCGTGCCCCTGCCGTCGTCCGCAAACGACATCAGGCCCGTGCCCGGCGCGTTCAGCGCCAGCGAGTACGCCTGCCCCAGCCCCGTGAACAGCACCTCCGTGTTCCCACTTCCCGTCACGTCCTGCACCAGCGGGAAGCCCGCGTCCGGCCCCAGCGCCGCCAGCCCTGGCACCGCCCTCTCCACCAGCCGGTCTCCCGCGTTGACGAAGAGGAACGCGCCATAGGGATTGCTGAGCACCACGTCGCTCAACCCGTCGCCGTTCGCCTCCACGAAGCTCAGCGAGTAGCCCGTCAGGTCCACCGGCATGCCCCACGACTCCGCCGGGTACACCACCGGCTCCGCCTCGTACTGGAAGCCCCCCTTGCCCGGGTACACCATCAACAGGCTGCCGAAGCGCACCACCAGGTCCGCCACGCTGTCGCCGTTGAAGTCATGCACCCACAGCGCCTCCGGCATGAACTCCAGCTGCAGCGCGCCGGTGATGGGGGAGCCGAAGGCGAAGCCCGTGGCCGTGCTCTGGTTGGGGACCACCTGGTAGCCGCCCCAGTACACCTGCACCAGGTCCGGCTGCCTGTCCCGGTTGAGGTCCACCAGCCGCCGCGTGCTGCCCAGGTCCCACTGGTCTGGCAATGACGTGCGGTAGAGCGGCTTGCCGTCTCTCCGGCAGAGCGTCAGTTGCGTCTGCCCCAGCGCATCCTGGTAGTTCATCGTCACCACTTGGTAGTCGGGGGACGAGGCCTTCATGCGCGCCAGGGTGCGCGGCAGGTTGTTCGGGTCCGCGGCCGGGCGGCAGTTCCAGTCCACGTCGGCGGGCGCGGGCGGCAGCGGCTGATAGGTGTAGCCCGAGTCGCCCTGGACGATGAGGCTGAAGTCGCGCTGGCTCTCCAGGTCCGCGCGTCCGTCCTCCTGGCTGTCCAGGGGCGTGGAATAGGAAGGCAGCGCCACCGCCGCCGAGTAGTCCTGCATCACCTGGTCGAAGGCGGGCACCGGCCGGGGCGCCGTCACCTGCAAGGTGGAGGTGGCCGACGCATAGGCATACGTGACGGCCGGCGGCTGCGCGCCCGATGCGAACGTCTGCTGGACGGAGTCCAGCCAGAAGGCAGGGCCCAGCCCATCCTGCGTGTAGCTCAGGGCATGGGTCCACCTGGAGGCAAACACTCCGGTGGACGCGTGCTTCGCGCTCACCGTCACGTCCGACACGCGCCGGTCCAACCGCAGTGGGACCCTGGCGCGGTAGTCCACGAAGGCCACCGGCACCGGCTCGTAGGCGAGGTCCACCCGGTACTGGAAGTCATCCCCCACGCCGCCGTACCAGGCGTGCTGGAGGAACAGCCGGCCCGACGCGTTGGCCTCGTACTCCAGCTTCGTCTTGCGCCCGGTGGCCGTCTCCACCTGTGTCAGGTACCAGGCGTAGGTGCCCTGGGGCGTCAGCACCCGCGCCACGCCGCCGAAGGTCCACCGGCTGCCGTCCGGCAGGTACGCCACATACGTGTCACCCGCGCCGGCCTCCACGCGCACCGGCGTGCTCAGGCCCAGCGGGTACCAGCGGCCATCCGTGCCACGCACCATGCGGCCCCACGGGCCCGTCAGCTCGTCGGTGGCGTAGTCCACCTCTCCCACCACCCGCGAGCGCGTCAGCGCCAGCGAGGTCTGCCACCCCAGGCCCCACTCCGAAATCCCGCTGTCCGGCGAATACACCGGGAAGATGCTCGCCAGCAGCACGCCCCGCTCGCCGGGTGCCTGAAAGGGCGAGGCCAGCGTGAAGCCGCCCCGGCTGACATCCGAGGGCCCGAAGGCCGTGCGCGCGTACTGCCCCACCAGCGAGCCACGCTGCGGAGCGGACAGCTCCGGCGACTGCACCAACACGTCGTTGAATGGCTGCGCGGCGGCGACACCCGCCACCAGCAACGCCAGACACCCCATGGCACTTCGCATGACGTCGACTCCCGAAGACGAAGGACGGACGCGGGGCGGTTCGCCTCTCCATCTTGCTGGAGGGACGACTTCCGGCCCGCGAGATGACAAAGACGCTCCGCCGCGCGGGCACCTCGCGCGGCGGAGCGGAAAGGACGGCGGTCACCGGGGCGGGCCAGCCGCCCGGCCCCGGAGCATGAGTCACGTCACTACTGGCACGCGGTCACGTTGGGCAGCTTCGTCAGCGGCCCCTGCTGGCGCGCCTCCAGGCGCAAGCCGACGATGAGCTCTTCCGCGAGGTAGAGCGGATTGGTGGGGCTCAGCGCACCCGGCGTGGTGCTCGGGTGGGAGTTCCGGAAGGCCGTCAGGTCCAGGGTGAAGCGGGTGAACGGCGACAGCCCCGTGCCCGCCAGCGACTTCGGGGTGGTTGCTGCCTGGTCATCGAAGAGGACGTCGAGCGCCGAGGCCGCACTGGCCGAAACCCCCACCAGGGCGCTGGTGGAAGGCCCCAGGTAGGTGTCATTCACGAAGTCGTACTCGTGCAGCCCCGACGCCGTCTGGAACTCCGTGGCGGGTCTGAAGCTCAGGCCCGTGGTGTAGGGGGTGTACGTCCGGCTGGGCGTGAAGGCCACATACAGCCCGATCGTGTTGATGACCGGGGTCGTGTGGTTGCACTCCAGGTACTGCTGTCCGCTCTTGTAGAGGAACGCCGGACTCAGGACGATCTCGGGATTGCGGTCCGCCAGGATGTCCTCCCACACGGCCCTGGCCGTGTCAGTGTCCACGCGGCTCCACCGCGTGGACACCACCTTGTCATGGCGCGGGATGCTCACGAAGACGTCCCTGACCGTCGTCGCCGCCAGCTCCGTTCTCGCCATCCGCAGCCGGTTCTCCACAGCCTTCGCCGCCTCCTCCGCCTTGGTGAGGAGCAGCTCGATGTCCGCGTCCAGCGGGTCGATGGTCGTCAGCCCATTGAGGAGCGTCAGCTCCGCCGGCGTGAAGGCCACGTTGTGTCCCGGCGTGCGGATCTCCGGGTACTTCACGTCGATGGCCGGCGCCAGCCACTCGCCCATGATCTTCCGCATCGTCTCCAGCCGCACGCGCAGCATGTTGCCGTCCAGGTTGCGCAGCGCCCACGCGGGGGCCAGCGCCAGCAGCCGCGCTTGCGCCTGGGCGTTCAGGTAGTCGGCTTCCAGGTGCTTGACCTCCAGCATCACCGAGCGGATCTGCCGCTCGATGTTGACCAGCTCCACCTCGCGCTCGATGTCGACGATTTCCTTCGTCACCCACGTGTCGAACAGCTTGAGCAGCGCCTGCGGGTAGTAGCTGACGTTGTCCACGCAGGGGCCCACCACCCGCCGGGAGCACTCCAGGTAGAGCTTCTGGTAGGCGGTGTTGCCCAGGTGCGCGGACTGGCTGGGCAGCAGCCGGCCCTGGGCCACGTAGGTGTTGGCCAGCGTCTGGAATTCCGCCTGGGCGACCAGCATCGCCCGCGCCATCTCCTTGGAGGCCTCGGACTTGGACACCATGTGGACCATCCGCACGGACAGCCGCGAGTCGCTCACGTTCACGGGGTTGCACGGGCTCGCCGGGTCGGAGCTGCTTCCCTTGATGTCGTTGACCACCAGGTAGAGCTTCGAGGGCCGGTCCACGAAGACGGATGTGTACGGCGCCTGCACCACCTGCACGGCGTGGGCGAGGCTCTTGTTCGTGTAGGCCACGTCGTCCACGTCCGGCGGCATCTGCACCAGCAGCAAGGCGCCCACTGGCTGGTTCGGGAACGGCGTGAGCTCCGAGCGCACACCCTGGGCCATGGTGAAGGAGGAGCGGGTCTCATTGCCCTCGCTGTCGGACTCGCTCCGGTTCTGGCTCCACGTCCTGCCTCCGTCGTAGTTGACGCATCCGGTGAGGCTCGCGGTGAACTTGAGGACCTCCTTCACGACGGGGACTTCCAGCCCCAGCCCCGCGCAGAGCTTCGCGCCCCAGCTCCAGTTCGAATACTTGCCCTCGGTGGTGACGGTCTGGACCGACTCGGCCACGTACTCCGAGTTCTGCACCGTGAACGCGTAGCCCTCCGGGCCCGTCAGGATGGGGCCGCTGGAGCCGCTCAGCACCGGCGTCTTGCTGTCCGGCAGCGTCACCCTGGACAGGGCGCACTGCGGCGCCCACCTGCCGCTCACCTGGACGTTCACCGAGTCACCCGCCGCCGCGACCACGGAGAGCGGGTCGCTCCCCTTGAGCACCCACATGGTGCTCAGGTCCTGGCTCCCCGGCGAGGTGTGCCGCGTGTGATCCCGGGCGTTGATGTCCATGCCCTCCGCGGACTTCTGGAGGTCCTGGCCGGCCTGCTCGATGGCCGGCACCAGGGCCTCGAAGTTCTCCATGAAGTCGCCGTAGGTGGCCTCGTCCACCGCGTGGCTGATGCGCAGTCCGTTGAGGTCCTTGCTCAGGTCACCCACATGGGCGGCGAGCAGCTCCAGCCGCGAGGTGATGTTGGCCTGGCTCGACTGGTTCTGCAGCTGGCCCAGCAGCCCCTGCACCAGCGTCAGCCGGCTGCTCCGGTAGGCGGCGATCTCGGTGTCGGTCTGGGTGATGGTGGTATTGAGCAGGCCCAGGATTTCGCCCAGCTTGGCCTCGTCGAAGCCAATGGAGAGCGTGCGCCGGGTGGTGGGGAAGAACAGGCCGTCCGCCGAGTACGACGCCGTTCGCGCCTTGGCCTCCTTGAGCAGGGAGGCAAAGCCCTTCAGCGGGTCGGACAGGCTGTCCACCGGCGTCTCGGACAGGTACTCCGGGAGCGTGGCGAGAGGCACGGGAGTGCCCGCCGCGTCATTCACCGCGGACTCGATGAACCAGTAGTAGTCGGCAATGGCGCCCAGGGCATTGCGCCAGTCGGCGCGGACCATCGGGTCGTAGGCGATGCTGGCCAGCTCCGCCGGACGGTCCAGGTTGCCCAGCACCTTCCACAGCTGGCTGGTCTGCGTGGCCGTGCTCTGGCACGTCTTGAAGCGGCAGCCCATGTCGTGCAGCCGGCTGACTTCCTCCAGCCGCTCCTCCAGGCCGCGCAGCGCGTCGCTCAGCACGTAGAGCGCTGGTGCGCTCCACATGGCGGGGTCCATGCCGTGCATGCCACCGCCGCCGGACAGCGCGTTGAGGACGTCGAGGTCCGCGGCCAGGCCGTCGTGCAGCATCTTCAGGCGCAGCGCCTCGGCCTGGGCATCCGTCGTCACCGGCGTCTGGGACATGGACTTGAGGTACACGGTGTTCCAGAAGGCCTTGAGCACCTCGCTGGTGCCCGCCAGCAGCTTCGGGTCCGGCTTCGTTCCCGCCGGGTACAGATGGGTGCGCGCGTTCTCGTACCACTGCTGGATACGGTGGAGCCGCTGCGACAGCTCCCAGACGCGGATGTACTCATTCACGGGGGGGCTGAGCGGCAGGCTCATGCCCTTGACCTGGGTGGCCAGATTGAGGCGGTGGTACTCGTCGCGGTAGACGGTGCCAGCACAGTCGGTCAGTGACAGGTTCTTGATGGTGCTGGCCACGCTGGCGCACTGGATGGCTGCGTTGGCCGCGGCCCGGGCGGAGATGCCCGGCTCCAACATGCGGCTGCACAGGGTGAAGGTGCCATTGATGGAGGGCAGCGAGGAGGTGCTGGTGCAGGCGGCCGTCGTCGCGGGCGGCACCCAGGTGGTGCCACACGGCGGGAGGTACTGGGGCTTGCTGCCATACAGGGCCGCCGCGTACTGGCCCCCGTAGTCGCTCAGCAGGTGGCCCCGCACCTCGTAGAGCATCTTCATGCGCTTGACGAGCTGCTCCTCCAGCGCCACGCGGTCCACGCCCGTGGGCGCAGCGCCCGAGGGCAGGGAGCCCAGGCCGGTGAAGGACCGCCTGAGGCGGTCGAACTTGGCGTCGGTCTCGCTCTCCGTCCCCATCGGCAGGGGCTCCGCCGTGAGGCAGGTGGGCACAACCGAGTAGTGCTCCGGTTTGGAGCTGAGCTGGTCCTGGGTCGCGACGTTGACCTGGAGCGGGTTGTAGAACGCCTGGGCCTCCGCATCCGCTTCCGCGCGCGTCTTGCCCGTGGCCGTGTAGTACCGCGCCGGGCCGCCGCAGTCGTTCGCCAGGGTGGAACTGGGAGCCCGGCAGGACTTGTATTCGGGCTTGGTCGTGTCGGTGCACTCGCCATACTCCACATCCGAGGTGGTGCAGGCCTCGTTGATGCGTCGGATGTACACGGGCCAGTTCCTGATGGTGTACGAGCACGTCCCGGTGCCACCGGTCTCGTCGCCAGTGACGTTGCTGATCGAGTAGGTGTACGTGACGGGGTAGGCGGGGTCCTGCCGGTATTCGGCCGGGATGGTGTTGACCGTCGCCTGGGCCGTGAGGCTACAGCCCTGGCCGCAGTCGTAATAGGTCTCGTAGTAGTAGCCCAGGTCCGGGTGGTAGGCCCACCGCCGCTTCGCCAGGCATTCGACGGTGGTGGAGAAGGACCGGCTGATGCGGTTGGGCGTGCCGTCCGGCTTGATTTCGATGCCGTGCTCGGAGCGGCGGCAGCACGCCGACGTCCCATAGTGGCTCAAATCGCACGCCTTGCTCGGCACGTTCGGGTAGCACTTGAGCGCGTACTCCCATGGGCCCGAGCACTTCGTGTCCACCAGCTTCGTTGACCCGATGAGCTGTGATTCCGCGCAGGCCAACCCCTGCTCCGCGCTCTCCAGCGTCTCCTCCGGCTCCACCGGCGAGCCACAGCCCGCCCAGACGGCAACCGCACACAACAACAACAACGACATACGCCGCGACACTGCACTCCCCCTCGTGGAACCTGGAGAGGCTTCAATCAGGTGAAAGACTCTCCAGGGTTTGTGGGGCCGCGGACCTAGCAGCTTTCAGGGATGGAAGTCCAATACGCGTTCTTACGTATTCCCGCTTGAAGGTTGTTCATAGGCGTCAGGACGCATGGGAAGGAGACATGGCCTGTTGAGGGGGAGGCGGGCTGGCGGGCCATGCCGCGCCCTACGCGCCCTAATAGAGTGCATGTCCGCAGTTCTTGCAGAACTTCGCGTCCAGGTCGTGTCCCTGGGTGCCGCAGCCGGGGCAGGCCTGGGTGTTCACCCCGTGGCGCGTGGCGGCGGCCAATTCCACGGAGACGATGCCGGTGGGCACCGCGAGGATGCCGTAGCCCATCACCATCAGCACCGAGGCGATGAACTGCCCCATCACCGTCTTCGGCGTGATGTCGCCGAAGCCCACCGTCGTCATCGTGACGATGGCCCAGTACATGGAGCGGGGGATGTTGTCGAAGCCGTTCTCCGGGCCCTCCACCAGGTACATCACCGAGCCCATGATGACGACGATGGTGAGCACGGCGCCGAGGAAGACGATGATCTTCGGCCGGCTCGCGCGCAGCGCGGTCATCAGCACCTCCGCCTGTCCCAGCAGGTGCGCCAGCTTGAGCACGCGGAAGACGCGCAGCATGCGCACCACCCGCACCACCAGCAGCGACTGGGCCCCGGGGAAGAACAGGCTCAGGAAGGTGGGAAGGATGGCCAGCAGGTCCACCAGCCCGAAGAAGCTCGTCGCGTAGGCCAGCGGCCGGCGCACGGCGATGAGCCGCAGCACGTACTCCACGGTGAACAGCACCGTGAAGCCCCACTCCAGGGCTCGCAGCTCGAAGCCGAACTGCTCGCGCACCGAGGCCACGCTCTCCAGCATCACCGCGGCGATGCTGAAGAGGATGGTCCACAAGAGGCCGACGTCGAACGCCTTCCCGGCCGGAGTGTCCGCTTCGAAGATGATTTCGTGCATCCGGGCGCGGATGCCGCCAGCCGGACTCTGCTCGGTGATCCTGGACACGGCGCCAGTCTAGACGCCACGCGTCTCAGGGCCCACGGAAAGTGGGTACGGGACCCGGGTCCCTTGGAGGCCCGGGCCCCGTCCCTGCCCTCCTCCCGAGGAGGAGAGAGGAGGACAAAGCGTGAATCAGGCCTTGCCGGGCGAGGGCATCGTCGGCGGCGTGCCGACGGCCGTCGACGCGGGTGCCTCCGGCGCGGGCGGGGTGGGCTTCCCCGCGCCCACGTGCATCCGGTGCTTCACCTCGGCGAAGCGGTCCGCGGACTCACGCTCGGGGAACATCAGCGACACCAGGATGCCCACCGCGAAGGACAGGGGGATGGTGATGATGCCCGGGTTCTTCAGCGGGATGGGCGCCGAGGCGTTGCCCAGGAGGTCCACCTGTACCGTGGGTGACAGGAAGATGAACATCACCGCGCTGATGGAGCCCGTCAGCATGCTCGCCACCGCGCCATTCGTGGTGAAGCGCTTCCATGCCATGGACAGGAGCAGCGCGGGGAAGTTGGCGCTCGCCGCGATGGCGAAGGCCAGGCCCACCATGAAGGCCACGTTCTGCCCCTTGAAGGCCACGCCCAGGATGACGGCGAGGATGCCCAGGAAGAGGCTGGCGAGCCGCGCCACCTTGAGCTGCTCGTGCTCCGGGGCCTTGCCCTTGCGCACCACGCTGGACCACAAGTCATGCGACAGCGCCGCCGCGCCGGACAGCGTCAGGCCGGCCACCACCGCGAGGATGGTGGCGAAGGCCACCGCGGAGATGAAGCCGAGGAAGCCCGTGCCGCCCACCACCTCCGCCAGCATGGGCGCCGCCATGTTGCCGCCCTTGTCCACGCCGGTAATCGCCTGCCGGCCCACCAGCACGGACGCGCCGAAGCCGAGGATGAACGTCACCAGGTAGAAGTAGCCGATGAGGCCCGTGGCGTAGAACACGCTGCTGCGCGCCGCCTTCGCGTCCGGCACCGTGTAGAAGCGCATCAGGATGTGCGGCAGGCCCGCCGTGCCGAACATCAGCGCCACGCCCAGCGAGATGGCCTCCAGGGGGCTCGCCACCAGCTTGCCGGGGGCCAGCGTCTCCGGGCCGTACTGCGTGGCTGCCGCGTTGAAGAGGGCCAGCGGGTTGAAGCCGAACTTGTAGAGCACCGCGCCGGCCAGCGCGGACGCGCCCGCCAGCAGCAGCACCGCCTTCACGATTTGCACCCACGTGGTGGCAATCATGCCGCCGAAGAGGACGTACAGAATCATCACCGCGCCCACGATGATGACCGCCATCTCGTACGACAGGCCGAAGAGCAGGTGGATGAGGTTGCCGGCGCCCACCATCTGCGCAATCAGATAGAAGCTCACCACGGTGAGCGTGCCCACCGCCGCGGACAGACGCACCGGCGTCTGCTTCAGCCGGTAGGCCACCACGTCCGCGAAGGTGTACTTGCCCAGGTTGCGCAGGGGCTCGGCGATGAGGAACGTCACCACCGGCCAGCCCACCAGCCAGCCCACCGAGTAGATGAGGCCGTCGAAGCCGGACGTGGCCACGAGGCCGGCGATGCCGAGGAAGCTCGCCGCGCTCATGTAGTCGCCGGCCAGCGCGAAGCCGTTCTGCACGGCGCTCACGCCGCCGCCGGCGGCGAAGAACTCGGACGTCGTCTTCGTCTTGCGCGCCGCCCAGTACGTAATCGCCAGGGTGATGGCGACGAAGAGGAGGAAGAAGATGATGGCCGTGCTGTTGGGCTGGCCGAGCTGCGTGCCCGCTGCTGTCGTCGGGTTCATGCCGTCCTCACTTTCCGTCGCGCAGCTGGTGCAGGGCGCGGTCGTACTTGCCGTTCGCCCAGACGATGTAGATGCCCGTCAGCCCCCACGCGGTGAGGATGACGAGCGCCCCCAGCAGGATGCCGATGGACAGCCCGGGGACGATTTGCTGGCCCATCAACGGCTTGTTGAAGGCCACCAGCAGGATGAAGCCCAGGTAGGCCACCAGGGTGGCCACCGTGAGCACCGCGGCCACCCGCCAGCGTGACGCGGCGAGGGCTTCCAGCGCTTCCTCTCGGGAATCAGCAGACATGGACGTTCCTCCTCACAACGTTTGACTTGCTCTGCTCAACGCTTGAGCTGCGTGGGGGTACCCTTGGCGAGCAACTCATCGAGGACGGCCGGGTCGGCCAGGGTGGTGGCATCTCCCAGGTTCTCCGTCTCACCCGAGGCGATCTTCCTCAGCATGCGGCGGAGAATCTTTCCACTGCGCGTCTTGGGCAGGCCGTTGACCAGAACCACACGGTCCGGCGTGGCGATGGGGCCGATGACGTGCCGCACCTGCTCCTTGAGCGCGCCCACCATCTGCTCGGGCGAGGCGTCCTGGTAGTCCGGCTTCATGGTGACGAAAGCGCACACTCCGGTGCCCTTGAGGTCATGGGGGAAACCCACCACGGCGGCCTCGGCGACGGACTCGTGGGCCACGAGCGCGCTCTCCACCTCGGCGGTGCCCAGGCGGTGGCCGGAGACGTTGAGCACGTCATCCACGCGGCCGGTAATCCAGTAGTAGCCATCCTCGTCGCGGCGGCAGCCGTCGCCGGTGAAGTACAGGCGCGGGAAGCGCGAGTAGTACGTCTCCACGAAGCGCTGGTGGTGGCCGTACAGCGTGCGCGCCTGCCCCGGCCACGAGCGCGCCAGGCACAGGTTCCCCGTGACGCCGTTGCCCTCGATGACGCGGCCCTCGTCGTCCACGAGGACGGGCTCCACGCCGAAGAAGGGCAGGGTGGCCGAGCCGGGCTTGGTCGGCGTCGCGCCGGGCAGCGGGGCGATGAGGATGCCGCCCGTCTCCGTCTGCCACCAGGTGTCGACGATGGGGCAGCGGCCCTCGCCCGGCACGTCGTGGTACCAGCGCCACACCTCGGGGTTGATGGGCTCGCCCACCGAGCCGAGCAGCCGCAAGGACTTGCGCGAGGACTTCTTCACCCAGCCGTCGCCCTCCTTGATGAGGGCGCGCAGCGCGGTGGGCGCGGTGTAGAGGATGGTGGCCTTGAGGTCGTCCACCACCTGCCACAGCCGGCCCGCGTCCGGGTACGTGGGGGTGGACTCGAACATGACGGTGGTGGTGCCGGTGGCCAGCGGGCCGTAGAGGATGTAGCTGTGGCCCGTCACCCAGCCGAGGTCCGCGGCGCAGAAGTGCACGTCGTCCGGCTGGATGTCGAAGATGTAGCGGAACGTCGTGGCCGCGTAGACGAGGTAGCCACCCGTGGTGTGCAGCACGCCCTTGGGCTTCCCGGTGGAGCCGGAGGTGTAGAGGATGAAGAGCGGGTCCTCGGCGTCCATCCACTCGGCGGGGCAGGTGCCGCGGTGCTTGGACATCTCCACGTCCAGCCAGTAGTCGCGGTCCATGCGCATGGGCACCTCCTTGGAGGTGCGCCGCACGACGAGGATGGACTCCACCTGGGTGAGGCCCTCCACGGCCTCGTCCGCGATGGCCTTGGTGGCCACGAACTTCGGGCCGCGCGGGCCCTCGTTGGCGGTGACGAGCACCTTGGCGCCCGAGTCGAGGATGCGCTCGCGCAGGGCCTCGGACGAGAAGCCGGCGAAGACGACGGAGTGCACCGCGCCGATGCGGGCGCAGGCGAGCATGGTGTAGGCCAGCTCCGGCACCATGGGCAGGTAGATACAGACGCGGTCACCCTTGCGGACGCCGTGGGCCTTCAGCACGTTGGCCACGCGGCCCACGTGGTGCTGGAGGTCGCGGTAGGTGATGACCTGATATTCGCCGGGCTCGTTCTTGGCCCAGATGATGGCGGGCTTGCCGGGGCGCGTCTTGGCGTGACGGTCCACGCAGTTGAAGGCGACGTTCAGCTTGCCGCCACCGAACCAGGAGAAGTCCACCTGGTCGGCGTCCACGTCGAGGATGGTGTCCGGCTTGTGGAACCAGGTGAGCTGCTGGGCCATCTCGCCCCAGAAGGCCTCGGGCTGGTCCAGGCTCTTGCGGTAGAGGCGCTGGTACTCCTCCAGGTTCTTCACGTGCGCGGTGAGGCTGAACTGCTCCTTCGGCTGGATGAGCGTGTCCTTCGTCTGCGTCATGGGAGTCATCCTCGTGCGGGGCGTCAGTAGAAGTACTGGAGCTGGGCCGTGCCGGTGATGCCGGTGTCGGCCTCGGAGATGTCGCCCGTCTTCGTGACGGCGACCTCGGTCTTCAGGTTGAAGGTGTGGCCCTGGAACCAGACGTTGAAGCCGGGGCGCAGGGCGAGCAGGTCCTGATTCACGACGCGCGAGTTGAAGTACTCGCCGGACAGCACGGGCTCGAAGTGGCCGAAGCGGTAGCCGACCTCGGAGAAGAAGCCGGTGCCGCTCATCGCGTTGTCGAAGCCCTCGCGGTAGTGGAAGACGTGCGTCTGGAAGACGAAGGTCTGGTCTCCGGCGAGGGGCAGGTTCAGGAAGACATCGGTGGACAGGGCGAGCGAGTCGTGGACGCCGGTGGCGGTTGCGATGGCGGAGGGCTGGTAGTCAGCACCGGCGCCCACGGAAAGTCGGGGCTTGTCGTCGAAGTAGATGCCCTGGAAGAAGAGGTCCTCCTCGCGGGTGAGGAAGTTCCAGCGGACGAGCGCGACGCCGCGCGGGAGGTCATCGGGGTTGACGGTGGCCTCGGGCTTCCGGACGCCCTCGGCCCCGTTGAGGATGGCCGCGCGGAAGCCGAGCGGGCCGGCGAAGCCGCGGAGCTGGACGCCGGTGTCTCGCCATATCTTCCCGACGCCCGGCGTGAAGCGCACGAGGCCCGCGTGGTAGTCGACCGTGTTGAGCGCGATGGCGCCCTGGAGGTTGTGGCGGGAGAGCGGCGCGATGAGCAGGCCCGCGTCCACCCAGACCTTGTCCGCGAACATGTACGAGACGAACGCGTCCTGCATGAACAGGGTGACGTCGAAGTTGCCGTCCTTGCCGTAGTTGGGCTGGTCCGTCTCGATGAAGAACGAGAGGTTCTTCGTCACGTTGCCGAAGACGAGCAGGCGGATGCGGCGCAGGTAGAGGTCGGTGCCCACGTGCCCGACGGGCGCCCCGTCCTTGATGAGCTGGAGCTGCGGCTGGAGGAGGACGTTGACGTTGAGGTTCGCCTCCTCGCCGAGCGCTATCTTCCCGGCGGCCGCGGGAGCGGCGTGCAGCACGGCCACGAGCGCGGTCAGGAGCGACAGCAGGCGGAGGGGGTGTGGGCGCATGCCCCGCTCAGCAGAGCAACGCCTCTGCCAACCCGTGCTGGCTGGATTTTCAGGACCTTACGGGTTGGCCCGGTGCGTCAGGACGTTACCGAAGGTGACGTGGGCGTTACCGCGGTAACGATTCATGCACCGCGTCGTAACGCGTGGGCGCTAGGGGGTGACGTTGTCGCCCGTGGGCTTGAGCGCTCGCAGGCGCCATACGAGGAAGGTGTGCACCCTCCGGTCGCGGAAGTCGCCCGCCAGCTCCACGGGGCCCTCCACGGCGGTGAAGCGCGCCGCCAGGTCGTCGGGTGGGGGAGGGCCGCCCTCGCCAACCCAGAGCACGTCCTGGCCCGGGGCGATGACGGGGTCCGGCCACAGGTCGTACTGGCTGAAGCGCGGGGAGGCCCCGGTGTCGGTGACGGCGCCCGTGTAGTAGGCCACGTGCGAGGCGAGCTGGTAGCTGGGCGCGTAGATGGCGGCCACGTTCTTCGCGTCCATGCCGGGGAACAACTTCTCCGGCGTGGCCAGCTCGCGCAGCACGTTCCAGCCCCGGATGCGCCACAGCAGCCGGTCCCGCTCGGCGCGCACCACGGGGAAGAACACGTGCGAGCCCACCGCGAGCACCACCGCCAGCCCCGAGACGGTGACGGCGCGGCGCCAGGCGGGGCGCATTCCGGCCACGCCCACGCACGCGGCCACGTAGGCCGTCTCGGGCCAGTTGGCCTCGCCCCGCGCGCGTGTCGCCGCGTAGCCGAAGAAGAGCAGCGGCACCACCGCCGCCATGCGCAGCAGGAACTGCTCGCGAGGTCCGCGCACCGCGTACACCAGCGCGAGGGGGAACAGCACCGGGCCTCCAATCGCGAGCTGCCCCCCGAGGAACTCGCCGAAGGTGTTCCACCCGCCCCACCCCTTGAAGCCGTGGCGGAGCTGGAAGAGGAAGCCCACCCACTCATGCCGCGAGTTCCACAGCACCACCGGGACGAAGCACAGCACGGCCAGCGCGCCCGTGAGCCACGCGCCCCAGGGCAGCCGCCGCGCCCGCGCCGAGGCGAGCAGGAAGGCGAGCCCCAGCAGCACCGCCGGGTACTTGGATAGCAGGGCGAGCCCGCACGCCAGCCCCGCCCACACCCAGCGCTCGCGCCACAGGGCCCACAGCCCCAGCGTCCAGAAGAGGAGCAGCGGCGAGTCGGGCGTGGCCCACACGCCGGCCACCATGCCCACGGGCACCACGCTCCACAGCGCCGCCGCGCGCCACGCCGCCGCGCTGTCGCCGTACACGTCGCGCGCCAGTCCCCATACCGCGGCCACCGTGAGCGCGCCGCACACCAGCGCCGTGGCGTGGATGCCGAGCACCGCGACGAGCCACGCGGCCAGCGGCGGGTGGTCGTAGTAGCCCCACGCCAGGTGGCGGGCCCATTGCCAGTAGTAGGCGGTATCGAAATAGACGTCGGTGCCCAGCGCCAGCGCGAGCCGCAGCACCGCCGACACCGCGAGCACGACGAGGCAGGCCCTCGGAACCGGACCGGCGGTCGCTGTCGGAGCGGCGGGAGGGGAAGGCAGGCTCACGGCTCAGGACAAAGCGCACCGGGCGCCCGTTGACCAGAGGCGTGTTGTGCCTGTGGGAGGGTTTCCGCTTCCGAGCGCCGCCGGGGCGGGGATATACCTCGGCGCCCCATGCAGCCGCCCGCTGTCCGCCAGGCCTTCCCGCCGGCCTCGTCGCCGGGCGGCCCCGTGTTCCGGGGCCTGAGCGCGGGTGCGTGGGCCCTGCTGGGGCTGGCGCTGGTGAACCTCTTCTTCCGCTTCAGCGACGGAACGCTGGAGCCGGAGACCTTCTTCAACGCGGACGCCCTCTACCTGCCCGCGCTGTACCGGGACATCGTCGGTCTGGGCGGCAGCTGGTCCGGCTGGCGGCTGACGCCCGCGCCCTACTTCTTCCCGGACATGCCGCTGTACTTCGCGTCCGAGGCGCTGTCCGGCTCGCTCACGCGGGGCGTCCTGGTGTTCGCGGCGGCGCAGCTCGTGCTGCTGGCGCTGGCCACGCGGTGGCTCGTGCGGACGGCGGCGCCGCCCGGCGCGGTGGCGGTGGGGCAGGTGG
>NZ_JABBJJ010000126.1 GCF_012933655.1 Pyxidicoccus fallax | reverse complement strand
CCCCCGCCTCCTCCCCCGGACGCGGGCACGCCGGCCGACGCGGGCACTCCTCCCGACGCGGGCACGCCGACCCCGCCTCCGAAATCCGACGGCTGCGCCGCCGCACCCGGGAATGCGGCGGTGGCCGTGATGCTTCTGTCCACCCTCCTCACGAGGCGCCGTGGCCGGCGGCGCTCCCACTGACAACTGGTAGAGGCCCCTCATGAAAACCATCACTGGAAAGCTCCTGTGGACCTCCTGCGCGGCCGCGCTGCTGGCCCTGGCCCCCGCCTGCGACGGCGATGAGAACAAGGCCGACGCGTGCGGCGAGCCGCTCTATGGCGGCGACGCCACCGACGAGGCATGGCGCACGCTGGTGGACGCGAAGGGGCTGGCCACGGCCGGCTCGGACTCGGTGACACTGGAGTCGCCCACCGCCGGGCAGACGTACTCCTCCACCGACGCGCCGCCCACGTGGCGGTGGACGTCGCCACTGGCCTCGGTGGTGCCGGGCCCGGGTCCCGGCTCGGTGACGCCCTCGCATCCGGCGCGCCCGCGCGAGGAACGGCGCTCGGTGCTGGCGTGGCTGGGCAACCTCGTGCTGCCCTCGGCCGAGGCGCACCTGCCGCCCTTCACCGGTGACATCTACTGGGTGCAGGTGACGGTGCCGGGCCGGCAGTGCCCGGTGGAGATGCTCACCTCCAACCTGGAGTGGCGGCTCGACGCGGCCACCTGGGACACGCTGCGCGGCTCCGTGGACCAGGACCTGACCGTCCAGGTGACGAGCGCGTACCTCCTGCAGAACAAGCTCACGGAGGGCCCGTTCCGCCTGGAGGCGCCGCGCACCATCCGCGTGGTGGGCGCGCGATGAGCAGGGCGCGAGCCTGGATGCCCGCGCTCGCGCTGGCGCTGGCCGCGTGTAGCGACGGCGCGAAGGTGGACGGCGTGACGCCGCCGGAGGAGCTGGAGTACGCGCACCCGGACCCGTGGGTGGAAGGAACCGTCGTTCCACCGCCCGGGCCCGGCGGGCGCATCCTCATCACCAACAGCCTGGACGACACGCTCAGCCTCATCGAGCTGGACACCGTGGGCACGCCCGGCTTCAAGGAGCTGGCCCGCGTGCCGGTGGGGCTCAACCCCGTGGAGCTGGAGGGGCCGCACCACACGGCCGTCTCCCCCACGGGTGACTTCTATTACGTGGGCATCTCCAACTACGTGCCGGGAGGCGGCTCGGGGCCGCACGGCTCGCACGGCACGGGCGCGGATGACGGGTACTGCCTCAAGCTGGACGCGCGGACCAACCGGCTGGTGGGCTCGGTGCGCGTGGACCCCAACCCGGGCGACGTCATCGTCAGCGCGGACGGGCGCACGCTGTACCAGACGCACTTCGACACGCTGAAGATTTCCGAGCTGGCGCGGCAGGGCGTCACCGACGAGCGGAAGATGGACGCGCGGCTGGCCATCATCGACGCGGCGACGATGACCCGGAAGGCCATGGTGCCCGTGTGCCCCGCGCCGCACGCGGTGCGCCTGTCCGCGGACGAGCGCACGGCGTACGTCGCCTGCTGGTCGGACGAGGTGGCCATCGTGGACCTCACCGCGACTCCGCCCGCGGTGCAGCGGGTGAAGGTCGCGGCCGGCGCGGGCACGGCCGTGAGTCCCCGCCACGAGCCCTACGCGCTCACCGTGTCGCCCACCACGGGCGAGGCCTGGGTCAGCTCCATGGCCAGCCGGCAGGTGCAGGTGCTCGACCCCACCACGCGGGCCATGGACCCGCTGCGCACCGTGCAGGGGCTGCGCGGCCCGCCCATGTTCGGGGCCTTCACGGCGGACGGGCGCACGCTCTACATGCCGTATCAGCTCGCGGACGCGCTCGCGGTCATCGACCCGGCCACCGGCACCGTGCGGAGCGAGGTGGACCTGGCGTCCGCCGGCTGCGTCAACGCGCACCAGGTGACGCTGACGCCCGACGAGCGGTACGGGCTCGTCGTCTGCGAGGGAGACCACACGGGCCCGGGCACGCTGCACGCGGTGGACCTGATGGAGGGCGTGGTGGTGGGCACGGTGCGGGTGGGCCTCTTCCCGGACTCGGTGAGCCTCCTGGGAGGCCGGCCGTGAGGCTCGCGGGCTGGAGTGTGGTGGCGCTCGCGGCGCTGGCCACGGGCTGCGGTGACGACGCGCCGGTGAAGGCCGCCGAGTACGGCGAGGTGCTGTTCAACGACGCGCGCCTGTCGACCAGCACGTTCAACAGCTTCTCGTGCGCCACGTGCCATGCGACGACGCCCACGCCCGCGGCGGGGCGGCTGGACTCGGGCTACACGCTGTATGACTCGGCCTTCCGCGGCAGCTGGTGGGGCGGCTACGAGACGCGCCTGCTGGACGCGGTGAACTTCTGCTACGTCAACTTCATGCGGGGCGTGGCGCCGCTGCCGGAGGACTCGCCGCAGAGCCGCGCGCTGTACGAGTACCTGGTGAGCATCAGCCCCAACCGCGACGCGAAGCCGCTGCCCTTCACGGTGGTGAAGGACGCCGCCGAGGTGGCGCGGGGAGACAAGGCGCGCGGGCAGGAGGTGTACCGCGCGGCCTGCCAGGTCTGTCACGGCGAGCCGCACACGGGCGCGGGCCGGAACACGGAGCTGGCCTCGGTGCTGCCGGAAGTCACGCGGGAGTACGACGAGGTCTTCCCCGGCGTGCCGCCATCGCTGGTGGTCATCGAGAAGGTGCGGCACGGCCAGTTCTTCGGCGTCGGGGGCAACATGCCGCCGTACAGCCTGGAGGCCCTGTCCGACGCCGACCTGGGAGCGCTGCTCACCTTCCTGGAGTTGTAGCCTCAGGAGGGGTGGGGGCGGTCAGTCCACGTGACGCCCCCACGTCATGGCCCGGTGACGGGGCCGCGCCCCGCCGAGGAGAGGAACACGATGCTCGCCTGCCTGGATGTGGACTACCGCGACGACGTCACCGTGGCGGCGTGTGTCCTCTTCCGTGACTGGGCGGACCGCGTGGAGGCCTCGCACGTGGTGGACCGCGGCCCGCCCGCCGCGCCGTATGAGCCCGGCCAGTTCTACCGCCGCGAGCTGCCCCACCTCCTGCGCGTGCTGTCCGCCGTGAAGAAGCCGCTGGAAGCACTCATCGTGGACGGCTACGTGTGGCTCGGCGAGGACAAGCCCGGCCTGGGCGCCCACCTGCACGAGGCGCTCTCGCGCACCGTGCCCGTCATCGGCGTGGCGAAGACGGCCTACGTCACCACCGGCCCCGCCCTGCCCGTGCTGCGCGGCCAGAGCCTGCGGCCCCTGTTCGTCACCGCCGTGGGCCTCGGCACCGAGACCGCCGCCGAGTACGTGCGGCGCATGCACGGCCCCTCCCGCATCCCCACCCTGCTGAACCGGGTGGACCGGCTGTGCCGCGAGTCCTGAGCGCGGGCCACCGCGAGCGGTCGCGCACGTCCCCGGCACACACGGGTGGGGCGCCTCCAGGATGCGCATGAGTCCTGCCGAGGAGCCACCTCGACCCGCCAGCGCCCCAGCTCTGTCCGGAATGGAAGTTCCATTCCGCGAAAGCCCGCCAGCCCGGGCCGCCTCTCCGGAACGGAAGTTCCATTCCGCGAAAACCACGTCCGCGGGCAGGGTGCGCGCCGCCTCCGCTTCCGGCCCCTTCGCCTGGATGAAAGGCACCCGCTCCCGCACCGCGTCCAGCACCGGCTTCCGCGGCGTCATGTCGTTCCTCCCTGTGTTCGTTCCTGTATAAGGCGTGGGCCCGCACCCCTGGCTGCCGGGCGGGCGGGAAGGACCGCGTGTGTGCGGCGGTCGTCCCGCACTGCGGCTTCAGGGGGCTTCCACGCGGGCGCGACCTGAGCGACAACCGGACCCATGCAACGCCGTCACTTCCTGCGCGTCACCGCCCTCGGAGGCGGCGCGCTCGCCCTGGGCAGCCTCGGTTACTGGCGCGGCGTGTACGCCGGTCCGCCCGAGCCGGGTCCCGGCCCCTATGGCCTGATGGCGAGCGCTCCGGACGCCAACGGGCTGTTGCTGGCCCCTGGCTTCACCTCGCGTGTCATCGCTCGCAGTGGCGACACGGTGCCGGGCACGGACTACACGTGGCACATGGCCCCGGACGGCGGCGCGTGCTTTCCGCTGCCCGATGGCGGCTGGGTGTACGCGTCCAACAGCGAGACGTCGCCCAATGGAGGCGTGTCCGCGGTGCGCTTCTCCGCGAAAGGCGAGGTGAAGGGCGCGTACCGCATCCTCTCGGGCACGAGCATCAACTGCGCGGGCGGCCCCACGCCGTGGGGCACGTGGCTGTCCTGCGAGGAGTTCCCGCAGGGCCGCGTGTGGGAGTGCGACCCGACGAAGCCGGGCCAGGGCGTGGCACGTCCCGCGCTGGGGGCCTTCACCCACGAAGCGGTGGCGGTGGACCCGGTGGGCCAGCGGCTGTACCTCACGGAGGACACGCAGGACGGGCGCTTCTACCGTTTCACTCCGGCGAAGTGGCCCTCGCTGGAGGCGGGCACGCTGGAGGCCGCGCGAGTCACGGGAGACGTGTTCCAGGGCGCGAAGGTGGAGTGGGTGCCAGTGTCGGCGGAGTCCTCCGCGTCCGAGCAGCCGGCCGCGCGGGAGACGACGGTGTTCCGCGGCGGCGAGGGGTGCTGGTTCGACGGGGGCGTCGTCTACTTCACCACGAAGCGGGACAACCGCGTCTGGGCGCTGACGCCGCTGACGAACCGGCTGGAGGTGCTCTACGACGCGTCCCGCTACCCGGGCGCGCCGCTGGTGGGCGTGGACAACGTCACGGTGTCGCGCGCGCGGGAGCTGTTCGTGTGCGAGGACGGGGACGACATGCAGGTGTGCCTGCTCACGCCGGACCGGAAGGTGTCGCCGTTCCTCCAGGTGATGGGGCACCGGGGCTCGGAGCTGGCGGGCGCGGCCTTCAGCCCGGACGGGCAGCGGCTCTACCTGAGCTCCCAGCGCGGCACGAACGGGCGGGGCATCACCTACGAGGTGACGGGCCCCTTCCGCACCAGCGCGGCCTGACGGCGCGCGAGGGTTTCCGACAGTGTCTCCCCCCAGCAGGCAGGGAGGCAGCCAACTTCTGGAAACGTTCCTTCCGGAGGCTTACCTTTCGCGGTGGATGCCCTCGCACCCACCCTCCCAGCTCGCGCTGTTCGACGCTCCGGCACCAGAGCGTCCGAAGGGTGCCGCGCGCGAGGAGGCGACACCGCGTCAGCCGGTGCCCGCGCGTGAGGAAGCCTCTCCACGTCACCCGGTGCCGGCTCATGAGGACGCGCCTCCCCCAGCCACGGAGCAGTCCCACCCTCCGCCCTCGCGCGAGGCTGCATCCCCGCCTCACCGGATGCAGGCACGCGAGGACACGCTGCCGCTGACCACCGAGCCGTCCCGCGAGAGCGCATCGCAGCACCACCAGGCTCCGGTGTGGCAGACGCTCCCGGAGCCCACTCGTCAGCTGCCGCTCGGCGAGGAAGCTGCATCTCGCCACCAGGCTCCGGTGCGGCAGACGCTCCCGGAGTCCACTCGCCAGCTGCCTCTCGGCGAGGAAGCTGCATCTCGCCACCAGGCTCCGGTGCGGCAGACGCTCCCGGAGCGCACCCGCCAGCTGCCCTTGGGCGAGGAAGCTGCATCTCGCCACCAGGCTCCTGAGCCGGAGGCACCGCCGGAGTCCTCGCACCGTCTGCCCGTGCGCGAGGACGCGATTCCCCTCGCGTCGGACCTGGCCCGCAGGTTGTCGTCGGTGCTCGGCGTCTCGGTGCACCTGCGCCTCACGGACAACCGCGCCACCCTCGTCAGCTTCCGCCGCACGCCCGAGGGCCTGAAGTTGCGCGTGCATCACCTCTTCCTCGGCGCCCCGGACGAGGTCGTCCACGCCATGGCCCGCTACGCGAGCCGCAACGACGCCGCCGCGGGCGAGGTGCTGGAGGCCTACGCCCACTCGCGGCGGACCCTCGTGCGCCGCGAGCGGGGCGCGCCCCTGCGCTCTCGCGGCCGCTGCTTCGACCTCCAGGCCCACTTCGCCCGCCTCAACGCCACCTACTTCGCCAACCGCGTGCGCGTGGACATCGGCTGGGCCCGCAAGCCGGGCCGCGCCCGGCGCCGCAGCATCCACCTGGGCGGCTACGACTCGCGGCTGCGCGAGATTCGCATCCACCCCGCGCTGGACCGGCCGAGCGTCCCCGCCTACGCCGTGGACTACCTCGTCTTCCACGCCATGCTGCACGCCGACCTCTCCCGGCCGGAGGATGACACCGGGGACACCGAGGGCCGCTGCGCCCCCGAGCACACCCCCGACTTCCTCGCCCGCGAGGCCGCCTTCCCCCTGCGCGAGGCCGCCCAGCGCTGGCTGGCCGACAACCTCACCTCCCTGATGCGCGGTTGACCCCCGGGCGCGCGGCGCGACGCCTCCCCAAGACGCGCTGGACCGACCGGCGCGGCGCAACCCCTTCCGATGCCCGGTGGAGCCCCGCGCTCACGACGCAACGACTGTCCCACCGTGCCCCAAGACAGTGGCGGCGATGTCCCTGGCCGCTGCATGCTCCCCCGGACATATGCGCTACTTCAGCGTGGAAGAAGCCAACCGGCTGGTGCCGCTGCTGACCCGCACCTTCGAGCGTGTCCGTCCCTGGGTGGACCGGGCGGAGCGGCTCGCGGACGCGCTGGGTTCACGCGAAAGCGCCACCGAGGCGCACCTGAACACCCTCCGCGAGGAGCGGGACGCACTGCTGGACCGCATCCGCGGCGAGCTGCTCCAGCTCCAGGAGATGGGGCTGGAAATCAAGGGCGCCGACGGGCTCGTGGACTTCCGCGCCCACCGGGGGGACGACCCGGTGTTCCTCTGCTGGCGCTTCGGCGAGCCCTCCGTCACCCACTGGCACGAGCTGCAGGACGGCTTCGCCGGACGCCGCCCCATCGACAGCCCCGACGAGTTCGCCCCCACCTACCTCAGCTAGCCCCCGGCCCGCCCAGGCTCTTCTGGAGCAGCGACATCTTGTTGCGCGCGGAGAGAATCTGCTGCCGCAGCGAGTCCGCCTGCCGGGCCACGTCGCCGAACTCCTTCTCGTCCGCGGCCTGCGACAGCGACTGCGCCTCGTCGGCCACCTGCCCCATGCGCTCGTGCAGCGCCTGGAAGGTGCTGGCCAGCGCCGCCGTCTCCTCGGCCGTCTTCGCCTGCTGGCGCTGCTGGGCGAACTGCTGCATCTGCACGTTCAGCTCGGCCGCGCTCTGCCCCATGTTGCCGTAGCGCACCAGCAGGTCCTTGAAGACCTCGGTGCGCTCCTGCAGCTCCTGGGCCTTCTGGTGGACGGCCTCGGCCTGGGTCTGCTGCCTGTCCCGCACCTGGGAGATGGCCGCCACCAGCGCGGTGACGCGCGCGCGCAGCTGGTCGTCCATGTCGGCCAGGCTCTTGAGGGTGGCGGAGGCGCGCTCCAGGTGCTTCTCGGACTGGAGGGGCGCCTTCTGGAGCTGCTCGGACAGGGCCTCGAAGCGCTCCAGCCCCTCATCGAGGGCCCGTGCGGCGGCCACCAGCTCCGATTCCTGCGACTTGTCGCGCTTGCTCATGGTGGCCGGCACCATGGCACGCGCGGTGGCCGGTGTGGTGCTCGCGCTTTTAATTCCGGACAGAGTCCCCGCACTGGACTGTCCGTCCGTCCGCAACCCGGGCCGTCCAGAATCCGTGGACACCTGCCCACTGGACGAAGGGGTTCCTACCTTGTGCGGAAGGGAGGGCGCGCGAGCGCTCGGTACAGGAGGAGTGCGGGATGCCCAGGCCATACAGTTTCGACCATTTCCAAGCCAAGAAGCCCATGCAGGCCGCCGTCGGTTCGGCGGACCGGCTCGGCAACGACGAGGACAAGCAGAAGCCGCTGAAGAGCGAGCTGCAGGAGACGCAGCCGGACTCGGTGCCCGGCGCGAACCAGGGTGAAATCCACTACGGCATGGCGCACGCGGAGACGGTGAAGCGCCTCCAGGCGCGCCGCGCCGCTCGGGCCAAGAAGGAGGCCCGTGGCACCGCCGCGGCGAAGCGTCCCGCCGGCAAGCGCGCCACCGGCAAGGCGGCCACCGAGAAGACCGCCCGTGCGAAGACGGCCACCACGGGCCGCGCGAGCAAGACGGCGGGTGCGGCCTCCGAGGACCGCCCGAGCAGGACGGCGAAGACGGCGGTGCGCAAGACGCCCGCGACGCGCTCGGAGCCCGCCGCGGAGACCGCCCAGACCCGGACGGGCCGGACGGCCGCGAAGCAGGGTCTGCTGGGGCGCGCGCTGGGCACGGTGGCCAAGACGGCCCTCGGCACGGTGAGCCGCGGCTCCAAGGGCCTCGCCCGCGCGGCGGCCCTCGCCAAGGAGGTGCGCGCCGGCAAGGGCGGCAAGGCCGAGGCGAAGCCCGAGAAGTCCGGCGGCCGCACCGGCAAGAAGCGCTAGTCACTCGGAGCGGGGCGGGACAGGGGCCCTCGGGGGAGTGGCTTGCCCGCACTCCAGCCCGGCGTTCCCTGGTGGGAGTCCGTGCAGGCTGCCCGCCCGTGCTCGCCTGCGGGCACGGGCATCCACAACTTCCCAACATCTCTTCGTCTCGAGGTTCGAAACCATGCCCATGGCTTTCTTCCGCTCCGTGCTCGTCACTGGCGCCACCGGACAGCAGGGCGGCGCCGTGGCCCGCCAGCTCCTGAATCGCGGCCACCGCGTCACCGCCTTCGTGCGACGTGCGGACTCACCCGCCGCCGAGGAACTCCGCACGCTGGGAGCCAGGCTGGCCGTCGGCAACCTCGACGACGTGGACTCCATCGTCCAGGCCGCGCGGGGCATGGATGCCATGTACGCCATGACGACGCCCTTCGAGGCCGGCATGGAGGCCGAGGTCCACCAGGGGCTGAACCAGGCGGACGCGGCGCGGCTGGCGGGCGTGCGGCACTTCATCTTCTCGTCGGTGGCGGGCGCGGACCGGGTGACGGGCATCCCCCACTTCGACACCAAGCACCGGGTGGAGCTGCACGTGCGGCGCAGCGGCCTGCCCTACACGATTCTGGGGCCCACCTTCTTCATGGAGAACTTCACCAGCTCCATGTTCGGCAAGGGGCTGAAGGCGGGCGTGCTCGCCATGGGCCTGCCGCCCACGCGTGGCCTGCAGATGGTGGCGCTGGACGACCTGTCCGCCCTGGTCGTGCGCGTGCTGGAGGAGCCGGACCGGTTCTTGGAGGAGCGCATCGAGGTGGCCTCGGACGAGGTGACGGGCCAGCAGGCCGCGGGGCTGCTCTCCATGGTGAGCGGCCACCGCATCCACTACGAGCAGCTGCCGCTGGACCTCATCCGCGAGCGCAGCGAGGACATGGCCGCCATGTACGAGTGGATGGACCGGGTGGGCTACCACGCGGACATCCTCACGCTGCGCCACCAGTACCCGGAGATTCGCTGGCACACCTTCGAGGACTGGGCGCGCGGACAGGACTGGAGCGCACTCACCTCGCCGGCCTGGCCCCACGCCGCCGCGGAGCCCGCGCCGCCGCACTGAGTGAGGCCCCTTCCGCCCGCCTGAAGCCCGAGGCGGCACGGCCTCTCGCGGCCCTGCCCCACGCACCCTCCTACCCTTGTCGTTAGGAGGAAGTTCATGCGTGCACTCGGGCTCGCCGCCGCGGCCCTGCTTCTCGCGGCGGGCTGCATTCCGGAAACACAGCTGCGTCCCACGACGGACGCCCAGCGCGTCCAGGGCGGCAGTGACGCGGCCCGGGCCGAGGCCTCGGGCGTGACGCTCGTGGCGGACGGCGCCGCGTGGAAGGGCACTCCGGAGAACCTGGAGCGCAGCCTCACCCCCGTGCTCGTCCGGCTGGAGAACCACAGCGGCCGGCCCCTGCGTCTGCAGTACGGCGACTTCGCCCTCGTCGGCACCGAGTCGCGCTTCCGCTACTCCGCGGTGCCGCCGCTGGCCATCAACAACGGCGGCCTCGCCTCGGCGAGCCAGGGCACGGGCGGCTCGGGCCGCACGTCGCTGTACCTGGGCTTCGGCACGGGCTGGGGCTACGGGCCCTACTCCTCCTGGAGCTACTGGCCGCGCGGTCCCTTCGTGGGCCCGTATTACAACCCCTTCTATCCGGACCCCTACTGGTACGGCCAGGCGTGCCAGGAGCCGCTGCCCACGGCGGACATGCTCTCGCAGGTGCTGCCCGAGGGCACCCTGGGCGACGGCGGCCGCGTGGGGGGCTTCCTCTACTTCCAGGGCGTGGCGGCGCGAGAGAGCCGCGTCGTGCTCCAGGCCCGGCTCGTGGACGCGAACACCGGCGAGCCCATGGGCACGCTCGACATCCCCTTCCAGGTGAGCGGGCGCTGACGGGAAGGGCGCGCTTTCAGTGCAGCGTCGTGGAGGTGGCGCGCGTGGCCGGGTACTGGAACCCGTTCAAGAGCGGCGCCTCCTCCTCCACGCCCAGCTCGCGCCGCAGGTCCTCGCCGCGCATGGGCAGGCCGAAGAGCGGGGCGATGAGCACCAGGTCCAGCGTGCCGGCGACGAGCGGCCCCAGGCCCGCGAGCGCCACGGCCGCGCCCCGGGACGTCCCCGACGCGAGCCCTCCCAGCACCATCCCGGCACCCGTCACGATGCGAAGCCAGCGTCCCGTCCGCGAAGCCAAGAAGCCGACGACCATAAACACCTCCCCAGGGCGAAGATGGACACGCCCCGGGGGGCGACCAGCGGGCATGCGCGTGCCGGCCACGCGACTCCGCCCTCGTCCGCGGGCCTGAAGGGCGGCCGGGCGAGCGCCTCACCTCGGCGGCGCCATGTCGCGCACGAACACCAGCGAGTTGGAGCCGGCGGGCGGCTGGTCCAGCCGCGCGTCGCGGCGGGCCAGCAGGAACTCCAGGGCGAAGCCCGCGAAGTCGCACGCGCGCCGGGGCGACGGCCGCCAGGGCGCCGAGTAGACGGCGGACAGCTGCGCGCACGTCGACACCAGGGCCATGTGCGTGAAGGCCTGCGGGAAGTTGCCCAGCGCCTCGCCGGTGACGGGCACGGCCTCCTCGGCGTACAGCCCCACGTCGTTGCCCAGCGCCAGCAGCCGGTCGAGCACCTCCTCCGCCTCGTCCCAGAGGCCCGCGTGGGCCAGCACGTCCACCAGCCAGAACGAGCACAGGAGGAACGTCCCCTCCCCTCCCGCCAGCCCGTCCGGCGTGTGGTAGCGATACAGGAGCCCGTCCACCTCCAGCCGCTCGCGCACCACGCGCACCGTCTCACGGACCAGCGGGTGGGCCACCGGCAGGAAGCCCAGCGCCGGCATCAGCAGCGTGGACGCGTCCGCCGCGTCCATGTCCCGCGCCTGGGGGAACCAGCCGTCCTTCGCGCACTCCAGCAGGTAGCGGCGCAGCGCCGCGCGCTCTCGGGCCCAGCGCGACAGCGGCGCCGGCAGCCCGCGCGTGCGCGCCAGGCGCAGGCCCCGGTCCAACGCCACCCAGCACAGCAGCTTCGAGTGGACGAAGTGCCGGGGCTCGTCGCGAATCTCCCACAGCCCCTGGTCCGGCAGGCGCCAGCGGCGGCACACGTCCTCCACCAGCCCGGCGAGGTAGCCCCAGTTGGCGCGCGACAGCGGCCCGCCCGCGCGCACGTACAGCCACGCCGCCTCCAGAAGCTCGCCGGGCACGTCCAGCTGGAGCTGCTTCACCGCGCCATTGCCCACGCGCACCGGCCGCGCGCCGCCGTGGCCCTCCAGGTGCGCCAGCTCCACCTCCGGCAGCAGGCGGTGGCCCTGGATGCCGTACATGATTTGGATGTCCTCCGGGCGCCCCGCGCTGGTGCGCCGCAGCCAGTGGCGGAAGGCATCCGCCTCGTCGCGGTAGCCCAGCACCAGCAGGGAGATGAGCGTCAGCGACGCGTCGCGCAGCCACGTGAAGCGGTAGTCCCAGTTGCGCACGCCGCCCGGCTCCTCCGGCAGGGACGTGGTGGGCGCGGCCACCAGCGCGCCGGTGGGGGCGTACGTGAGCGCCTTCAGCGTGAGCGCCGAGCGCCGCACCACACGCGCATGCGGGCCCGTGTACGCGCAGCGGGCGGCCCACGTGCGCCAGAAGGTGAGCGTGTCCTCCAGCCGCTGGTGGAAGTCATCCCGGTCCGGCGCGTCCTCGGGCGAGCGCTCGACGAAGGACTGCGTCCACGCCGCCTCCACCCAGGCCTCCTCGCCCGCGCGCAGCGTCCACCGCGCGCGCAGCGCGTCCTCGCGGGCCACCAGCGGGTGCGTCGCCGTCACCCACAGCGCGTCCGCGCCGCCCACCACCTCGGCGGTGCGCCACGAGGTGAGGCGCAGGAGCGGTACGAAGGCGCCGTACTCGAAGCGCGGCGTCACCACCACGCGCACGGGCACCTCGCCGGACACGCAGCGCACCCGCCGCAGCAGCGCGTGCCGCGTGCCCACGTGCGTGCCGCTCTCGCCGCCGCCGGGGTACACCGGCATGCAGTCCACCACCTCCAGCGTGCCGTGCGGCGTGACGAAGGTCGTCGCCAGGACGTTGGTGTCCTCCACGTAGCGGCGCGTGGACTGGAAGCCGCAATCCGGCGCGATGCCGAAGCTGCCGCCCCGCCGCGCGTCCAGGATGCGGCAGAACACCGCGGGCGAGTCGAAGCGCGGGAAGCAGGCCCAGTCGATGGAGCCATCACGCGCCACCAGCGCGGCGGAGTGACAGTCTCCCAGGAGCGCGTAGTCGGCGATGCGGCGCATCCGCACTCCTTCCGGCGAGGCGAGAGGAACCGAGAGGGAGGCGCCGGCCCGCGCCCACGCCTCGCGGGCGGAAGCCGAGGCGCGATCGCCCTGCGTCCGGTCCTCCGCTCCTCACCGATGGGGTCGGCGTCCGCGCGGCGCAACCCGGGGCACGACGCCGACCGTGGCAAGCCGTGGCCAGGACGCGGGCCCGCCTTCCTGGCATCCAGCCACGGGCCCGTTGGAGCGCCGCGGAACAGCCGCGTCCTCGCACCAGGTCTCGATATCGGGAGCGGCCTCTCCGAGCGCTCGTGAGCAACGGGCGAGAGAGCCGTCGAGGGCTTCGCGACGGCCAGCCGGGCGGCGGCGTGGCCTCGAAGTCCCTTCCCTACTCACTGAGTTACCCCCATGATGCCATACGTATGCCCCGTGCCTCCAAGCCCCGCGAGCCGCGCCCCGCCTCCGAGAAGGCGCCGCCGGACACCGCGCTCGTCGCGGCGCTCACGCCCGCGGGCCACCTCGTCTTGGAGGCCGGACAGGACGGCGAGCCGCTCCCCGCCCCGCTTGCCCGGCGCCTGAAGGAGGCCTTTGACCCTGGCGGCGCGCGGGGCCTGTTCCACCTCGGAGCCGTGGAGGTGGGCACCGTCCTTCCCCCGACCCTCGCCTTCTGGCGAGAGTTCGCCCGCGACTTCGTCACCGCCCTCTGCGCGCACGAGTCCCTCGATACCTCCCCGGCCACGCTGCGCGTTCCCACGCATCCTCCGGAGGCGCTCGCCCGGCAGGCCGCGCTGGCCCCGCCCATGCGAGGTGGTGAGTACCTCACGCCCGCCGTGCTCGCCTCGCTGTGGGATGCCCTCCACGGCGCCTGGCGCGAGCACCTCGCCGGGACGAAGTCCCCTCCCCGGGCGCTGCTGCATGCGCTCAACCCCCTGTGGAGTGGCGTGGGCCGCGTCCACTTCCACCTGGCGGAGAACAAGCGCGACACGCGGCGGCCCTTCGCCTTCCTCGTCACCTACACCGAGGGCCTCTCCCCGAAGGGGACGCCGCTGCACCGGCCGCTGGGAGAAGCCCTGCGGGCCTCGGCGCGCGCGTCGGACGCGGCGGCGCTGCGGGCCCTGCTGGCGCCGGTTCAGCGCGCCACCGGGAAGAGTCCCTTCGTCCAGGAGCTGCTGGACCGCAAGGACCTCTTCCACCCGCTCGCGTGGACGCCCCAGGAGGCCTGGCGCTTCCTCCAGGAGGTGCCCGCGCTAGAGGAGGCGGGCGTGGTGGTGCGCGTGCCGGACTGGTGGCGCTCGCGCCCCAGGCCCCAGGTGACGGTGCGCGTGGGCGAGACCGCGCCCTCGGGGCTGGGCCTGGCGGCGCTGCTGGACTTCGATGTCTCCCTCACATTGGACGGCAAGCCCCTCACGCGCGAGGAGCTGGCCGCGCTGGCCAGCGCGGGCCGGGGCCTGGCACTGCTGCGGGGCCAGTGGGTGGAGGTGGACCGGGAGCGGCTGGAGGCGGTGCTCGCGCACTGGCAGCGGGTGCGGCGCGAGGCCGGCCCGGACGGGCTCTCGTTCCTGGAGGGCATGCGGCTGCTGGCCGGCGCGCGGCTCGACACGGGGGCGGCCCCGGAGGAAGCCGCGCGCGAGTGGGTCCACGTCCAGCCGGGGCCATGGCTGGAGGAGACGCTGCACACGCTGCGCGGCCCGGAGACGCTCGCCGAGCAGGCCGTCATCCCGGGACTGCGGGCCACGCTGCGCCCGTACCAGCGGGCCGGCGTGCACTGGCTGCACGTCCTCACCCGGCTGGGGCTGGGCGCGTGCCTGGCGGACGACATGGGCCTGGGCAAGACGCTCCAGGTGCTCGCGCTGCTGGCATGGCGCAAGGCGCGCCTGCCCCCCGGGCCGCCGCACCTGGTGGTGGTGCCCGCGTCGCTGCTGGGCAACTGGCAGGAGGAGTCGCGGCGCTTCACCCCCAGCCTGCGCCTGCTGGTGACGCACCCCTCGGCGCGGCCCGTCGCGGAATTGGCCGCCCTCCCCGAGGCGGAAGTCACCAGCCACGACGTCGTCCTCACCACCTACGGCACGCTGGAGCGGGTGCCCTGGGTGAAGGCCCGGGCCTGGGGGCTGGTGGTGCTGGACGAGGCGCAGGCCATCAAGAACCCGTCCGCGCGTCAGTCGCGTTCGGTGAAGGCGCTGCGCGCCGAGGCGCGAGTGGCCCTCACCGGTACGCCGGTGGAGAACCGGCTGGGGGACTTGTGGAGCCTCTTCGACTTCCTGACGCCGGGGCTGCTGGGCACGGCGCGCGAGTTCACCGCCTTCACCAAGGCGCTGGCCCGGGAGGGTGGCTACGGGCCGCTGCGCGAGCTGGTGCGGCCCTACCTGCTGCGCAGGATGAAGACGGACCCGGGCGTGGCGGCGGACCTGCCGGACAAGGTGGAGACCCGCGCCGAGTGCGCCCTCACCCCGAGGCAGGCGGCGCTGTACCAGGAGTCGGTGGACGCCCTGCGCGAGCAGCTCCAGCGGGTGGACGGCATGGAGCGGCGAGGCCTGGTGCTGGCGCTGCTCATGCGCCTGCAGCAGGTGTGCAACCACCCCTCGCACTGGCTGGGGGACGGACGGTGGGCACCGGAGGAGAGCGGGAAGTTCCTCCGGCTGACGGAGCTGTGCGAGACGATTGCCGCGCGCCAGGAGAAGGTGCTCGTCTTCACGCGCTTCCGCGAGCTGTGCGAGCCGCTGGCGGCCTTCCTCGCGCGCTTCTTCCCCCGGCCACCGCTGGTGCTGCATGGGCAGACACCGGTGCGGCAACGGCCGGCGCTGGTGAAGCGCTTCCAGGAGGAGGAGGGCGCGGGCGGCTTCGTGCTGTCGCTGAAGGCGGGGGGCACGGGCCTCAACCTCACCGCCGCCAGCCACGTCATCCACTTCGACCGGTGGTGGAACCCGGCGGTGGAGAACCAGGCCACGGACCGGGCCTACCGCATCGGCCAGCGGCGCAACGTGCTGGTGCACACCTTCGTCTGCCGCGGAACGGTGGAGGAGCGCATCGACGCGCTGCTGGAGGGCAAGCGGGGCCTGTCGCGCGAGGTGCTGGAGGGAGGCGCCGGGCTGCTGCTGACGGAGCTGCCGGACGCGGAGCTGCTGCGGCTCGTCTCGCTGGACGTGAAGCGCGCGGGAGGTGAGCCATGAGGCCCCTCTCCCGTCCGAGCCCCGGGTGTGAACAGGAAGGTGAGGTGGAGTGATGTTCTTCGACGAGGGCTTCCCCGAGTACGTGAGCGCGGCCGAACGCAGGCGGCGCGCCGCGCGTGAGCTGGAGAAGCTGCGCCGAAAGGGTGGCCACGCCTCGCCCGTGGTGGTGGAGGGACGCGCCCTGGCGCGCACGGTGTGGGGCAAGGCGTGGTGCGAGAGCCTGGAGTCCTTCAGCGACCTCGCGAACCGGCTGCCGCGGGGGCGCTCGTACGTGCGCAACGGGCAGGTGGTGCACCTGGAGGTGGCGCCGGGGAAGGTGAAGGCGCGGGTGCACGGCACCGAGCTGTACGAGGTGGCGGTGGAGGTGAAGCCCCTGCCGGGTGCGCGCTGGCGGCGGCTGGTGAAGGCGTGCGCGGGGCAGGTGTCCTCGGTGATGGAGCTGCTGGGAGGCCGGCTATCGGAGCCGGTGATGGAGGTGCTGTGCCGCCCGGGCGAGGGGCTCTTCCCGCTGCCGAAGGAGCTGTCCTTCTCCTGCACCTGCCCGGATGACGCGTCCATGTGCAAGCACGTGGCGGCGGCGCTGTACGGAATGGGGGCGCGGCTGGACACCGCGCCGGAGCTGCTCTTCACGCTGCGGCAGGTGAATGGGGCCGAGCTCGTCACCGGCGCGGCGGAGGGACTGGCCCGGGGCGCGCCCGCGTCGGGGGCCACGCTGGAGCAGGGCAGCGATCTGGCGGGGTTGTTCGGCATCGAGCTGGCGCACCCGGACGCGAGGGCGGAACCCCCACCGCGCGGGCGCGACGGCGCCGCGCGCAAGGTGGCGGCGAAGAAGCCCCGGGCGAAGAAGGCCGTGGCGAAGGCGCCGAAGAAGCAGCCCGTGGAGAAGGAGGCCGGGCGGAAGCAGGGCCCGGGAAGCCGGAAGGGCACGGCGAAGTCAGGAGGAACGCGGGGCTGAACGCGGACCGTGCGGTCAGCAGGGCTGGGGGGCTGGAGCTTCCTCGAAGAGCTGCTGCACGGAGTCGACCTTCACCGCCATGCGCAGCCAGGCCTTGAGCTGCGCCGGGTCCGTGCAGTCCTGGATTCTCTGGCGGGCCTCCGCGCCCACCTCGATGCCCCGAGCGTCGAGCACCTCGAGCAGTGCGATGACCTCGCCTTCCTGGCGGCCCTTCTGGCGGCCCTTCTGGAGTCCCTCTTCGATCCACTTCCGCACGAACTCCGTCTGGTACTCGTAGTTGCCGCTCTTCATCAGCGCCTCCAGGGCTCGGCGGGCCGCCTCTCCCAACGAGGACAGGACCAGGTCAAAGTAGAAGCTGCTCCGCTCGTCTTCAAGGCCCCGCACCGCCCCCACCACCGCCTGGACAATCTCCGGCCCCGCCTGCTCATCCCTCCCGTGGGCCATGGCCGACAGCACTCGCTGTGTCTGCCTTCAGCAGGTGGGCGCCAGCTCGCGGCTTCAGCTCATGGGGCACGATGGGAATTGCCAGCGCCTTGGCGCTACATCGAAGCTCCGGCCATGACCTCCAAGTACAACCCGGCTCAGCTCGACACGCAGCTGGACGCCCTCCGGAAGGCCACGCTCGGCACGGACGGTACGCGACAAGGGAGCTTCGCCGAGCTGTTCCAGACCTTCATGGACATCGCGGACGCTCCCGCGTTGCTCGACGTCAGCAAGCCCACGAAGGACAAGACCCTCCAGGGTGTCATCGAGACCTGTGCCCGCAGGCTCGTGGGGAACAACGCGCTGAGCATCCAGGGGCTGACCATGCTCCGGGTTGACAGGGCGGGCTTCCTCCACGGCAGCTTCTTCGCTGGCGCGTCTTTCGGCACCTTCTTCTACTTCGAGAAGGAGCGGCAGGGGCTTCTGGCCTTCGCCCAGGGCGGAGGCGTCACGCGCTTCGCCCGGATGACGTGGGTCGACCTGCCGGAGGGCGGCATCCCGGTCCGCGGACCTCCCGCCGGCTCGCAGCGCTCATAGCGCCAGGGACTCCCGTCGCGGCAGGGCCGCTCCCACCCGTGGCGGAGCGAACCGCACGTCAGACGCCCTGGGTAGGGTGGTGCCATGACATCCATGCGGCACGAAGGGCTCCTGCTGTTGTTCCGCAATCGCCCCACGCTGGCGGCGGAGCTGCTGCGTGACGCGCTGGGAGTGGGGCTACCCGACTGGTCCGAGGCGCGGGTGGAGTCGGCGGAGCTGACGGAGGTGGTGCCCACCGAGTACCGGGCGGACCTGGTGGTGCTGCTGTGGGAAGGCCGGCCTGTCTTCGCCATCGTGGTGGAGGTGCAGTTGTCGAGGGACGACGCCAAGCGCGGGAGCTGGCCGCTGTACCTCACGAGCCTGCGCTCGCGGGTGTCCTGCCCCACGGCGCTGCTGGTGGTGACGCCGGACGCTGCGGTGGCGCGCTGGTGCGCCCAGCCGATAGAGCTGGGGCACCCAGGCTTCGTGCTCAGGCCGCTGGTGGCCGGGCCGGAGGCCATCCCGGTGCTGACGGACGCGAAGGAGGCGAAGGGAGCGCCGGAGCTGGCGGTGTTGTCGGCCATGGCGCATGGGCATGGAGAGATGGGGCAAACCATCGCCCAGGCGGTAATGGGAGCAGTGGTGGGACTTGAAGCGGAGCGGGTGCGCCTCTACGTTGACCTGGCTGTGGCCTCGCTCAACGAGGCGGCGCGGCACGCCCTGGAGGAGCTGATGAGAAGTGGTACCTATGAGTACCAGAGCGAGTTCGCCCGTCGGTACGTGGCCCAGGGGCTCGAGGAGGGACTCCAGAAGGGCCTCCAGAAGGGCCTCCAGAAGGGCCGCCAGGAGGGTGAGAAGGTGGCCCTGCTGGAGGTGCTCGACGCACGTGGGCTCAAGGTGGACGCCGTGGCCCGCCAGAGAATCCTGGAGTGCACCCGGTCCGACCAGCTCAAGCGCTGGCTGCGCAAGGCGGTGACGGTGCGGTCCGTCCAGGAACTCTTCGCGCGGGGCCCCGTCTCCAAGCCTGCTCCCCGTGGAGACAGCAAGCGCGGCCGAGGCAAGAGCCCCCGCGGAGCTTGATGTTCCTCCGCGCATTCCCCTCGAGAAGGACAGGCAAGAGACGCTCCGCCGCGCCGCATGTCCGGAGCGCGGGGAATGAGCGGGGCCATCCGCCGCCACGCACCCGCGAGGCAATCCGCGGGAGCGCCGCGCCGTCCGCCCGCTGCGTCTCGGAGAGGCTCTCGGCAGCTTTTCCCCGGGGCCCCCTACCTCACTGGCCCCGGGGAGCTGGAGCGATGTTCGACCGGTCGGAAATCCACAAGGGAATGAAGGTGCGCGGAAACGATGGCCACACCATCGGCCGCATCATCGACATGAACGACAAGGAGCTCATCGTGGAGAAGGGCTTCATCCGCCGCCATGACTTCGCCGTGTCGCTGGAGGACGTGCGCGAGGTGATTCACGGCGAGGTGGTGCTCAACCACGGGCGCGACAGTCTCTTCTCCGCGCCACGCGAGGTGCCCATCCAGCACTGACGCCAGCCCCAACCTCACCCGCCTCGAGGTTCCTCCGGGGCGCCGGCCGCCAGCGGCGCCTCGCTCCACCCCGCGCGGGCCTCCGTTTCGCGCGCCGCGCGCCGGCCGGCCTCCACGTCCACGCGCCACAGCACCGCGGCGCCCGCGCCGAAGAACAAGAGCAGCGACAGCACCGCCTGCCGGCTGGAGCCCGTCAGCTCCACCGTCGCCGCGAACACCAGCGGGCCCGCCACCGCCGTCACCTTCTCGAAGACGCTGAAGAGGCCGAAGAACTCCGCCGCCCGGTCCTTCGGCACCATCTGCGCGAACAGCGAGCGGCTCAGCGCCTGGCTTCCGCCCTGCACCATGCCCACCAGCAGCGCCAGCGCGAAGAAGTGCACCGCCGAGCGCATGAAGTAGCCCAGGAACGTCACCCCCACGTACACCGCCAGCGCCAGCATCAGCGCCGGCTTCGCGCCCACCTTCGCCGCGCCCCGGCCGAACAGCACCGCGCACGGCACCCCCACCGTCTGCGTCAGCAACAGCGCCCCAATCAGCGCGCCCCGGCCGATGCCCAGCTCCGTCCCGTACAGCGTGGACAGCCGGATGATGGTGCCGATGCCGTCGCTATAGAGCAGGTACGCCACCAGAAGCAGCAGCGCCTGCCGGTGCTGGCGCAGCCCGCGCGCTGTCTCCGCCAGCTGCGTGAAGGTGCCGCGCAGCGACACCCGGCGCGCTCCGGCGGGGGCCATCACCGCCGGCTCTGGAATCCGCAGGAACAGCGGCACCGAGAAGACCGCCCACCACACCGCCACGGACAGGAACGTCGCGCGAGACGCCGCAGCCGCGTCCGCCAGGCCGAACCACCGTGGCTGCAATAGCACCACCAGCTGCGCCGCCAGCAGCAACCCTCCGCCCAGGTAGCCCAGCGCGTAGCCCGCGGTGGACACCCGGTCCAGCTCGTCGTCCCGCGCGATGTGCCGCAGCAGCGCGTCGTAGAAGACGATGCTGCCCGCCACGCCCACGTTGCCCAGGCCGAAGAGCACCAGCCCCACCTGCCAGTCCCCACGCCCCACCAGGGACAGCCCCACCGTGGCCAGCACGCCCAGCACGAGGAAGCTCCCCAGGAGCGCCTTGATGCGCCCCGCCCTGTCGCTCAGCGCGCCCAGCACCGGCGACATCACCGCCACCGCGCCCAGCGCCACGGCGGTGGAGGTGGCATAGCGGCTGGTGGCCACCTCGCGCGGCAGCCCCTCCGACACCACGGACGCGTAGTACAGCGGGAACACCACCGCGATGATGGTGGTGACGTAGGCGGAGTTGGCCCAGTCGTACAGCGCCCACGCGCGCAGCTCCGGCCGGGTGAGCCCCATGCGCGACAGCAACGCGTCCCAGGCGACCCTCATGCGCCGAAGTCCAGCGTCTGCACCGCGTCGTCGCCCTGCGCCGCCTGGTACACGTGCCACGCCGCCGCCAGGTCCTGGAAGGGCAGCCCCACCGGGGCGAACACCGTCACCTGCTCCGCCGACGTGCGCCCCGGCTTCATGCCCGCGACAAGCTCGCCCAGCTCCGCCTGGATGGCGTCCTCGCCCAGCCCCGCGCCGCCCACCGCGCCGCCCGCGACGCACAGCGCCCGGTGGTCCACCACGAGGAACGCCTGCCGCAACAGCTCCGCGGCCACCTCCGCCTTGCCCGGCTCGTCCGAGCCCAGCGTGATGATGTGCGTGCCCGGCCGCACCATGCCCGGGTGCAGGAAGGCCTGACGGCTCCACGTGGCGGTGATGACGATGTCCGCGTCCTCCACCGCCTCCGCCACCGAGTCCGCCAGGCGCACCGGCAGGTTCACCTCGTTGTACATGCGCGTGGCGAAGGCCAGCGCGCGCGCCGGCTCCGTGTCGAAGACGCGCACGTGGTCGAGCGAGCGCACCAGCCGCAGCGACTTGAGCTGCAGCACCGCCTGCCGCCCCGCGCCGATGAGGGCCACGCGGCTGGCGTCCGGCCGCGCCAGCACGTCCGCCGCGAGCGCCCCCGTCACTCCCGTGCGCACCGCCGTCAGGTGCCCGGAGTCCATGACGGCCATGAGCGCCCCGGTGCCCAGGTCATGCAACTGCACCACGCCTTGAATCGCCGGCGTCTGCGCGGGGAACTTCGCGTGCACCTTCACCGTGTACGCGGGGATGCCGGGCAGGCTGCCGGGAAACAGCACCATCGCGGTGCCCTGGGCATGCAGGGACGCACGCGCGCGCTGCGGGGCCACGGTGCGCGCCAGGGCATCGGAGCGAAAGGCTTCGCGCATGTCCTCCAGCAGGGTGGGCGCCTGGAGGTTGCGGGACACATCGGAGCGGGTCAGCAGGAGGGTGCGCATCTTCCGTCCAACCTAACGCCCCCTCGCGCTCGCCCCCAGCTTCCCGTGCACGTCCGCACGGCAAGCGCCCGCCGGTGGACGATGCGGCAATTGGACGAAGGTGCGTCACCCCTCGGGGAGAGGCGGCCAACCCGGGCGGGCAGTGCACCGGGGGCCCGGACGGCGAAGGCCCCGCGCGGCGCCTCCAAAAGGCCGCACCTGCTTCCCACCGCGGGAGGACGGCATCCTGGCGCCATCGTGCCCACCATTGAAGCGGGTGGGGCGGTAGAGGCGGGCAGGGCCTTGGGAGGTCGCTGATGCTGGAGCCGGATTCACGGCCCGTGAACACAGAAGGTCCGGACGGAGACAGGACGCTCCGCGCCGCGGACTTCTTGCGTGCCCACCGCCAGGAGATTCTGGCGGACTGGGAGCAGGCGATGCACGCGCTCCACGCGGACCACTCGGACCGGCACTCCTGGCTGATGGACCACATGCCGGAACTGCTCATCGCGCTGGCGGAGACCATCGAACACGGCCCCGAGGGCATGGGCACCGCGCTCTGGGACGAGCATGCACTGGAGCGGCTGGACCAGGGCTTCGACCTGGGCGAGGTGGCGTCCGAGTACGCGCTCCTGCGCAAGTGCGTGCTGCGCCGCCTGGAGTCGGAGCCGCGCACGCTGGCGCCGGGCGAGCTGGAGCGGCTGGAGGAGGCGCTCGACCGGGTGGTGACCCGGACGATGACGTGCTTCTCCCAGGCCCGTCAGCGCATCCTCCAGGCGTTGGACCGCATGTCGCAGGCCACGCTGGACGGCCCTTCCGTGGACACACTCCTGTCGCGGCTGCTCAGCGTGTTGATGGAGTCCGCGCTCGCGGTGGACGCGGCGGCCATGCTGATGCTGGAGGACGAGCGGCTCGTGGTGCGCGCCGCAGTGGGCCTGGGCGCGGACAAGGCCCTCGGCAGCTCCCTCGGGTGGGACGAGGGCTTCATGGGCCAGGTGGCCACCCACCGCAAGCCGCTGGCGCTGCGCTCGGCGTCCACGGACCCGCGCGTGGTGCTGCGGGCCCTCAAGGCGCCGGGGCTGCGCGCCCTGTACGGGGTGCCGCTCATGGAGGAGGACCGCCTGTTGGGCGTGGCGTACATGGCCTCGCGCACCGCCTTCCTCTTCGCGGAGCCGGACACGCTGCTGTTCCGCACCATCGCCCAGCGCGCCACCGCATACCTCGTACAGGCGCGGCTTCAGGCCCGCGAGCGCGCCGCGCGCGTGGAGGCCCAGCGCTCGCTGGCGCAGCTCGACGCGCTGCTGGCCGCCATGCCCCTGGGCGTGGCCTTCATGGACCTGGACCTTCGCGTGCTGCGCTCCAACCAGGCCATGGCGGACATCACCGGCGTCCCCGTCGAGGCCCAGCTGGGCCGCACCCTGCACGAGTTCGCCTTGAAGGAGACGCTCCAGGTCCTGGAGCCCCTGGTGCGCCACGTGATGGAGACGGGCGAGCCGGTGCGCGCCCACGAGTTCACCTCGTCGGTCGGCGCCACCCGGAAGCCGCGCGTGTACCAGGTGAGCTACCACCCCGTGAAGACGCCCACGGGCGAGCTGCTGGGCCTGGGCTGCACCCTGGTGGACATCACCGAGCACAAGCAGACCGAGGCCAAGCTCCAGCGCGCGGTGGACTTCCGCGAGCAGCTCCTCGCGGTGCTGGGGCACGACCTGCGCAACCCGCTCAACGCCATTGGCGCCTCGGCCTTCCAGCTCGCGCGCGCGCAGGAGTGGGGCCCGCCGGAGCGGCGCGCCGTGGACCGCATCCGCAAGGCCACCGCGCGCATGGGGCGGATGATCAACGACATCCTCGACTTCGCGCGCAGCCGGCTGGGCGGCGGCATCCCCGTGTCCCGCCAACGGATGAACCTCGCGGAGGTGTGCCAGGCCGCGCTGGAGGAGCTGCAGGTGAGCCACCCGGAGCGCCAGCTCGTCTTCGAGGCCCACGGTGACACGTGGGGGGAGTGGGACCCGGACCGCGTGACGCAGGTGCTGGGCAACCTCGTGGCCAATGCCATCCAGCACGGGCAGGAGGGTGTGCCGGTGCGCACCACCGTCCGAGGCGAGCCCGCGGAGGTGGTGCTGGAGGTGCACAACCTGGGCGAGCCGATTCCCCCCGAGCTGATGGCGCGCATCTTCGACCCGTTCAAGGCCACCAGCGCCCCGAAGGACCCGGCGAAGAAGACGCGCAGCCTGGGGTTGGGGCTCTACATCGTCAGCCAGATTGCCGGCGTACACGGTGGCCGCGTGGAGGTGCGCTCCACCGCGCGCGAGGGCACCACCTTCACCGTGCACTGGCCCCGCACGCGCGCCAGCAGGTGAGCCCCGCCGCGACGGCCGGGGCTCTTTCCATGCGAGCGCTCGGGCTACTTCTTCGCCGCGGGCGCGGCGGGCGTCAGCGCCAGCGTGTGCACGGCCTCGGCCAGCATGCGCGTGCCGGCGTGCAGGCTCTCCAGCGAGATGGACTCGTCCGGCGCGTGGCCGGTGTACGTCTCGCCGGGCAGGGCGGGGCCGAAGTCCACGCCCCGGGGGAACAGGCGCGCGTAGGTGCCGCCGCGCACGGACGTGGGCTTCACGTCCGGCGCCTTCCGGTGGCGCTTGTAGATGTCGAGCAGCGTGGTGACGAGCGTCCCGGACGTGTCCGCCACGTGCGGGTCGCCCACGTAGCGCTCGGCGCCCTCGTGCACGCGGCCCCCGCTGTCCTCGTCCACCTGCGCGGCGGCCTTGTCCAGCGCGGCGTTGAAGACAGCGGCGTCCAGCCCGCGCGGCCGGCGCATGTTGATGCCCAGCGTCACCTTGCCCTCCGTCACGCGCAGCACCGTGGGCGCGACGATGAGCGGCCCCATCAATTCCTTGTCCTCGTAGGCCAGCCCCAGCTTCCTACCGTGGTGGTCGCCATCGAAGCGGCGGGCCACGACGCGCAGCATGGCGGACACGCCGTCGTCCTCCAGCGGCAGGCGTGCGGCCACGGCGGCCAGGTCCCACATCGCGTTGTGCCCCTCGTCGGCGATGGAGGCGTGCACCGCCTTGCCCTGCGTGGACAGCACCACGGCGTCGCCCTCGCGCTTCACCTCCGCCTGGAGGCCGGGGCGCGCGGCCTTCTCCGCGGCCACGGCGGCCTGCACCTCGGCCAGCGCCTGCTCCACGGTGCGGCCCGCCGACGGCATGAGCTTCAGCATGGCGGCGCCGGGCACCTGGGTGAGGAACTCGCCGCCCTTGACGTCCACCGCGCGCAGCGTGGCGCTGGCGTCCTTCGAGGGCTCGCCCACGGCGGCCTCGAGCGCCCACGCGACGAAGCCGGACTGCGCGGCCACCACGGGGTAGTTGGAGTCCACGGAGATGACGTGCGTGGGCTTGGGCTGGGTGTTGGCGTACTGGCTCATCGGCGTCCAGTCGCTCTCCTCGCCGTTGCCGACGATGACGAGCACCCGGCCCTGCGCGGGCTTCAGGCCCAGCTGCCGCGCGAAGTCGAGCGCCACGAGCGCCTGCGCCAGGGGGCCCTTGTCGTCCTCCACGCCGCGGCCGTAGAGGCGGCCGTCCTGCACGTAGGGCTCGAAGGGCGGCTTCTTCCATTCGTGCGCGGGGGCGGGCACCACGTCACCGTGGAAGACGAGCCCCAGGTGCGGCGCGCCGTCGCCCCAGGACAGCTCGAACACGTCGTTGTTGCCCACGGCCCGGTACGCCATGCCGTGCGCCTTCGCCCACTTCTGCAGGAAGCGGCCCATGGCGGCGATGCCCGGATTCTTGGCGGCGGGGGCCTCGCTGCTGACCGTCTTGAAACGCACCAGCTGCTTCGTCAGCTCCACGACCTCGTCCAGCGCGCAGGCCTGGACGTAGGCGGCATAGCGCTCGGCGGCGGGAGCGCCCTTCATCGCCTGCTCGGAGAAGCGGGCGGCGCGGGCCTTGGGAGAGCCCTGGCAGCGCGCGTCCTTCGTCGCGGCCAGGGCCAAGGAGGGGATGACACAGCAGAGGGCGGCGGTGAGTCCGAGGCGCATTGGGGCGGCACCGTAGTCCAGGAGGGCGGTCCGGCCCACTGAAGGAACGGGGCATCCGCCTTCCGCCCGGCCGCCTGCTCCGTCTGGGGGTGAAACCCGGACGGCAGGCCGCTATTCCTCTGGGCATGTTCTTCAACGCCACCAAGAAACTGAGGATGCCGTCCCCGGACGAGGCACTTCCGGGCCGGTCGGAGGAGATACCTGTTCCCCCGAAGCACGAGGTGCTCGGCACGCCGCTCAAGGGCCCGGTTCCCGAGGGCTTCGAGGAGGTCGTGCTCGGCCTGGGGTGCTTCTGGGGCGCGGAGCGCAAGTTCTGGCAGACGCCCGGTGTGTACAGCACCGCGGTGGGCTACGCGGCGGGCCTGACACCCAACCCCACCTACCGCGAGGTGTGCAGCGGGCTCACCGGCCACAACGAGGTGGTGCGCGTCGTCTTCGACCCGAAGAAGCTCTCCTTCGAGCAGCTATTGCGTGTGTTCTGGGAGAGCCACGACCCGACACAGGGCATGCGCCAGGGCAACGACGTGGGCACGCAGTACCGCTCCGGCATCTACTACACGAGCGAGGCGCAGAAGCGCGCCGCCGAGGCCAGCCGCGACGCGTACCAGCGCGCGCTGAAGGCGAAGGGCTACGGCGACATCACCACGGAAATCCTCCCGGCGCCGGCCTTCTATTACGCCGAGGACTACCACCAGCAGTACCTGGAGAAGAACCCGGGCGGCTACTGCGGCCTGGGCGGCACGGGCGTCAGCTGCCCGGTGGGCGTGGGCGTCAGCGCCTGAAGCCTCATGAGGCCCGGGACGCGCGCACCCTGTCCCGGGCTTCCACAACCCGAGTTCAATAGCAGCCCGGTACAAGTGCAGCCGTGCTGTGTCACCTGCGTGTTCCAGGTTGACTCGGAAATCACGGCTGACCGCGTTATCTCGTCTCGGTTTGACTTTCTTCACTGTCCGAACGATTAGAATCACGGACAGAAAGGAAAGGACCGCTCGGGCGCAGCCTCCCCTCGGTAGTCAGCGGCAGTTCCCCTCTCCCACTTCCTCCAGCGGTCCGCTTTTCCCATGCGTGTACCGATTCTTCGTGTGCCTGGAGCGCACGCGCTCGGGTCATGGCTGGCCCGGGTGTGCGCGTTCCTGGCGGTGGTGGCGGTGTCGCTGTTCTCTCCCTCCGCGCGGGCGCAAATCGGGACGGTGAACCTCGCCCTCGGCCGGCCGACGGTGACGTCGTCGGTGGAGGGAGGCGGCCCCGGGATGTCCGGCCAGTACGCCGTGGACGGCGACCCGGGCACGCGCTGGGCCAGCGCCTTCGGCCCGAACGAGTGGATTCATGTCGACCTCGGCCAGAGCACGTCCATCGCCCGCGTGGTGCTCACCTGGGAGGCGGCATACGGCAAGGGCTACATCATCCAGACGTCCAACGACGCGGCGACCTGGCAGGACATCCGCACCGTCACCAACGGCGACGGCGGCACGGATGACCTGACGGTGAGCGGCACGGGCCGCTACGTCCGCATCCTCGGCACGGAGCGCGGAGCGCCCGCCTATGGCTACTCGCTGTGGGAGTTCGCCATCTACGGCGGCACGGCGCCCCCGCCCACGGGAGACCTCGCGAAGGGCCGGACCGCCACGGCGTCCAGCGTGGAGGCCAACGCCGCGCACCTCGCGCCGGGCTACGCGGTGGACGGGGACGTCACCACGCGCTGGTCCTCCGACGCGCTGTCCGACGCGCAGTGGATTCGCGTGGACCTCGGCAGTGTCCAGCAGCTCGGCAGCGTGTCGCTGAACTGGGAGGGCGCGTACGGCAAGCAGTACGTCATCGAGGGCTCCAACGACGACGCCACCTGGACGGCGCTCGCGCCCACCATCACCGATGGCGCCCCGGGCCGACGGAGCATCACCGTGTCCGGCAGCGCCCGCTACGTGCGCATGCGCGGCATCCAGCGCGGCACCGGCTACGGCTACTCGCTCTGGTCCTTCGAGGTGTACGCCCCCGGCGGCGGCAACCCGACCGACCCGCCCCCGCAGACCACGAACCAGAAAATCAAGCTGATGTTCCCCGAGCTGGCGTACGCGAAGATCAACGTCTCGCCCGCCCCCATCAGCATCACCCCCACGCCCGAGGAGGGCAGCACCACGCCGTCCGTGCGCAACCCGCCCGGGCCCTTCACCTACGAGCTGACCTTCCCGCCCAACACCACCGTCACGATGTCGAAGAACCAGTTCTCGCCCACGGCGCCGAACACCGACATCCGGCTGGTCGTCACCACGCACGCCGGCACCGTGCTGCGCGCGCAGAGCGTCTCCACGCTCGCGGTGGAGGGCGCCGAGTGGAAGGTGGAGATCTTCTCCACCGGCACCAGCCCCGATGGGCGCGACCGCACCATCATCCCCGACCCGTACGTGGCGCCCGCGCCGCCGCCCGTGGCCGGAGCCTTCGCCGTCTCCGCGCCCGCCAACGGCGCGATGATTACGAACACCCGCCGGCCCACGCTCCAGTGGGCGGCCGTCACGGGCGCGACGAACTACCGCGTCTACCTGAACGTCAGCCGCGACGACTACGACTGGATGGCGCCCGGCGGCCTGCTGGACCGCTACACGCTGATGGCCACCACGTCGGGCACCTCGTGGACGCTGGACCAGGACCTGCCGGACCGCTGGACGTACAAGTGGTACGTCGTCGCCACCTTCCCGAGCGGCAACACCAGCCGCTCCGACCTGCGCACCTTCTCCGTCTACCTGCCGGTGGTGGAGACCGCGGATGACGGCGTCGCGCTCATCAACGGCATCCGCGACCTCAACAAGAACGGGACGATTGAGCCCTACGAGGACTGGCACAACCCCATCACCACTCGCGTCAACGACCTGATGTCGCGCATGACGCTGCACGAGAAGGCGCTGCAGATGTTCTTCGACGCGAAGACGGTGCCCGAGGCCGGCTTCACCATGGGCCCCCTGAGCCCACAGGACATCGTCAGCTTCCAGCGCGCCTCCGCGCTCACGCGCCTGGGCATCCCGCACGTCGACGCGGGCGACACCATCCACGGCTACAAGACGAGCTGGCCCACGCAGCCGGCGCTCGCCGCCTCGCGAGACCTCGACACCGTCTACGAGCTGGGTGACATGCAGCGCCGCGAGCAGCTCGCCGTGGGCAGCCGCGGCACGTTGTCGCCGCTGGCCGAGGTGGGCACGAAGGTGCTCTACCCGCGCATCCAGGAGGGCGGCGGCGAGGACGCGGACCTGGCGGCCGGCATGGCGCGCGCGCTCATCGCGGGCCTGCAGGGCGGCCCCGAAGTCAACCCGCACTCCCTCTGGGTGACGACGAAGCACTGGCCGGGCCAGGGCGCGGGCGGCGAGGCCGGCATCACCTACGACGGCACCACCATCCACTACCACATGCGTCCGTGGCACGCGGCCATCGAGGCGGGCACCAGCGGCATCATGCCCGGCTACGCGGGCAGCTGGCTGCTCGGGCCGGAGGGCTACGGCGCCGGTGACAACCCGGGCATCCTCAACTACCTCCGCCAGAAGCTCGGCTACACCGGCGTCATCTGCTCGGACTGGCTGCCGTCGGGCGCGTGGTCGCGCTCGGCCAACGCGGGCTCGGACGTCATGGGCGGCGCCACCCCGACGCAGATGGGCAGCTTCGAGAGCGAGGTCAGCGTGGCCCGCATCGACGCGGCCGTGCGCCGCATCCTCGACCTCAAGTTCCGCCTCGGCGTCTTCGAGGACCCGTACCGCCGGGGCCCGGCCGGCACCTCCGAGTGGCACACCGCCAGCCACAAGGCGCTGGTGCGCCGTGCCGCGCAGAACGCGATGACGCTCCTGAAGAACGACGGCGCGCTGCCGCTGCGACTGCCCGCCGGCTCCACGCTCGTCGTCGCCGGCCCGCGCGCGGACGACCCGTCCTGCATGGTGACGTGGCGCTCGGACTTCCACGGCACCGAGTTCGGCGACCTCACCATCTACCAGGCCATCAAGCAGCGCGCCGAGCAGGCCGGCATCACCGTCTACAAGGACGCCGCGCCCGCGGGCGTGACGCCGAACGCGGCCGTCGTCGTGGTGGGCGAGAGCTACTTCACCCACGGCACCGAGTGGGACAAGGAGAAGCCCTACCTGCCGGGCGACCCCATCGGCCCCGCGCACGACGCCAAGTGGGGAGACCAGTACGGCCTCATCACCGGCTTCAAGGCGCGCAACATCCCGGTGACGACGGTGCTCATCCTCCCGCGCCCGTACATCCTCACCAACGTCGTCCCGCAGACCAACGCGCTGTTGGTGGCGTACCGGCCCGGTGACTCGGGTGGCCCGGCCGTGGCGGACGTCCTCTTCGGCGACGTCTTCCCGCGCGGCCAGCTCCCCTGGCAGTTGCCGCGCTCGCTGGACCAGATTGGCACTGACGTGGAGAACAACCAGCTCGAGCAGTGGGACCTGCCCTTCGACCTGGGCGCCACCGCCGCCCAGCGCGCGGAGATTCGGCAGAAGATTGCCCAGGGCGCGCCCATCCAGCCCATCTACGGCAACCCGCTCTTCCAGTACGGCGCGGGCATCCAGGGCTTCGGCCTCGTGGACGCCACGCCGCCCACGGCCTTCACGCTGCAGACGCCGGCCACGGGCTCCACGATTTCGACGAAGCCCACCTTCACCTGGACGGCGAGCAGCGACCCGCAGACGGGCATCCACCGCTACGAGGTCTTCCTCGACGGCAGCCCCTTCCCGGTGGCCACGACGCGCACCCCGTCCGCCTCGCTCACCAGCGTCAGCATCGGCAACGGCGCGCACACCTGGTACGTGAAGGCCTACAACTGGGCCGGCGGCGTCACCCAGTCGGCCACGGCCACCTTCACCATGAATGACACCACGCCGCCCGCGGCCTTCGCGGCGCTGCTGCCCGCGCAGGGCTCGGCGGTGCCGGGGGCGGTGACGACGTTCGTCTGGGAGCAGACCACCGACGTGGGCGCGGGCGTCTCGCGGTACGTACTCAACGTGGATGGCACGGACCGCACGCCCACGGCCACGCCGCGCGCGTACGTGGGCACGACGACGAACCTCGCGCTGGGGCGCAACGTGGTGGCCTCCTCCAACGAGTTCGGCAGCGCCAACGACGCGGTGGACGGCAACCCCACCACGCGCTGGTCCAGCCGCAACGACACGGCCAGCCCGGACACCGAGTCCATCACCGTGGACCTCGGCGACGTCTACTCCATCAAGCGCGTGCGGCTGAGCTGGGAGGCCGCGTACGGCCGGCAGTACGTCGTGGAGACGTCGGTCGACGGCGCCACCAATTGGCGGTCGCTGTCCACGCAGACGGCCGGCGACGGCGGCGTGGACGACCTCACCAACCTGAGCGGCGTGGGGCGCTTCGTGCGCATGCGCGGCGTGCAGCGCGCGACGGGCTACGGCTACTCGCTGTGGGAGTTCGAGGTGTACGGCGTGGGCACCGAGCAGCTCTCCATCACCGGGCTGAACGCGGGCAGCCACACCTGGCGGGTGCGGGCGGTGGACGGCGCGGGCAACAGCGTCCAGTCCAACGGCCCCATCACCTTCACGAAGTGACGGGGTGAAGCACGGGGCGGCCGTGACGCATGGCGGCCGCCCCTGGAGGGCTCATCAGCCCAGGTTGTGGAAGACGCGCTGGACGTCGTCGTCCTGCTCCAGCGAGTCCACCAGCTCCAGCACCTCGTTGGCCTTGTCCTCGGGCAGCTCGATGAGGTTCTGCGCCACGTACTCGGACTCCGAGGAGATGGGGGACAGGCCCTTGGCCTCGATGGCGGACTGCATCTGGCCGAAGTCGGCGAAGGCGCAGCGGATGATGAGCTGCTTCTCGCCCTTCTCGCCGGTGCCCTCGCCCATCTCCTGGAGGCCGTGGTCGATGAGCTCCAGCTCCAGCTCGTCCTGATTCAGGCCCTCGGGGTTGAGGCGGAAGACGCCCATGCGCTGGAACATGAAGGCCACGCTGCCGGTGGTGCCCAGGTTCCCACTGTACTTGTTGAAGTGCATGCGCACGTTGGCCACGGTGCGCACGACGTTGTCGGTGGCGGTCTCCACCATCAGCGCGATGCCGTGCGGGGCGTAGCCCTCGTAGAGCACGATTTCGTAGTCGGCGCCGGACTGGCCGCTGGCGCGCTTGATGGCGGCCTCGACCTTGTCCTTCGGCATGTTCGCCGCGCGAGCGTTCTGGAGCACCCGGCGCAGCGTGGAGTTCGAATCCGGGTTCGGCCCTCCGGCCTTCACGGCGATGGCGATGTCCTTGCTGATGCGCGTGAACACCTTCGCCATCTTGTTCCAGCGGGCCATCATCGTGGCCTTGCGAGTCTCGAAAATGCGTCCCATGGGGAATGTATAGGTCGGTCGCAACGCGCGTGGCTACTCCCGCGCGGCCCCTCCTGACGTCCAGGCCATGGCCGGCCCCTGGGCGGGTGACGCTCCCCTCCCCCCCGTCCAGGCCGCCCGGTACTCAACGTCCCGGGTCCGGCGGGTGTCCTGCGCCCCACAAC
>NZ_JABBJJ010000125.1 GCF_012933655.1 Pyxidicoccus fallax | reverse complement strand
CCGCCCGCCCGCGGCGCTCTCCGCCGCCAGCACGGAAGGGGAAACCCGGGCGCGCACCCGCCACCGCAGGCTCGTGCGGCTGCCCGCCGGCAGGGTGCTCACCTTGAGTCCGCCGGAGCGCGCCGTGGCGCCAGGCCCGCTGGAGGTGGACGCATTCGGGGCGCTATTGGTGCGCGCGGGCCTGGAGAACGCGGACGTCTTGCCCTCGGAGGACGCGGCGCTGACGCCCACGGAGGCCGCGCGGCTGCTCACCCTCCTGGGAGAGCGGCCCGTGACGCTGGGCACCTTCCCGCCTCGCATGGCCGTGAGTCACCTGTTGCGCGAGGTGCTGGCGGGCGGCGCGGTGCCGCGAGAGGTGCTCCTGCGCCGGGTGGAGCGCTTCTCGGACGTGGCCGTGCTGCGCCCGGACGGCTGCCTGGCGTGGACGCGCAGCGGACGCACCCAGCAGCGCGTGGGCCCGGTACAGTGGCGGGACGGCACGCTGGGCGCGGGCCCCTTCGAGCTGGGCCGCTTCTACTCGGGCCGGGGTGGCGCCTTCCGCCTGCTGGACGCGCGGTTGCGCGAGGCGGACGGGCACCTCCTGGCCAACGTCCATGACGATGGGGACGTCATCAGCCGCGCGTTGGACGGGGCCGAGGAGGCTTTCGTGGGGCTGGCGGTGGCCGTGGGCCAACTGCTCACCACGCCCCCGGGTGACACGCTGGCCGCGCTGGAGCAGCTGCCCTCGGGACTGGCCGCCCTGGTGGCCTCCTCGCCCGAGTACCTGGAGCGCTTCGGCTACATGACGCGCGGGGAGCAGATTCAGGAAGTCTCCCGGCTGCTCACCAACTTGATAGCCACCTGGGGCGCGGCTTCCAACACCACGCGCACGCTGACGGGCGCGCTGGCGGGCGCGGAGGCCACCGTGCCCGCGCTGTCACTCACCGCGCAAGGCGCCCTGGTCATGGAGCGCGTCGCGGTGCCGGTGGGCCGCACGGCGACGGTGCTGGGAGGCGGGCCCGGGGCGGCCATCATCCTCCAGCGCGCCAGCACGGCGACCCAGGGCGCCGCGCCCTCGGGCGGCCCCGGCAGATGGGGACCGGCCAGGGAGACCATGAAGCCCCGCTCCCGGCGCTACCAGGAGCAGATTACGGGGCACTCCGCCGATGAGGCCTATTGGGTGGGTGGCATGAGCGCGAAGGAAGGCGGAGTGAAGTTCGACGGCTTCAAGGACGGCGTGCTACTGGAGGCCAAGGGCCCCGGCTATGCGAAGTTCTTCGAGGACCTGGAACCTCAAGAGTGGTTCCGGCATTCGGGAGCCGTGGGGCTCCTTGAGCAAGCGGAGCGCCAGCTCAAGAAGGTCAAGGGGACCGGCATCCGCATCGAATGGCACGTAGCCGAAGCCGAAGCGGCGGAGGCGATTGAGAAGCTCTTGAGAGGAGCCAGGCTGGGGGCAATCAAGGTCGTCCACACCCCGGCCAGGTAGGGAGACCACCGCGTGAGCGACAAGCCTTTTCCTGAGAACTACTACGCGGGTGCCTATTGGGGGCCCCGCAAGGAGTCCGCCGAGGAGTGCGCCCGGCGCACGGCGCACTTCCTCACCCTCCTGGCCTCGGCGGACCCGTTCCTGGCGCAGTGGTACAAGCCCGCCAAATCCCGGAAGGACGCGCGCAAACATCCGCTCATGCCGCCCGACCCGCCCATTCTCACCGAGTTGTTTCGGCGTGGCGGCAACCGCGAGAAAGGAGGGCCTGTTTTCGAGGATCTCGGCTTCCGCATTTCAACAGATAATGGGGGCCCCTCCGGAGACTGCGCGGTCCTGCGTATCAAATGCGGTGACTACTGTGGGGCGAGCCGGAACTCTTGTGTATTGGACCTGCCTCACCAAGGACTGAACGCGGAGCGCGTGCTCAGCGTGCCAGTGCTCACGCAGGTGGTGCGCAGCATGGCCGTGGCCTGGGAGCCGGACTGGGCCGTGGCGACGTCATGCGACCACCGGGACCTGCTCTCCGAGGCCGGGGATACGCGCGACGACGTGGGCTGGGTGATGTACGTGTCCCGGCAGAGGGGGCCGGTACCACCGCTCCCCGCGCCCGTGTGGATTGCACCCGTGGAAGACCTGGGAACGCTGGTGGTCCTCACCCCGGAACGCCTCACCGCGAGCAACTCCGCGCACGTAGAACTGGGAAGACGGGTGTTCAACCTCTTGGACCGCGCGGGACTCCTGCAACCCGTCATTCCAGGGTGACTTCCAGGTCCTCTTCGAGGACAACATGGCCCCGGATACGCCCGTCTCCCGAGAGTGAGCGAACCATGCCCCTGAGCCAGCGAGACACCGACCACGTCTTCCAGTGCCTCCGAGGAGGCACCGTCCCCGAGCGAGGGCTCGAGACCTTCGCCGTGGGCATCGAGCGCGAGCGCGGCGAGCTCCACCGGATGCTGGAGCTCACCCGGAGCGGCGAGGGCGCCGTCAAGTTCCTCCGGGGGGGCTACGGCTGCGGGAAGACGTTCCTCGCCCGGCTGACTGCGGCGGACGCCCAGCAGCGGGGCTTCGCGACGAGCTTCGTCGTCGTCTCCGACAATGACCTCCACTTCCACCGCTTCGACGACGTGTACCGGAAGGTGGTGGGCAACCTCAGCACGAGCGCCTGCCCGCTCGGCGCGCTGGCGGACATCCTCGACCGCTGGGTCGCCAGCGTGGAGGAGTCGCTCATCGCCCTCGGGAAGGACCCGGACGCGCCCGGCTTCGATGCCGCGGTGCTGGCGAAGCTGGACGAGGAGCTGGTCGCCCGGACGCGGAACGAGGTCCCCCCGGACTTCGTGCGCGTGGTGCGGACCATCTTCGAGCTGAAGCAGAAGGGGCAGCTCGCGGACGCATCCGCCCTGCTCTCCTGGCTGTCCGGCAGTGAGAACGTCGCGTCGAGCGCCCGGAAGCTGGCGGGCATCAAGGGAGAAATCCAGAGTACCGACGCGCTCGCGTACCTCCGAGGCATCCTCGCCATCGTGAAGGGCGCCGGGTACGCGGGGCTCGTCATCGTCATCGACGAGGCGGAGACCATCCTCCGGATGAAGGCGGACGTGCGGCAGAAGTCCCTGAATGGCATGCGGCAGATTCTCGATGCCGCGGGCGGCTTCCACGGACTGCTGTGGGTCTTCACGGGCACCCCCGACTTCTTCGACACGAACCGGGGCGTGAAGGGCCTTCAGCCGCTGAACGACCGCATCGCGTTCACCCAGGTGGACGGCTTCGCGCCGCTCAAGCAGCCGCAGCTCGCGCTCAAGCCCTTCGACCAGAAGCGGCTCAAGGAGGTCGGGATGAAGCTCCGCTCCATGTACCCGACCACCGACCGCGCGCGCTTCGAGGCCACCGTCAGCCCGGACTACATGGACTCGCTGGTGCGGGAGGTCTCCGAGGGCCTGCGCGCCGACGTGGGCGTGGTGCCGCGGCAATTCCTTCGGCGGCTGGTGAGCGTGTTCGACATCGTCGAGCAGGAGCCGGACTTCCAGCCAGCACCAGGCAAGCCGCCCATCGAGCCGGCGCTCACGCACACCGAGGCGAGCCTCCGCGAGGGCAGGCCCGAGTACCCGCCGGAGCCGGGAGATGACCAGGGCTACGAGGTCGTGAACTTCTGAGGAACCCATGAGCGTCTTCTCCCGGTTCCCTCCCCGAATGCAGGAAGCCATCGTCAGCCGGCTCGGCTTCACCGGGCTCAGGCCCGTCCAGGAGCTGACGGCGCGGGAGCTGCTCGACGGGAGTAACGCGGTCGTCCTCGCCCCCACGGCGGGGGGCAAGACGGAGGCCGCCCTCTTCCCCATCCTCGCGGACCTGATGGAGCGGCCTGTCGCGGGAGTCGGCGCGCTGTATGTGGCGCCCATCAAGGCCCTGCTCAACAACCAGGAGGAGAGGCTTGGCATCTACACCGAGATGGTGGGGCTCCGCCGCTTCGTCTGGCACGGGGACACTCCGGACGGCGCGAAGCGCGCCTTCATCAAGGAGCCCTGCGAGCTGCTGATGACCACCCCGGAGTCGCTGGAGGTGATGCTCATCTCGCCGCGAGTGCCCGTGCAGTCGCTGTTCTCCCAGCTCCGGCACGTCGTCGTGGACGAGGTCCATGCGCTCGCCGGAACGGACCGGGGGGCGCACCTGATGTCCGTCATCGAGCGGCTGGCGGCGCTGGGGGGCGGAGACGTCCAGCGCGTGGGCCTGTCCGCCACCGTGGGCAACCCGGAGGACATCCTGGCGTGGCTGAAAGGCTCCTCGCGTCGCCAGGGCACGGTGGTGGACCCGCCCCGGCAGCCGGCGCAGCGGAAGCTCTCGGTGTCACTGCCGGGGACCGTCTCGGACATCGCGCGGGCAGGTGCCTCGCTGGGCCGCGGCAGGAAGAGCCTCTTCTTCTGCCAGACGCGCGCGCTCACCGAGGCGGTGGCGGAGCGGATGCGAGGTCAGGGCACGGACGTCTTCGTGCACCACAGCTCGGTCTCGCTGGAGGAGCGGAAGCTCGCGGAGGAACGGTTCCACCACGGCCAGGACGCCTGCATCGTGTGTACGTCCACGCTCGAGCTGGGTATCGACGTGGGGGACCTGGACGCCGTGCTGCAGGCGAACGCGCCCTCCACCGTGTCCTCCTTCCTCCAGCGAATCGGCCGGACGGGACGCCGCGCGGGCCAGGTGGCGAACATGGCGTTCCTTTGCGAGGACACGGACTCGCTGCTGGTCGCCATCGCGCTCATCGAACAGGCCCGAGCCGGCTGGGTGGAAGCCGTCCCCATGCAGTCGCGCTGCTGGGCCGTGCTCGTGCAGCAGCTGATGGCTCTCTCGCTCCAGTTCGGAGCCATCTCTCCCGTGGATGCCTGGGCGCAGCTCTCTCGAGTGCCGGACTTCCAGGGCATCTCCGCCGGCGAGTTCGAGGCGCTCGTCCGGCACCTCGTCGCGACGGAGTTCCTCTTCGAGTCCGGCGGCAAGCTCTCCCTGGGAGAACGGGCCGAGCGGCTCTTCGGCAGGAAGAACTTCAGCGAGCTGTACGCGGTCTTCACGAGCCCCGTCATGTACCGGGTGATGGCGGGTGCCCAGGAGCTCGGTTCCATCGAGCCCGCCTTCGTCGAGCGGCTGGTGGAGGGCATGAGCTCCTTCCTGCTCGCGGGACGCGCCTGGGTGGTGGAGCGGCTCATCCACGCGAGCCGGGAGGTGCATGTCCGCGCCGCTCCCGCAGGTAGGAAGCCAACCTGGGGAGGCTTCATGCCGCGATTCCTCGGCTACGAGGTGTGCCAGCGCATCAGGAACATCCTGGAGGGAGACACGTCCCTTGCGTACCTGGACGAAGCAGCCGCCGGAGCGCTGCGGGCCTTGCGCGAGGACCTTGGCCCGCTCCTGCGCCGCGTGGGGCCCGCGGTTCAGCTCGATTCGGACGGGAACGCGCTCTGGTGGAACTTCGCGGGCGGGCGCATCAATCACACCCTGAAGTACGCGCTGGAGCTCGCGCACGGGTGGAAGGTCGTTCCGGACAATTTCTTCGTGCGGATCAGCGGAGCGGGCGCGTCTCACGATGCGGTGGCACGTGGGCTGGCTGAGGGGGCGCGTGAGGCGTTCTGGTCCGCTCCCGGACGCCTCCAGGCCATGGCCGCGCGGATTCCGCCCTACCGGCTGAGCAAGTTCCAGGATGCACTGCCACCCCATGCTGTCGCCGAAATGCTCGGCGGCACGTTCCTGGATACGGAGGGAGCGCGCCGGGTCCTTGCGAGCGCACAGCCGGTCCGCCCATGAGTCCTCCGTGAGCAGATGCGGCGCTCCCGCTCACTCGCTCGTGAGCCCACTCGACGAGACAGCAATGCGCACCATCCTCCCCACCGAGGGCACCCCCGCCTCGTTCACCAGGAAGAGCTGGTAGTACCCCGGGGGCGCCAGGTTGTTGTTCCGCGGCGCGGCGACGGTGAGGCTTCCGCTGCCTCGCGTGAAGTCCAGCGTCACCAGCCGCTGGTTCTGGTCGAACGCGTGCGTGACCGATCCGAGCGCGATGAGCGACACGCGGGTGATGCTCGCCGGGTCTGGCGTGGACACGGTGAAACTCGTCCCGGGCGTCACCGTGCCCGGCGCCGAGCTGACCACCGGCCGCGCTCCCTTGAAGAGGTACGGCGGCGAGTACACCTCCGCCGTGCGCACCCTCCGTCCTCCCGCGCTCATCACCCGCCCGTCCGGCAGCAGCAGCGTCGTGGCGTGATAGCCCCGGTACACGGTGTTGCTCGCCAGCCGGGTCCACCGGTTGGTGGCCGGGTCGTACACCTCCGCGTGGCGCACGGGGCTGCCCGAGTTGTCGAAGCCACTCCCGCGACTGCCTCCCGTGACGAGCACCCGGCCGTCCGGAAGAATCGTCGCGTTGTGCTGGCGCCGCGCCGTGGACATGGGCGCCACGTACCTCCACGTGGGCGAGGACGCGTTCAGGTCGATCATCTCCACCGTGGCCGTCGGCGGGTCGCCTCCGCCCACCAGGTACACGCGGCCGTCGAGAATCACCGCCGGCCCGTAGCTCCGCGTGCCGAAGTTGCTAGACGGCCCCGAGGCCCACGAGCCCGTGCCCGACGTCGTCATCCACCGGGTGCCTCGCGACGGCCCCGCGAAGAAGAGCCGGCCATCCGGCGCCAGGAACATCCGCGGGTAGTACGGCATCTTCAGCCGCGCCGTCGTCATGGTCCGCCACGTCCGCGAGGCCGCCAGGTAGCGCTGCGGAATCTCATTGATGTCGCCGGAGTCGGCAATCTCTCCGGAGAGCACCATCACGTCCCCGTTCGCGAGCGTCGTGTTGGTCGGGTACCAGCGCCCGTCATTCATGTCCGGCAGGCGCGTCCACGACGACGTGGCCGCATCGAACAGGCTCGCGTCCGCCAGCCCCACGTGGCTCTCGATGTGTCCCCCCGTCACCAGCAACTTCCCGTCCGCGAGGTACGAATGGCCCGCGCAGAAGACGTTGTAGCCGGGGAACGGGAGCGTGGTGATGGCGTTGGTCGCCGGGTCCCACCGGCGCGGCGGCAGGTCGCCCTCGGCGAACTCACCGAAGAACCACACCTTCCCATCCGGTTGCAGGTGCGCGTGCGTGGCCGACATGGGCCAGGTCATCAGACCGGACCATGTCCCGATGTCCGACGGCGCGGTCTGCGCTCCGGCGGGTCCGGCCAGGACGAGGCCCGCGACGAGCCACGCGACGAGCCCTCGCGAGCGGGGAATGGGGAAGCTCCAGGACATTGCTGCCTCCGGGGGTGCTGCCTTGGGGAGGCTAGGAACTTAGGAGCCACCCCACCCGTGCCAATCAGTCCTCACGGATGAGGTCGTGTCATCTCCGGACCTCACGACCGTCCCGTCATGGGCCCGGTGACTGTCACTCCGCGGCGGCGCCCATCGCCCCGGCGCACGGGTAGGCGCGCGGTCCAGGACGGCCAGATTCCGCCGGTTCCCTTCCGTGCGAGGAGGTTCTCGATGAGGTGCTGGCGTTCTCTCTGCGTGGTGCTGGCGCTGATGGCGGGCCGTGGCGAGGCCGCCCCGGGCGGCTCCACCGTGGAGAACGAGGCCGCAGCGGGAGCCTCCACGCCCTGGAAGCCCTGTGGCACGAAGGCCGTCCCGCTGGGGCCCGCGCTTCCGAACGTGGACCCGGAGTCCAGGGACCTGGTGCATGGCGGTGACCTCCTCTTCTTCTTCACCGGCACGGACGACGCGGGAGGCGCTTTGTGGGCGAGCAGCGGCACCCAGGGCGAGGGCACATTCAAGGTCCGTGACTTCCCCACTCCGCCCACGGGCATGGCGCCCACGCAGTTCACCCGCGTGGGCAACCGCGTCTTCTTCGCCGCCGAGGACGAGGACCATGGCCGCGAGCTCTGGGTGAGCGACGGCACCGCGGCCGGCACGAAGATGGTGGTGGACCTCTGGCCCGGGCCCAATGGCTCCTTTCCCCGCTCCCTCTTCGAGCACCAGGGTCGCCTCTACTTCACGGCCGGAGACGAGAACCACGGGCGCGAGCTGCGGGTGACGGACGGCACCGCCGAAGGGACGGTGCTCGTCGCGGACCTCGATCCCGGCCCCGAAGGCGCCGAGCCAGACCTGCTGACCCGGTCCGGGGATGGCTCGCTCTATTTCATCGCCCACTTCCAGGCCATCTTCACGGCGCTGATGCGCCTGGACCCGGTGTCCGGCACCGTCACCGAGCTGCTGCGCGTGCCGAGCGAGGGCTCCATCCTCGGGGCTCCGACGGCGGTGGGCTCGCGCGTGTTCTTCATCATCGGAGACCTGCATGGACACTCGCTCGAGCTGATGGTGACGAGCGGCGGTCCCCCGGCGAAGGTGGCGGACGTCACCCACGTGGGCGAGAGGGTCTCCATGGGTGGCAAGCTGTACTTCACGGCCACCAGGGCCCCTGACGGCATGGACCTGGAGTTGTGGCGCAGCGATGGCACCGCGAAGGGAACGCGGCGCGTGAAGGACGTGCGCTCCGGCGCGGAGGGCTCCGAGCCCGCGAGCCTGACGGTGCTCGGGCGCCGGCTCTTCTTCTCCGCGGACGACGGAGTCCACGGAAACGAGCTGTGGGTGAGCGATGGCACCGAGGCGGGGACGCAGCTCTTCAAGGAGCTGGAGCACGGTCCGCGCGGCGCGTGGCCCTCCGAGCTGACGGTGCTCCAGGGGAACCTGTTCTTCCGCGCGGAGACCCTGGAGCGTGGCCTGGAGCCGTGGATGAGCAACGGCACGCCCGGAGGCACGGTGCCCCTGGAGGAGCTGGTGACCGGACCGAATGGCTCATACCCGAGGAGCTTCGTGCGCTCTGGCTGGGATGCCTTCTTCACCGCGGAGGATGGCACCGGCGTCAGGAGGCTGTGGGCCCTGCCCCTCCGGCCCGACGGTCGCTGCCCCTCCCCACGCAGGTAGGCCTTCGACTCCCCACATCGGCGCTGGCGGTTGTGGTAGGTGCCGGACGCCGATGAACCCGGGAGCGATGGCGATGTTCGCGCAACGAAGGAATTCGTCCGAGAGGCTTGACCCGAGCGGTAGCGGCCGGGCTGGAATGGCCCTCATGGCCGAGCGACTCGTCTTCCCCCCAATCGTGGAGGGCTTGTTCGTCAGGGGTCTCACCGGGAAGGTGTCTCCCCTGCTCAAGGAGCGGCTGCGGACCGAGGGCCTGGACCTCGACCGGCCGCTGCTTCCGGCCTACCCGCTGGAGACGTGGATCCGCTGCGTGACGGTGACGGCGAAGGCGCTGCACCCGAACGAGTCCGACGAGGTGGCGTGGCGGCTGCTCGGCGAGCGGATGATTGACGGCTACCGCGACACGCTGATGGGCCGCGCGTTGATGGGCGTGATGAAGCTCTTGGGCCCGTGGCGGATGCTGTGGAAGGCGCAGCACGGCTTCCGGACGAGCAACAACTACACCGAGGTGCGCATCACCGAGCGCGGCCCGAACGAGGCCGAGGTGTGGCTCAACGAGCCCGGCAAGCTGCGCTACTTCAAGCAGGGCGTGATGCTGGCCATGGGCCGCGCCGCGGGGGCTCCCGCCACCACGGTGGAGGTGAGCCAGTTCGACGAGGAAAGCGTCACATACCGCATCGTCTGGAGCGACGCGGAGGGCTGACGCGGCTTGCCGGGAACACCCCGGCTCTGCGAGCGTTCGTCCCCTGACGGCTCCGTCGCCGTCCGGGGGGAAGGCCATGCCGTCGAGCGAGCGGGTGAATCTGCCGCGCTGGAAGGGTCAGCCGGGGTTCTTCGAAATCTGGTTCCTGGTGGTGCTCGACCTGGATGGCGAGCGCGCGTGGTGGCTGCGGTACACGCTGTTCACTCCGGCTCCGGGCGCCCCCGGGGAGCCTCGCGCCACGGTGTGGGCCGCGGCCTTCGACTGTGGCTCGCCCACGCCCGCGGTGGCGCTGAAGTCCCTCCACCCCATCTCCGAGTTCAGCGCGGGGACACCGGGGCGGTTCAGCATCCGCATCGGTGACTCGGAGCTGGCGCCGGGACGGTGCCATGGGCGGGTGGCCTCGGGTGGGCACTCCATCGACTGGGACTTGCGCTTCTCGCCGGAGGCCACCGACGCCGTCCGCCGCGCGCCCCGGGGCGCGGACCTGCTGCCGCTCACCACGCACGTGGCCCATGCGGTGGACGACGTCACCTTCAGCGGTACCGTCACGGTGGATGGCCGGCGGTACGACGTCCGTGGCGCGCCGGGGCTGCAGAAGCACCTCTGGGGGCACCGGCGCCTGGAGGAGCTGACGTGGCTCTACGTCCCGGTGTTCCGCGAGGACCCGAAGGCGAGCCTGGAGGCGCTGTCCGTGCTGTCCCGGCGCGGCGCCGCGAGCCCGCGGCTCACGCCCATCTACCTGCGCACCGCGGGCCGGCAGCACACGTTCCACGAGGTGCCCGGGCTGCTGTTCTCGAAGATGGAGGTACCTCGCGCGGGCGAGCTGCTGTTCCACGCGTCGACGCTCACCACGTCCATGAAGGGCCGCGCGTGGTGCGACCCTCGGACGCTGGTGGGGTACGTGTATCGGGATCCGACGGGCTGGGACGTGCACGTGGCGCAGAGCGACGTGGCCACGTGCGAGGTGGAGCTGTTCACCCGCCCCCACCCCTTCGCCGCGTGGAGGCCGGACGGGAAGCTCACCTCCGCCGTGGGCGCGCTGGAGTTCCATGCGCCGGAGCCGCTGGCGGGGGTGCGCTACATCGGATGGGACGGGACTTCGGTGGGTCGGCTGGAGGAGATGTCCCAGACGGCGATGGAGGGAGCATGATGTTCCTCAAGAGCTCACGGGCCGTGCCCGCCACCATGCGCGCGTTGGATCCGGCGCGGACTCCTGGCCAGACGCGGCCACTGGAGCTGGCGCCGAAGCGGGTGCATGCACTGGGCCTCACGTACGCGGCGCACATCAACGAGACAGGGAGCGGCGAGGCGGACGGGCCGGCGGTGTTCGCGAAGGCCGCGGCGTCGCTGCTGCGCGGGGACACCGTGGTGAGCCCCTCGCGCGAGATGATGATGGAGGCGGTGGAGCAGCTGGACCCGGGATTCGCCGCGGTGGTGGCGTCGCGGTTCTCGAGCCTGCCGGCGCTGCTGGATTACGAGGTGGAGCTGGGCTTGCTCCTGCTGGAGCATGCGCGCGCGGAGGACCTGGCGCGGCCCGGCTTCGCGCCGCCGGTGGGGTACTTCCTGGCGAATGACGTCACGGCGCGCACGGTGCAGGTGCTGGGCGAAGGCCGGGCGGACCGGATGGCGTTCTGGGGCGCGGCGAAGAGCTTCCCGGGGTTCCTCGTCGCGGGGCCCACGCTCTGGGTGCCGGAGACGCCGCAGGGCGGAGCCTGTCTGGACGTGACGCTCCGCCTCACGGTGAATGGAGAGCAGCGGCAGCAGGGCCGGACCCTGGACCTCATCGAGCCGCCGCGCGAGCTGCTGCTGCGGGCGGCGCGCGCGACGTCCTCGGGCGTGCTGGAGAAGGGAGACGTGGTGCTCACCGGGACGCCGTCGGGCGTGGCCTTCACGGTGCCCGCGTGGAAGCGGAGGCTGGCGGCGCTGTTGCCCGGTCCCACCGCGCGGCTGGGCGCCGCGCTGCGGACCCACGGGCGCAACCCGCGCATGTTGAAGCCGGGGGATGTGGTGGAGATGGACGGTGGCGTGCTGGGCCACCGTCGCTTCACCATCGCCGGGTGAGACCTGGGTTACTTCGCGGTGAGGGGGCTCTCGTCTTCAGAAGGGCAAGACGGAGGACACCGGAGTCCATCCTCAACGACTTCCGCGCCGACGCTGGTGCGGTCGGATGTCACCGCGACCGTACCCGGCGATGAGAGCGTCGTGAGGATGTCCTTCCCGCGCGCGTCGTAGGGCACCAGCACCAGACGGGTCTGCCCTGCCGCATCCAGCCCCTGGTAGATGCGGACTCCCGCCGCCGGATTGCCGCTGGAGTCCTTCGCGTTGAGCAGCGCGGCGATGCCGTCACGGTTGAAGCTCTCGGAGTGTTCGAGGGCCAGCCGCGCCTTCATTCCGGGGTGCTGTGCATGGAGCGCATCACGCGTCTCGCGGAAGTGACGGGTGTAGCCCGCGGCAACCTCCATCGGGATGAAGTGGGCTTTTGCGGCTCCCAGGTCATAGGGGATTTCGGGGGCCGCGCTGTCGCGGAAGCCCATGAACACGATGGCTGAGACGGCTACGAGACCTGCGATCTTGCTCTGCATGGGGTACTCCCTCTGTGCGGACCTGAAGCTCGAACGGGTAGGCTCGATTGCTGTACCGTAACAGAGGAGGCCCCCATGGCCTCATGGAGCGGCCGGAAGCGTCTCTTGGGTGCGGGGCTCGTAGTCCCCCTGGCAGGCGCCCTGGGCAGCGTCCCAGGGTAGCATCAGCGGTTCCGAAGCAGGCCACACCCGCGAGTCCCCATCTCCTTGGGATAGGCTCCCAGGAACTGGCCCCCCCCATGCACCATCGACATCTCTTCGTTCTGGCGCTGGCCGCGCTCGCGGCGTGCAAGCCCGACCCGAGCCGCATCACCTGTCCCGAAGGAGCCGTGCTCCACACGTCGCGGGACCCGAGCGGTGGCAGTCTGCACTCCTGTCAGCGCCCCCTCGAAGGCGAGCGCGCACTCCAGCACGGCCCCTTCGTGGAGCTGGACGCCCAGGGACGGGTGACGCGCCGCGGGGAGATGCGAGACGGGCAGCCCCACTTCGTCACGACCTTCCATCCCAATGGGACGCGTGCCACCGAGGGTCCCATGAAGGATGGACTTCCCCACGGCGACTGGACGGAGTGGTCGGAAGCTGGCGAGGTCATGGCGCAGAACCGCTACGACCGTGGCCGGCTCGTCGCCCAGTACGGAAGGCCCGTCTTCTCCTATGCGAGCCACGGCGGGGATACCGACGTCGTCAGTCACCTCCGCCGCGCTCCACATACCGCCATCGCGCGTGTCATCGACTGCTACGAGACGGAACTGCCGCGGGCGACGATGCCGGCGGACACCCTCTTCGAAGTCATCGAGCCGGTACGAGGCGCGCCAGGCAAGCGCGTCTACGGGCACACGATGGTGGGCTGCCCGCTGGAGGTCGGAACCATCACGATCGTCAGCGTCGAGCCTCAACCCGGCAAGCGCACGGGTGACATCATGAGGAGCTTCTCCTCGGGGCAGGACGTGCCACGAGGCGTCATGGTCGACGGACGCGTGCTCACGGCAATTCAGGTGCCCGGCATGGACGCGGCACGAGAGGACGTGCGGCGGATGAAGCTGGCGCCGTGAAGGGCCGGACAAAGACGGGGCTGCCCTGCCGCATCCAGCCCCTGTAGGGACGGGTATCGCCAATACATGTAAATCCTGATACCGTTGCCATCCAGTACAGCCAGGACAGCGCCTCCGAGGCCCTCTCGGCGGGGTGCTGGCTGTGCTCCGGCGAAGACGCGGATGGGGTGAACACCCGGAGCCCGGTACTTCATCGTTGCCCATCAGGCTCGCGCGCATGACCGCGCGAGGAAGGCTTGCTCACGCATGGACCCGCAGGACTACAAGCGCATCCTCGACATCAAGCGGCAGACGGAGATCGACCTGCTGAAGCTCCCGGGCGTCCACGGCGTCAGCATCGGGTACAAGGTCGTCGGCGGCCAGCGGACCGACGAGCCCGCCATCGTGGTCCATGTCACCCAGAAGCTCTCGGAGGATCAGCTCGCGCCGGAGGAGCGGATCCCCACGACAATCCAGGGAGTCGCGACCGACGTCATCGTCCATCCCCAACCTGGCCCCAACGAGGACCAGGGGCGCTACCGGCCGCTCAAGGGGGGATGTCAGATCGCCTTCCAGAACTGGTTTGGCACGCTGGGGACGGTCGTGAGGCGTCGGAGCGACGGCGTGTTCTGCCTGCTGACGAACCAGCACGTCCTGCCCAGCGACGGCACCGTGTACCAGCCGACCGTCCAGGGCGGCAACGAGATCGCCGATGTCGCGAACCATGTGCTCTCCCGGAAGGTCGACGGTGCCATCGCGAAGCTCAGGCCCGGCGTGAACTGGACGAACTGGGTCCTCGGTGTCGGGGCCGTCCAGGGCAAGTACACGGTCGGCATCAACGACATCGGCGGCGTGGGTTATCCGGTGCAGAAGTACGGAAGGACGACCGGCTGGACGAACGGCCTCGTCACTGGGATCAACTACAGCGGAACGCGCAAGGACGGGTGGCAGTTCGAGGACCAGCTCTTCGTCTCCAACGACGGAGGGACCTACTCGTCCCCGGGCGACTCCGGCGCGGTGGTCATCGACACGCAGTCGCGCATCGTAGGCCTCCACTGGGGCGGCGACGGCAGCACCTTCGGGGCGGCGAGCCCGATCGACGACGTCGAGAACGAACTGGAGGTGAGCATCGTCAACACGTCCATGCCCCTGCTCCGCGTCGTCCACGAGGGACGCGACGACAGCGGCTGGGTCTGGTGCGCCACGTTCGACGGGACGACCTGGTCGAAGGATCAGCTCATTCCGAACGACAGCAACGCCTTCGGGACCTCGGGGCCTCCGAGCATCGTCGCGTACCGGGAAAAGCTCTACTGCCTCCGCCAGGGACGCAACGACAGTGGCTGGGTCTGGTGCGCCAGCTACGACGGCACGAACTGGTCGCAGGACGCGCTCATCCCGAACAGCAGCAACGCCTATGGGACCTCGGGGCCATCGGCCCTCGCGGTATTCCGAGGGAAGCTCTACTGCGTCCGCGAGGGACGCGACGACAGCGGCTGGGTCTGGTGCGCCACGTTCAACGGGACGACCTGGTCGAATGACCAGCTCATCTCCACGAGCGGCGGCACCCTGGGCACCTCCGGAGCGCCAGCGCTCGTCGTCTACCAGAACAAGCTCTATTGCATCCGCGCGGGGAGGAGCGATAGCGGCTGGGTCTGGTGTACCAGCACGACGGATGGCGTCACCTGGACGAAGGACACGCCCATTCCCAACAGCTCCGACGCCTATGGCACGACGGGGACCCCGGGGCTCGCGACGTATCGCGGCCTGCTCTACTGCGCTCGTCAGGGACGTGACGGCAGCGGCTGGGTCTGGTGCGCCACGTTCGACGGGACGACCTGGTCGAAGGATCAGCTCATTCCGAACAGCGGCGACGCCTATGGCGTCTCGGGGTCGCCGGCCCTCGTCGTGTACAACGACAGGCTCTATTGCATCCGCGAGTCGCGGAGCGACAAGGGCTGGCTGTGGATGGGCACGTTCGACGGAACGACCTGGTCGACGGACCGTCGCATCCCCAACAACGACAACGCCTATGGAACCTCGGGGCGGCCGGCGCTCGCCGTCTTTCCCTAGCGGCTTCTGCCGCCCGGCATCAAGGGCTTCTTGACAACTCACGCCCCTTCCTAGGAAGGAGGCCGCCCGCGGTGGAGCGCCCGCCGAAGCGCGGCGATGAGCTCGGGGAGCCGGTCCAGGACCCTCCGGAGCTGCTCCTCGGAGAACGCCACGGGCTCGACCACGAGGTCCGCCTCGACATGGTCGCTCGGATGTCCCCACCCGACAATCGCCGCGTCAATGAGTGGCTCCCGGTCCAGGTGCTTGACGGAGAGCTCCAGGGCCACGTTGTCCGGCTCGTTGGAGCCCTGATTCGCGAGGACGCAGTCGATGCCCAGGCAGTGGCCCTGATACGTGGTGCGCGAGCCCACGGGCGAGTCCCAGACCGAGATGGCGACCCCTGGGTGTTCCAGCTGGAGCTGTCGTACCTGCTCCTCCAGCAGCGGGAGCAGCTCGTGGCGAAGCTTGGTGACGGTATCCATCAGGCCATTCCCTCCAGCGACTCCACGATGACCGGGTACGTGTCCCGAGCGGCGGTGCTACCCATGAACGTGTCCAGGTGCCCGTAGCCCTCCAGCACCTTGCGCTGGTACCCGTCCGCGCCGTTCTCCTCCCGGAGCCACTCGTATGTCAGCTCCGTGGACGCGGGCATGTACGTGCCGTTCTGCTCTCCCGACAGGAAGGTGATGGGCCGGCGCAGGTGCTCGGGCCGCAGGTAGGACGGAGGCTTCGCATTGCCGTACCGGCGGCGGTTCTCCTCCTTGCCGTAGTCGAAGGCCACCGCGTGCCCCGCGCGCGCCATCTGCGCCAGGTGCCGGAACGTCAGCATGTTGCAGGGGCCGAACTGCTCGTCCAGCCGCTCATGCGTCTCGCGGTTGAGCCGCGCGTGCCGGTACAGGTGTCCGTACATGAACGTCAGCCGGTGGCACACGGTGCTGTCACACTCGTGGCTGAGCAGGTCCGCGAACTTGCCGAAGGCCGCCTGCCACACCGGGTTCTGCGGGTCCTCGTCCGGAGACAGGTAGTCCAGCGCCACGTCCAGCGTCTCCGGCAGCCGCAGCATCGCCTTGAGCTGGGTGGCGGGCGGCACGATGTGGTGCAGCGCCACCTGCGAGGCCACCACGCTGCGCACGTCCGGCAGGTACCCCGCCGCCATCGACATGAAGAACGCCGCCGAGCCCGCGCAGTGCACCACCGCCTGCACCGAGTCCGCCTTCGTCACCTCGCGCATCCGGCGCACGGCCGCCGGCATGTCGTACCGGGCCGCGTCGTCCAGGGTGAACTGCCGCAGCGGCAGCTCCACGCTCGCGCGCCAGTCCAGCAGCCACGTGTCGTAGCCCTGGCGCACCAGGTACTGCACGAAGTTCTCCTTCACCGTGGGCAGCATGAACATGCCGCTCCACACGCCCGCCCCGTGCACCAGCAGCACCGGGCCCTTCGCGCCTCCCTGGTATCGGGTGAGCTGCAACGGGACACCGTCGTCCGCCGTGAGTTCGTGCCGCTCGGCCTCGGGTAGCGTGTTCATGGTCATCTCCTCGAAGTCATCAATGGGGTTCAGAAGCCTCGGGCCACGGCCTCGGCGATGCGCTCGGACACCGCGCTGATGGTCATCACCGGATGGAAGCCGATGGCGGTGGGAATCACGGAGCCGTCCGCCACGTGCAGTCCCGGGTAGCCGAACACCTCGCCCTCGGTGGACACCACGCCACGCTCGGGCGAGTCCGCCAGGTGCGCCCCACCCAGCGAGTGCACCGTGAAGGGCCGCTTGAAGAGCTGCCACGTCACCAGCGGCGCGTACGTGCCGCCGTACTGGGACGCCAGCTCGCGCATCGCCTCGGACATGCGCTTCACCAGCTCCGCGTTCTCACCGGCGTAGTTCCACTCGACGTCCAGCCGGCCGCCCTTCAGGCGCATGCGCCCGTTGGCGTTGTCCTGGCCGATACCGAAGAGGTTGCACGTGCGCGCCGCGTTCACGCGGTTGTTCATGGGCCTGCTGAGCAGCCCCTTGGCGAAGGCCTTGTGCACGACGGGCCCGAGGAAGGTCCACAGCGGCGCGCCAATCCCCTGGAAGGGGCCGAGCCGCGGCTGGCCCATGCCGGCAATCACCTCGGTGGCTGGCCGGTTGAACGTGGCCTTCACCAGGGTGAAGCGCGGCGCCGCGTCGGTGAAGCGCATCACCGTGGCCACGTCCGGGCCCACCCACGGGAGGATGTCCTCCCGCGCGTTCTGCAGCGAGCCCAGGAAGTCTCCGTTGCCCGAGTACCCCTGCCCCAGCCGCGCGCTCACCCTGGGCAGCGTCTTCGCCCCGTCGCGGCTGCGCAGCAGGATTTCCACCGAGCCCAGCGTGCCCGCGGCCAGCACCACGCGCGAGCCCTCCACCGTCCGCCGCTCCCCGGTGGCCAGGTCCTGGCAGTGCACCCGGTAGCCCCCGTGCACCGGCTCCACGTGCGAGACGAGCGTGCGCGGCCACACCGTGGCGCCCAGCGCCTCCGCCCGCGCGAGGTACGTCAGGTCCATCGTGTTCTTCGCGCCGTGCTGGCAGCCGAACTCGCACTCCGAGCAGAGCTGGCACACCTTGCGGCCCGGGCCGGGGGGCTCCGTCCAGGCCACGGCCTCGGGCGGGTCGAACGTCTCGCGCCGCATGGCCCCGGCGGCCCGCTTGAAGAGGTCTCGCTTGCGCAGCGGAATGGACGCCGGCACCGGCTCCAGGCGCAGCTCGCGGGCCACCTTGTCGAAGTACGGCTCCAGCGAGGCGCGGCTGTAGCTCCGGGGCCAGCGCGGGTCTTCGAAGACGACGGGGTCCGGCCGCACGTGGACGTTGGCGTAGATGAGCGAGCCGCCGCCCACCCCGCTCGCCGTCACCGTGCCGATGCCGGACAGGAAGCGCACGTCATACAGGCCCTGCGCCTCCGTCCGCGACTCGTGGCGCCAGAGCAGCTCATCCGCGCGCGTCACGTCGCGCGGGAACTCGCCGGGACGGTAGCGCCGGCCGCGCTCCAGCACCGCCACCGACCGGCCCGCCTGGGCCAGCCGGAGCGCGCTGATGGAACCTCCGAAGCCGGAGCCCACCACCACCACGTCGTACCGTGTCGCCATCTCCAAGGTGCGCATCTCCTATTCCAGCTTCGCGCGGGCGTAGACGTCCCAGAGGGTGCCCATGAACATGCCCCCGAAGCGGCGGAACGCGTCCGCCTTCCGCACCGGCGAGTCCGTGCCCAGCACCGAGAACGTCGTGAGCTGCTGGAGGAAGTCCGGCAGGTGCAAACGGATGATGCCACTGGACACCACGGGGGCATCCCGGTCCGTGCCCCGGCGGATGACGGTGTACAGCGTGGTGGTGTCGCTCCAGGCGTCGAAGCCGGCGTCGTCGCGGATGTCCTTGTACCCGTCCAGCACGTACTTCTGGCCGTCCACGCCGGTGAAGGGCAGCAGGTAGAGCATCCGCCGCTCGGTGAAGCTGTCCGTGTCGGTGAAGAGGTTGAAGACGCCGTTCTCCACGTCCGCGCCCTTTGGGGGCGTGAAGCCCTGCACGTGCACGGTGCCCTGGGCGATGCCTCCGTGCGCCTTCTCCACGAGGAAGCGGTCCAGGTTCGGCAGGGTGATGGTGACGACGAACTCCGCGATGAGCCCCGCGCTCCGGCCCGCCTTCTCCGCGCCCGCGAAGTCGTCCGCGGGCGCGTGGCCCGGCGAGTGGAAGCCCCGCATCCGCTCGGTGAAGCGCATCCCCACCACCGGCGTCGGCGAGGGCACGGTGCCGCCTTCCGGAATCACGACGCCCCCCATCGGGTCCTCCCGTCTCTGCACCCCGGAGCCTACCGTGATGCGCAACGACGCGGTGAAGGGAGCCGGGGCCCGCTCGGGCGCCGTCCAGCCCGGGTTGCCCAGGGCGACGCGGATGGCCCGCTCCACGTTGCGCTCCGCCACCGCGGCGATGGTGGACGACGGGTTGACGCCGGTGCTGGACGGCAACGCCGCGCCGTCCAGGACGAACAGCCCGGGATGGCCATGCACCTCACCATTCGTATCGAGGACGCCGTACGCGGGCTCCTCGGCCATGGTGCAGCCGCCCAGGTTGTGCACCGACACGGGGATGTGGAGCCGCTCCCACAGCGGGTTGTAGACGGCGCGCGCACCCAGCGCCCGGGCGATGTCCTGGCTGAGCTGCTCCTGCGTCCGGTACAGCGGCAGGTTGGAGGGCACGTCCCAGCTCGCCTCCAGCTCGCCCGTGGCCGGACGCAGCGCCAGCTTGCCGTTGGACCTGTCCCGGCCCATGGCCAGGAACACCGCCTGGAAGCGCCCGCGCTCGCCGTCGATGGAGGCCGCCGCCCGCGAGCGCTTGCGCAGCGCCTTGACCAGCTCCCGCTGGAGCAGGTCCACGGGCACCTTCAGGTTCTTCACCGGATCCAACGCCTCGACGATGCCGGCGATCTGCGCCGGGTGCCCGCCCTCCTGGAAGAGGAACCACGTCTTGTCGGGCCCCTGCCCCTCGTCCACCACGAGACTGGTGGTGATGGTGGGGCCCTCCGCCGGGTCCCACACCTCGCGCGTCTCCAGCGCGAAGGCGAGGAAGTCCCCGTTGGCGGAGTACCGGCAGCCCAGCCGCTCGTTGAGCCGGGGCAGCGTGCCCCACTCGTCGCGGCAGCGCAGCAGCAGCTCCGTGGTGTTCACCGCGCCCGCGCACAGGAAGACGCGGCGCGCGTCTACGGCGCACAGGGTGCCGCCGGCCGCGTGGTCCCGGTACGTGACGCGGTAGCCCTCCGGGGTGAGGGGCTCGATGCGCGTGGCCTCCGCCTGGGTGGACACCTGCGCGCCCTGCTGCTCCGCGACGGCGAGGTAGTTGAGGTCCAGCGTGTTCTTCGCGCGGACGTTGCAGCCGATGTCGCACTCACCGCAGTAGGTGCAACCCTCCTGCGCGACGCCGAACTTGTTGGACACCGTTTCGCCGGCCGGCGTGAAGCGCACGGCGAGGTCCGGGTAGAAGAACTGTTTCTCGCGCCCGAGCTGGCGGGCCACGTCCCGCATGCGCTGCGTCTTGGTGGGCAGCTCCCGCGAGGACGCGGTGATGGGCTGCAGGTCCAGCATGTGCGCGACGAGGTCGAAGTACGGGTCCAGCGACTCGCGGCTGTAGCCCTCGGGCCAGTCGCGCTCGAAGGTCTCCGCGGGCGGGCGCAGGTGGACGTTGGCGTAGATGAGCGAGCCGCCTCCGTAGCCCGCCGCCTGGACGATGCTCATCCCCTCCAGGAGCTTCACGTCGAAGAGGCCCTGGCCGTGCTGCCACAGCCAGCCGTTGAGCGGGTTGTCCCAGTCACGCGGGAAGCCCCCCTTCGGATAGCGAATCCCCCGCTCGAGCACGCGCACGGACAGGCCCGCCTGGGCCAGCCGGCAGGCCGCCACGGCGCCACCAAACCCGGTGCCGATGACCAGCGCATCGTACTTCGGCGCCATGTTCCTCCCCCCTGTTCCCCCGGGACCGACACACGGCCCGGTGTGTTCCGCACTACATTGACGGACGAGGACCCATTTCTTGAGAAGGTCGCGTGTCCGTCCGGCCCCGCCCCTCTCAACCCCGCGAATTCGCGGGACTGCTTGTCACGGTGGCAGACCGCCGGTGGCCCGGATGTGACACGGATGCACCGGGCCGCCTGCTCGCCCGGACCTCGACCGCTCCAACCCCTCGGGACGTGGAGCCGCGCGCGCCGGAGGCCACCCCGGCACGCGGGCTGCACTGCCTCCCTTCGAGCCCGCAACCAACGGCGGGGGCGGGCTCACGCAGGCAGCGCCACGCGCGGAGACACGGAGGCGACGCGGTGGCCTGCCAGAACGTCACGTGAGGGGAAGAACAGTCATGAATCCGAACAAGCCGAAGCAGCAGCAGCGCCGTCGCAACCGGGGAATGACGCTCATCGAAATCATGGTGGTCATCACCATCCTCGGCCTCATCGCCGCTGCGGTGGGCGTCGCCGTCATCCCCCAATTGGGCGAGGCCCGGAGGGACACGGCCGCGCTGGACATGAAGAGCATCGAGACCGCGCTCAAGCTCTACTACGCGAAGAAGGGCCGCTTCCCGGACACGAGCACGGGGCTGAACGCGCTGGTGGAGGGCCAGACGCTGGACCGGCTGCCCAAGGACCCGTGGGGCAACGACTACGTGTACCTCAACGAGAACGGCAAGCCCGTCATCCTCTCCTACGGCGCGGACGGCACCGCCGGAGGCGATGGCGAGAACGCTGACATCTCGTCCGCGACGGCGCCCTCGTCGAAGAGCTAGGCCACCGCGGCGAGGAGCGGCGGAGCACGGCCTCCGCTTCGCATCCGCGTGACGAGCGGTGGTTCAGTGCTCCGGCGCAACGGGTGGAGCCCGGCCTCCTTCGCGTGTCCTCGCGATGAGCGGCGAGCGGGTCTCCCCTGCCCTTCAGGCGGCCCTCGCTGAACGGGAGCGGACGGTACGGACCATCCTGGGTCCCATGGAGCACGGACGCGCGCGCCGTAACTTCGCGCGTTCGCCGGGAGCCATCCTCCCGGCCCGCCCAGGAGGCGCTCCATGCCGCGAGCCTTCGACCGCCGGACCCTTCTCAAGTGCATCGCCGCGGTGGCGGCGAGCACGGCCTTCGGCTGCTCCGACGATGACGACGAGCTGCCCATCCTGGAGGACCGCGCGTTCTATCCACAGTCCGTCGCGTCGGGCGAGCCGCGCGCGGAGAGCGTGGTGCTGTGGACGCGCGTGGTGGATCCCGGAAGCCCCGACGCGGACGTGGACGTCACCGTCCAGGTCGCCCTGGATGACCGCTTCTCACAGCGCGTCCTGGAGCTGACGGGCGTCACCGTCACCTCGGCGCACGACCACGTCCTCAAGGTGAAGGTGACGGGGCTCGCGCCACGCACGCGGTACTTCTACCGCTTCCTCTACGAGAAGAACGGCCGGCTCGTCGCCTCGCCCATCGGGCGCACCCGCACCGCGCCCGAGGCTGGCGCGGACGTGCCCGTGCGCTTCGTGGTGGCCAATTGCCAGAATTACAATCGGCGCTTCTACAACTCCTGGCAGCGCCTGCTACAGCTCGACGAGGACCTGGACTTCGTCGTCTTCCTCGGGGACTACGTCTACGAGACGACCCCGGAGGCGGCCCCACCCGGCGTGCGCCAGGTCTCCTTCAGCGAGCCGGCCGGAGCCCTGCGGCTGTCCACCTCCGGTGGCACGGTGCTCGCGGCCGCGTCGCTGTCCAACTACCGCGACCTGTACCGCACGTACCGCACGGACCCCTTCCTCCAGCGGGCCCACGAGCGCTACCCCTTCATCGTCGTCTGGGATGACCACGAGTTCTCCGACGACTCGTGGGGCGCGCACGCCAACTACACGGACGGGCGTCAGGAGGAGCTCCAGGTGGAGCGACGCCGCAACGCGGAGCAGGCCTTCTTCGAGTACCTGCCGGTGGACCCCGACGAGGCGCCCGAGGGCGTGGTGGACCTGGACGCGACGCCCCGCTACCCGGACACGCGCGTCTGGCGTGCGCTCGACTTCGGAACCACGCTGCGCCTCATCGTCACCGACTACCGCACGCAGCGCCCGGACCACCTCGTCCCCGAGGACGCCTGGCCCGCAACCGTGGCGGTGGACGCGGCGGCGCTGGCGACGCTCGGCCTGACGGCGGCCTTCGCGGCGGACACCTTCGCCTATGTGGACATCGACGCGCCGGAGTACGCCGAGGCGAAGACGCTCTTGCGCGGGGCCTACGTGGGGCTCGCGGTGACGGCGGGGCTGGCCCGGACGGAGGCCGAGGCCCGCGCCGATGCCGCCGTGCGCGGCCCGCAGGCCCTGGCCTACGTCAACCCGGTGCTCGTCCAGACGGGCCGGGCGCCCATCGACCCCGTGGGCAAGCCGCGCGGCCTCGGCTTCGTGCACCTGGGGAAGACGGCGCTCTTCTCCCGGCTGGGCTCGCGCTACGTCACCGTGAAGGACACCTACGACGTGTACGCGGCCTGGCGCGACCTCTCCACGGGTGGCGGCGCGCAGAACGTGCTGGGACCCCAGCAGCGGGACTTCGTGCTGGAGACGGCGGGCGGCGCGCAGGCGTGGAAGGTGCTGGTCAGCTCGGTGTCCCCCACCTCCATGGTGTGGGATTTGCGCAACAAGCCGGACGTCACACCCGAGTCGGTGCGCAACCGCTACTACTTCGACGTGGACCAGTGGGACGGCGTCCCCCAGGAGAAGGCACGGCTGCTGGCGGAGCTGCGCGGCCGGACCTCGGACCGCCTCGTGGTGGTGTCCGGGGACATCCACGCGTCGTTCGCCTCCGTGGAGCAGGGTGTGCCGGCGCTCACCGCCCCCGCCATCTCCTCCGCGTCCGTGGGCGAGGAGGCCGCCGAGCAGGTGGCGGCGGCGGGCTTTCCTCCCAGCTCGGCGGTGTACCGCTACGTCGTCACCGAGCAGGCCGCCACGCTGCGCGAGGGCAACCCCGGCATCGTCTTCGTGGACACGAACGCCCACGGCTTCACCGTGGTGGAGGTGCGCGCCGACGAGGTGCGTGCCGCGTACCACCTCATCCCTGGCACCGAGGCGGGGACGGACTACGGCCAGCGTCCCGACGACCTGGCCGCGCGCTTCACCCGCCACGACTTCACCGTGCGCCCCGGCGTCATCTCCAGCGCCTGAGTGGGCCGGAGGGACGGGCCCGTCAGACGCGGTAGGCGCTCGCCACCACTTCCATGCGCTGCGCGACCTCGCGCAGGGCCTCGGTGGTGTTCTGGGTGCCCTTCAGGCTCTGCATCGTCTCTTCCATCATCCGGGACAGGTCCGTCACCGCGGTGAAGATCTGCGCGACGCCCGCGTTCTGCTGCGTCACCGCGGCGGCGATCTGCTGCGCCGCGTTCGCGTTGTCCTGGATGATGCCGGCCAGCTCCCGCAGGCTGTCGCCGCTGGCGCGCACCTGGGACAGGCCCGTCTCGGTGCGCCGCTGCCCCTCTTCCGACAGCGCGACGGTAGCCTGGATGGCCCGGAGGATGTCGTCGAGAATCTCCCGGACGCGGCCGGTGGAGGTGATGGACTGGTCCGCGAGGCTGCGAATCTCGCGCGCCACCACGCCAAAGCCCTTGCCGTGCTCACCCGAGCGCACGGATTCAATCGCCGCGTTGAGGGCCAGCATGTTGGACTGGTCCGCCAGGTCCTTCACCGACTGGGTGATGCCTTCAATCTGCTTCGCGCGCTCCGCGAGCGAGGAGATGCCGCCGGCCACGCGGACCACCTGCTCGCGCAACTGCTCGAAGCCCTGGAGGCTGGCGCTGACGGTGGTCTCGCCGGCCGCGCTCACCTCGCGGGCGCGCTCGGTGGCGCCGAGCACGGCCTGGGAGCGGTCCGCCGCCATCATCGACGTCTGCTTGATTTCCTGTGCCGTCACCTGCGTCTCCTGGAGCGCGGCGGCTTGCCGCGTCAGGTTCCGCTCCGCCTGGGCGGAGGCGCTGGTGAGGTCCGCCACCGTCTGCCCCAGCACCTTCGTGCCCTGCTGGAGGCTGGCGGTGGACTCGCGCAGGTGGCTCATCATCCGGGAGAAGGCCTGGGCCAGCTCGCCCACCTCGTCCCGCCGCGAGGGCACGTGCACCTTCTGCGTCAAATCTCCCTCGCGCACGATGCGGCCCACCACCTCGCTCAGCGTGGCGATTGGGCGCGTCATCCCGTGCGCCAGCAGCCACGCGCCCACGCCCGCCAGCAGGATGGACACCACCGTGAGCGCCAGGGCCACCTTCCCCGCGCTCTCGAGCGGCGCGTAGGCCTCTTCCGGGTCCACCGAGGCCACGAAGTGCCAGCCGTCGCCCACGTCGCGAATGGCCTCGGAGTTGATGGCCTCGACCAGCACGGGCTCCTCGGGGCGCGGCGTGCCCGCGGCGCGCGAGTCATACAGCGAGGTGCCGTCGGCGGAGCGCACCTCCAGCGCGAAGCTGCCCAGGCCGCGGGAGCGGGCGCGCTCCAGCGCGAAGGACACCACGCCGCCCACCTGCCCCCAGTCATACGCCGCCAGCAGCACGCCGATGCGCGAGCCGCTGATGGGGCTGATGACCGGCACCGCGAACGGCAGCACGCGCTGCTTGAAGACGGGGTCCTCCTTCAGCAGGGCGCTCGTGTCCAGGCGCCCCTCCAGCGCGGCGCGGAACCAGGGCGTGGCGAGCACCTCCTGCTGGCGGCCGGAGAACGCGTCGCGCAAGAGCGGGTCGCTGGCGGAGACGGCGCGCCCCTCCTCCGTGAAGAGCACCAACCCGCTGAAGGACGGATAGCGCCGCTGGAGCGCGGCCAGCACGACGTCACTCTTCTCGAAGGTGTCGAACAGCAGCGCGCCCCGGAGGATGGCGTCCTCGGCCCAGCTGCGCACGTTGGCCTCGCGCTCGGCGAGCGAGGCCTCCACGAGGTCCCTCAACCCCTCGGCCTCCACCTTCAGCCCCGCGTGAATCTGCCCCTGGAGGTTCTCCGTCGTGGAGAGCCGTTGGAAGAGGTTGAGCGGCACGAGGGCGCAGAGGATGAGCAGCGACACCGCCAGGGCGAGGCGGGCGCGCAGTTTCAGTCCGTCCAGGAGTCGCATCATGGGAGGTGGGCTCAGAGGTCCAACAGGGAGATCGCGACGGTGAGGGCGCCGATGGTCCGGTCACCATCGCGGACCGGGAGGGACAGCTGGATGACGTAGGCCTGCGAGGACTCGTCGAAGAAGGGCTTCTCGCGCAGCACCTGGCCCTTGCGGTAGGGCACCTGGAACTTGGGCTCGTCGCCCTGCCAGTAGTCGGACGTGCGGCGCGTGGCGCCCACCAGCGCGCCCTGGTCATCCATGGCGAAGGACTCGGCCACCACGAGGCCGAGCCGCGCGCGGTGGCGGTTCAGCGCGCGGGAGCACGCGCTGCCGAGCACCTGCTGCTTGAAGGCCGTGAGCATCGGCGAGGCCTGCCACGTGAAGTCCTTCTCACGGATGCTGTCCAGCGACACCCGACGTGCGTTCTGCGCCCGCACCGCCGCGACGACCTCCGGGTCCGTGGCCATGCGCCGCAGCTCCGGCAGCATCCGGTCCACCTTCTGGAGCTGCGCGGCGCCATCCGCTGGAAGTTGCCCCAGCAGAGACAGCGTCAGAGCGAACCACGTCATCCACAACCCCCGTCGCCCGGGCGCCTCGCGCCGGGACTCGTGAAGCAATCCCCACCTGAATAATACGGATTGTTACATGGCGGACGGTCTGGGAGGAAAGGCAGGAGAGCGTCCTTGCCCTCTTCCACCTGTCCTGAGTGGCCACCTCTGGTGTCTGATGGGCATGCAGAAGCGGTTCTCACCGGGAAATCCTTTTCATGAACGCCACGCCCCTCCCCATCGACCTCCAGCGGGCCGCGAAGCTGGCCATCCTGGTGTCCGCGCTCGGCTACTTCGTGGACATCTACGACATGGTCATCTTCAGCGTCGTGCGTACCGCGAGCCTGGAGGCCATCGGGGTGCCGGCGGCGGAACGGATGAGCGTGGGCGTGCGGCTGCTCAACATGCAGATGGTGGGCATGTTGGCGGGCGGCATCCTCTGGGGTGTGTTGGGCGACCGGCGCGGGCGGCTGTCGGTGCTGTTCGGTTCCATCTTCCTGTACTCGGCGGCGAACTTCGCGAACGCGTTCGTGCAGACGGTGGAGCAGTACGCGCTCTTGCGAGTGCTCGCGGGCATCGGCCTCGCGGGAGAGCTGGGCGCGGGCATCACCCTGGTGAGCGAGCTGATGTCGAAGGAGCACCGGGGCTACGGGACGACGCTGGTGGCGACGAACGGGGTGATGGGGGCCATCGCCGCCGCCCTGGTGGGCAGCCGGCTGGACTGGCGCACGGCGTACCTGATTGGCGGCTGCATGGGCTTTGCTCTCTTGTGCCTGCGACTCACGGTGCACGAGCCGCGCCTGTTCACCGCGCTGAAGGAGCAGGCGGTGTCGCGGGGGAACTTCCTGCGGCTGTTGAAGCCGGGGCCGTCCGCGCGGCGCTATGTGTCCGTGGTGCTGGTGGGCGTTCCCATCTGGTTCGTCATCGGAGTGCTCATCACCTTCGCGCCGGAGTTCGGCAAGGCGCTGGGGATGAAGGAGGTGCCCCAGGTGGCGCACGCGGTGCTGGTGGGCAACGTGGGCACGGTGCTGGGCGACGTGGGCAGTGGATTGTTCAGCCAGTTCACCCGGAGCCGGAAGAAGAGCGTGGCGCTGTTCCTGGTGCTGGGGGCGCTCGGCACGGCGGCGCTCTTCACGGTGGGGAGCGGGTCGCTGTGGGCCTTCTACCTGTGCTGCGGAGTGCTGGGGTTCTCCGCGGGCTACATGGCGGTGCTGGTGACGATCGCGGCGGAGCAGTTCGGCACCAACCTGCGGGCCACGGCGGCGACGACGGTGCCGAATTTCATCCGTGGATCCACGGTGCTGCTGACGTCGGGGCTGCAGCTCGCCACGCCCACGCTCGGGCTCAAGGGAGCGGCGCTGTGCGTGGGCGGGCTGGCGCTGCTCGTGGCCTTCGTGGCGCTGCGCGGTATCGACGAGACGTTCGGCCGGGACTTGGACTTCGTGGAGCGGTGAGGCTTCAGCGGCCTCCCGCCACCCTGGCGAAGTGGTGGGCGAGGCGGTGGAGCAGCTCGGTGTTCTCCGCCTCGGCGGCCTTGAGCTTGGGGAGCTGGGACTTCAGCTCCTGGACGTCCTTGCCGCGCTGCTTGAGGTCCTCGGTCTCGAGGTCCAGCCAGCGGCCCATTTCGGCGGCGGTCAGCTCGGGGTGGAACTGGAAGGCGTAGGAGGTGCCCAGCCGGAAGGCCTGCTGCGTGTAGCGGTCCGTGGAGGCCAGCAGCGTGGCGCCGGAGACGGGCTTGTAGGTGTCACCGTGCCAGTGGGCCACGACGCTCTTGGGGCGGGCGGGGCCAATCACGGGGTCCTTGAGGGCGTCCTGCGTCCAGCGGACGGGGGCGACGCCGACCTCGAAGCCGTTCTTGCCGGGGAAGACCTCGGCGCCTGCGGCGGACGCGAGGAGCTGGGCGCCCAGGCAGATGCCGAGGCACGGCAGCTCGTTGGCGAGGCGCTCGGTGAGGAGCGACTGCTCTTCGTGGAGGAAGGGGTGCTGGTCGGCCTCGTAGACGCCCATGGGGCCGCCCATGACGACGACGAGGTCGGCGCTCACGTCCTCGCGACGCACGGAGCGGAACCGCGTCACCAGGGAGAATCCCGCCGCCTCCAGCGCCGGCCCGAGCAGGCCGGGTCCTTCGTGCTCCTCGTGCTGGAATACCACCGCGCGCATGCTCATGGCCTCCGTGGCTCGAAACGGGCGCGAGACTAGCGCGTAGGCAGCTCGCGGAAAGAGATACCGTCCAGTTCGAGGCGGCGTACCGCCTCCATGAACCGCTCGGTACCGATAATCACCGTGGCGTAGTTGCCCACCCGGAACAGGTCCAGCTCCGTGGGCAGGGTCGCGGCGTCAAGGATGGGCTCGTCCGGCAGCCGGAACCCCACTCGGCCGCAGGTGGCACACGGTGGCGGCAGGTCCGGGGGAAGGCAGTCCCGGTGCAGACGGCCACGAGGTTCAATCTGGAGTTCCAGCAGCTCCGGCGGGTCTTTCTGCCGGAAGCGCAGCTCCGTTTGGCAGCCCAGCAGTCCCCGCACGCCTTCCGCCTGGAGACGCTCCAGCGCATCCCGGCGCACCAGCCACAGCATGTCCCCCTGTGAGGTGAACGGACCGAACTTCCCGGAGGCACGGCCTACCAGGGGACCGAACTCGGTACCGGGAGGGAGTGTCGCGTTCGGAGGGGCCAGGGGGCGCACCCGCTCGCGCAAGCGTGCGAACTCGGCGAAGGGTTCGGGTCTGGCCTTCTCGAACTCCCTCCGCTCCGGCAGTTGCGAGAGGTCCACCGCCGGGTACTGGTGGCCCGAGCTCGCCCAGGTGGAGCCACAGGTGTGGCAGCTCACGCCGGGAAGTCCCCACTTGTGCGAGGCGTCGAAGTTCCCGCCATAGCGCTCGCGAGCGACGGCTTCGTTCGTCGTGAGCTCGAAAAATCGGGTCATCCGTCTTCACGCTCCCGGGCGCGAATAGTAGGGCTGAATGGGTCCGCCGATGAGCTCGAAGCGATGAATGAGTTCCCCTGCATGTTTGTAGATCTCGACGGGCGAGGCGTCCTCGTTCCTTCTTCGGAACGCGCGCCACGCATCATTCCACGCCCCGCCACGCCCGGTCCCGTCGTGGATTCTCCTGTGGACGTCACGAGGGATGGGCATGGTGTAGTGGTGGATCTTGACGCCCTGGCGCTCGAACCACCGTGCGAGGTCGTGCGCCGCGTCAGCGGGCCTCGGAGCCTCCAGGCTGCTCGCACGTCACGCGCAGGGTGTGCGGCGTGTAGATGAGCAGTGAGACGATGGACAGGAGGACATCCGTGGCCGTCACCTGCAGCTCCGTGCGGACGGGCTGGTCGCAGTAGCGCGAGGTGTCCACCCTCCCCGTCCCGATGAAGCCATTGAGGTACGTGGGCACACGCTCCTCGTGGGTGACGAGCTGGGCGCCTGAAGGCTCCGGCCGCTGCTCGAAACGGTAGCGATAGCAGCCGGACATCGCCAGCAGGAGGAGCGGGAGGGCCGTGTGGGAAGTCCTCATGCGGGCGGAGGCTGCGACTTCCCGGGTGGAAGGAGAAGCGGTCCGGTGCTCGGGGACACGGCGCGTGTCCGTGGCCGCACATCGCTGGCCCGCTGCTGCTGGGACCGAGGCGGCTGTATCCAGAACACGGCGCTCGCATTGTTCCCAAGGACCATGGGAGCAGACGCGCATGGTGAGCACCTGGGCCTGTGCTGCTCGGTGCGCGAGAGGGGCCACCATGCACCCGCGAGACACCAGGGACGGAAGTGGATGGACGCGGAGGTCGCGAGGTGCCGTCGCGGCCGTGCTGCTGCTGGCGGTCCTGGCCACCCTCCCCGCTCGCGCGGCCGGGGGCGGCGTGGATGAGGCCGAGGCGTCCCCTCCGCCCTCCTCTCCTGGCGTCACGTTGAAGTCCTCGACGGCCCCGACGTGCGACGGGTCCACGTCCGAGGACACTCCGGTGCTGACCTTCGGCGAGGCCGCCCCCCGGACCTGCCGCCTGCGGAGCGTCCTGCTCACCGCGCCCTCCACGGAGTCCGCGTCCGGGTCGGGCGTGAGGCTCACCGACGTGCCGGCCGGCACGCTGGAGCGGGACCGGCACCTGGTGGACCTGAACCGGGAGCGCATCGCGATGAACTGGATGGCGCTCGAGGTGCTCGCCGGGTGGACGCTGGCGAACATGGCGGTGGGCACGGCGGGGTACTTCATCGCGGATGACCAGACCTGGCGCTCCTTCCACCAGATGAACGCGCTCTTCAACGTGCCCATCCTCGGCACGGCGGTGGTGGGCGCGCTGGTGCTGGCGGCGCAGGATCCGGAGCGGCTGACGCTGGAGGAGAGCCTCCGCCGCGGCGTGATGCTGGAGCGGGGTCTCCTGGTGGGCGTCACGCTGGACGTGCTGGCGGCCACCTTCGGCGCGTTCCTCTGGGAGCGCGGCCGGCACATCGACTCGGGGCAGCTCACCGGGTGGGGCCGCTCCCTCGTCCTCCAGGGCGCGGTGCTCCTGCTCTACGACATCGGCCTGTTTCTGCTCAACGCGCGCTACGACGCGCGGCTCCTGATGATGCTGTCACCGGACTCGCGCGATGGTGCCGGTGTCGCCATGCGGATGCGGTTCTGATTCACGAGGCCAAGACCAAGACCCGCTACACCTCCTTGAACTTCAGCCCTGTCGCCCCAGCGCGCTCCAATGCCTTCTTGATCTCGTCGGAGACGATGAGGGCGATGTGCCATCCCCACGTTCGGAACACCTTCGCGTCGCCCACCTTCATCGGGTCGATCCGCAGTCCCACGACGGATGAATACGTCCCCACCCTGTCCGGCCGCCCATCCTCTGGCATCCAGTACCGCACCTCCTCGGATGCCTGATCATCGATGCACTTCACGACGCGGGCGACGTTGATGAGGAAGTGCTCCTCCGGCTGAGTATCCACCTCCACGGGGAATAGCTGCACGTCATTCGGAGCCAACTGGGCCAGGACGGTGGCCACCCTCTCTGTGGCAATGGGAACGGTGCCCGCATCCGCGAGCGTGAGGTCGAGCGGCTTGCCGGGTTGGTAGACGGGAACGCGCAGCTTGCCTTCGACCTGAGCAGGCTCTCCCCGCAAGAACACACGCGAGCCGAACTCTCGTCCTTGCGAGTCCCTAGGCGCCCCCAGTTCCCAACGCCCTGGGATGTAGACGTCATCGGACAGCCTGAAGTACCGCGTTGCCATCGTGGGTTCCCAATCTCATTGGGTCCGGGCGACCAGGTTGGGACCGGCTACAGCGCGTGCCTCGGAATCCGGTTCAGGGAGAGTCCTGACTCACGGCCCGACATCCCTCGCGGCCGGAGCCTCCCCATCGCGCGAGGTCAGCTTGACGAGCCCGCCAGACAGGACGAGGAGCACCACGTAGGCCACCGCGTCCTCCAGGCTCCCCTCCGGCGCCACGTCGTACTTCCACAACGCGCCGAGCTGCGGGTTGCCCGAGACGAGCATGTCCCCCATCACCACCAGCGCCCGCGCCCCCACGGGCGCCCACAGCGACCCCGTCTTCTGGAACAACCACGTCGCGTACACCGCCGTCGCCAGCAGCCCGCAGAACTGCCAGAACGTCGGCGGCTGCTCCACGGAGTGGATGACCGCGAACAACAACGCGGACACCCCCAACCCGTACAACGCCGAGCGCGCCCGCCCCAGCCGCACGAAGATGTACCCCCGGAACAGCAACTCGTCCTTGAGGCACAGCAGCGGCGCGAGCACCAGCCACGAAGGCACCGCCCAGACCAGCACCCCCGACAGCGGCGCGCCGTCCAGCGCCGACTGCAACCCCCGCCCCCGCACCAGCTGGTGGTACC
>NZ_JABBJJ010000124.1 GCF_012933655.1 Pyxidicoccus fallax | reverse complement strand
CGGCTCCCCGCCTCCGCGAGCCATTGCGAGTCCCGCACCCGCCTCGCCAGCATCGCCCCCGCGGCGGAGATGTCCTTGGGGGGCAGGCGCAGACCGAAGCGCTCCTGCTCGAGCAGCTCCGCCTGCCAGCCCCCGTAGTTGAGCGCCAGCGGGCGGCTGGAGGCGAGCGCGTCGAAGAACTTGTTGGCGGAGTTGTCCTCCATGCCCGGCACGTCGGTGAAGAGGGACGTGGCGATGGTGGCCGCGGAGAGCACCGCGGGCACCTCCGCCTTCGGCACCGGCGGCAGGAAGAAGAGGTTGCGGTCCTTCACCCCCAGCCGCTCCGCCAGCGCGTGCAGCGCGGGCTCCTCGCTGCCCCGCCCGAGGATGACGAAGCGCACCTCCGCGTCCCGCGCCAGCACGTCCGCGGCGACCCGGACGAGGTAGTCCACGCCATTCACGAGGCCCAGCGTGCCCGCGTACAGCACCATGGGCCTGTCTCCCAGCCACGGGTACTTCCGGCGGAAGGCCTGGCCCTCCGCGGCGGGGACGTGGAAGCGCTCCGGGTCGCAGAGGTTGGGGATGATGGTGATCTTGTCCGGCGACACGCCCGCCGCCTCCACGCCGGCCTTCATCCCCGGCGACAGCGCGACGATGTGCGCCGCGCCCGCGTACGCGGCCTTCTCCAGCGCCTGGGCGGCGAGGATGGCCGGGCGGCTCTTGAGCGCCCCCACGGCGATGGGGATGGCGGGCCACAAGTCCCTCACCTCGAAGACCATGGGCCGCCGGTTCCACTTCGAGGCGACGATGCCGGGCACCGCGATGGTCAGCGGCGTGCTCGTGGCATAGACGACGTCACCCGCGAGCTGCGCGGCCCGGTGCGAGGAGTTGATGGCGAAGTTGCCGAAGGCGCGCATCCGCTCCGGGTAGCTCATCTTCTGGGAGTACGGCACCGGCAGCCAGTGCACGTGGATGCCGCTCTCGTCCGACTCGCGCCAGCCCCGCGCCTCGTTGCCGGGCTGCCGGTCCGACGTCACCATGTGCACCTCGTGGCCCATGCGCACCAGACGGCGCGCGAGCTCGTAGGAGCGTGTCCCGCCCTGCATCGTGGGCGTGGTGAAATACTGATGAAGGTAGATGATTCGCATTTCAGGTGGCTCCTTCGGCAATGGCACCGTCATCCGAGGGGACGTGCTTCCGCGCCAGCCCCGCGGCCATGGTGCAGGTGGACAGCACCATCAACAGGTAGAGGGAGCGGGCGTCGTAGAAGTCGCCGCTGGACTGGCTGCCGATGAGCACCAGCACCACCGCGCCCACGGTCGCCGCGTCGAGCCCGCGGCGGCCCCGGAACGCGGACACCCCCCAGGAGAGCAGCACCAGCCCGAGGAACATCAGCCCCAGCACGCCGCCCTCGCAGAAGACCTCGAGGAAGAGGTTGTGGGGATAGACGCCCAGCCCCAGGCCGGGGAAGCCCGCGAGCCCGGCCCCCATCACCGGGTAGTCGAGCGCGAGCGCGTACGCCCGCGCGTAGAGGACCTCGCGTCCGGACAGGTACACGCCCCCCTCCCCCGAGTCGCCCCCCTGGTACTTCAGGGTCAGCTTGAGGAAGCGCTCCTCCATGGAGTGCGTCAGCGCCTTGCCCAGCGGCGTGAAGGAGATGACGGCGGAGGTCGCGACGGTGGCGAGCAGCGACAGGAGGACGAGCCGGCGCAGCGGGATGCGTCCCACGACGAGGAACGCGAGGACGCCGCCGATGATGGAGAGCGCCCCGCCGCGAGAGCCGGTGAGGATGGCGAGCAGCACGCCGGTGGCCGCCATCGGAATCCACAGCCACGTCTTGCCCCCGCGCCGCCAGAAGTAGAGGGCGCCGAGCGCGAACATCCCCATGAGGCGGGCGAAGACATTGGGGCCGCCGCCCATCACCGCCAGCCGGGCGCCGCCGCCTCCGCCGAGGAACGTGCGCAGGCCGACGAGCGCCAGCAGCCCCGTGGCGGTGACGACGATGGTCCAGAACCCGTCCAGCACGCGGTCCGCGGGCTGCCGGAGCGCGGCGAGGCCCACGCCCAGCGTCATCACCCCGGCCAGGACGACCTCGTAGAGCTTCAAGACGGCGAACTCCGCGTCGGGGGCCCACGCCGCGCTGGCGCACAGGTACCCGAAGAACAGCACCAGCGCCGTCATGAGCCGCGCGTCCAGCCGCGTCTCGCCCGGCCTCGGCGGGCGGTGGGCCGCATGGGTCAGCCCCACGGTGGCGAGCAGGAAGCCGCCCATGACGACCCACAGGCGCAGCTCCAGGAGCGGGTTCGGCCCGGAGGCGTCCTTGGGGCCCAGCCGGTCGAAGCCCCAGCGGCCCGCGAGCACGTAGAGCGCGACGAAGAAGCCCAGCGCCGTGCATCGGAACCAGCTCACGCGCTCCTCCCGTCCGGGCTCAGCCCGCCGTCGGGTACTCGTACTGGTAGATGCCGCTCACCGCGCGGCCCCGCGGCGAGCGCGACACGCCGTTGAAGATGACGCCGCGCGCGTGGACGCCGTTCAACTCCAGCCGCTTCACGGCGGCGGCCACCTCCCGCATCGGCTGGGCGCCCGCGCGCACCACCATGAGATTCACCCCCGCGTGCCGGCCCACGAGCGCCGCGTCCGTCACCGCGAGAATCGGCGGCGTGTCGATGACGACGAGGTCGAACCCGGCCGACATCCACGCCACGAGCGACGCGAACCGGTCGCTCATCAGCAGCTCGGCGGGGTTGTTCGGCGGGGCGCCGGTGGACAGGAAGGACAGCCGCTGGTCGGGGACGGCCTGTATCGCCGTGTCGGGGTCGGCCGTACCGTCGATGAGCTCGGCGAGTCCCGGCGAGCGCTCCGCGCTGAAGCAGCGGTGGAGCCAGCCCCCGCGCAGGTTGGCGTCCACGAGCAGGACGCGCTTGCCGGAATCCGCCAGCACCCACGCGAGGTTGACGGCGATGAACGACTTGCCCCCCCCGGGGCTCGGCCCGGTGATGGCGATGACGTTGTTGGGCGCGTCCTTCATCGCGAACTGGAGGCTGGTCCTCAGGCCGCGAAGGCTCTCGACGACGAGGTCCTGCGGGTGCGTGCGCGCCAGCACGGTGCGCTCGCCGCGCGCCCGGAGCGAGGCGTTCTTCCCCAGGGGGATGGCGGCATAGACGGGCAGCCCGAGCCGTGCCTCCAGCGCCGCGGGGTCCGACACGCCCCGGTGGAGCGCCTGCCGGGTGAACGCGAGCGCCACGCCGAGGGTCAGCCCCAGCACCAGGCTGACGGTGAGGACGCCCGACTGGGACGGGCGCACGGGCTCGCGCGTCACCACCGTCTCGTCGAGGATGCGCGCGTTGCCGACGGTGCTGGAGCGCAGGACGCGGTACTCCTGGGCCTTGTTGTTGAGCTGGAGGTACAGCGCGTTGGCGACGTCCACGTCCCGCTGGAGCTGGGACGCCTTGACGTCCGCGGCCGGCAGCGACTTGAAGCGCGCACCCAGCGTCTTCCGCTCGCTCCTGAGCCGCGCCAGCTTCCGGTCCATGGCCTGCATGAGCGGATGCCGGGGCGTGAAGCGCTGCCGCATCTCCGTGCGCTGGAGCTCGAGCTGGGAGATGGACGCATCCAGCTCGACGCCGCGGTCCAGGAGGGCCTTGGTCTCCTGCTCCAGGTCGACCGTCCCCCGCCCGGCGCGGTGGGCACTGAGGGCCGCCTCCGCGCGCTCCAGCTCCGTCCGCAGGCCGGGGAGCTGGCTGTCGAGGAACACCAGCGCCCGCTCCGCCTCCTCGTTGCGGCGCTCCACGTTCTGGCGGACGTAGTGCGTGACGATGGTCTGGAGCGTGGCGGTGATTCCCTCCGGGTCCGGCCCCTCCAGGGCCACGGTGAGCACGCCGGTGCCGGCGCCCTTCTCGCTCAGACGCAGCGCGCGCTGGAGCGACTCCACCACCAGGAGGCGAGAGCGCCGGCTCACCAGGAACCGCGTCCCCGGGCGGGCCTTGAGCTCCGAGAGGAACAGCTCCACGTGCGGGGACGTGCCCGGCGGCGTCGTGGCGGTCGTCCCTACACGCCCGCTGAGCAGGGGCGCGGAGTCCAGGCCGAGCAGCGTGTACGCGCCGGCCTCACCCGCCACGAGGGTGAGGGGAATGTCCTCCAGCTCCCGGGGGACGACCACCCTCTCCACGCGGATGCGCTCACCGCCCCACGCGTACCCCCCCAGGCCCTCCCACGGCGGAGCGGCGACGTCCGGTCCTTCATGGGCGCGGGCGAGCATCGCGCCGAGGAGCGGGAGGTGCCTCGGCTCGGCCGATACGTCGAGCCGGAGCTCGTCCACCACCCGTCCCAACAGCTCTCGCGAGCTGAGGATCTCCATCTCCGTGGAGACCTCCCCGGAGAAGTCTCCGAACAGCTCCTCGAGCCCGCCCTTGCCGCTGTCCTTCTGCTCGATTTGGAGGATGGCGTTGGCGCGATAGGTGGGCGTGGCGAAGGCCATGTAGCCGGCACCCACCAGCAGACAGATGACGAGCGTGGCGACAATCGACCAGCGATACTCGAGCAGGATGCCCAGGTGGGCTCCGAGATCGAGCTCGTCGTCGGGTGGAAGGCCAGGGCTGGAGCGGGCGACAGCCTTGCCAGGGCTGGAGTGGCTCGTCATTGGGTTCGAAGGATGACTGCATCGTCGCCGATGCGCACCGTCTCCCAGAGCAGCTGAACTGTTGGCTCGATTTGACTGATGATGCGGTTCCAGCGCGTCAAGTCGTGCGCCGATACGAACACGACGTCACGTGGTTGAAGTTGGAACTGCGTGGCCAGCAGGAGCGCGTCCGGCGAGCCGGCATCGAGCTTGTAGATGGAGGGCCGGTCGAAGTTGCCGCGGATGACATAGACCTTGGAGGGATTGGACGTCACCGGGTCGAAGCCCTCGCTGTCGCCAATGGCCTCCGCGAGCGACATGCGCCCCTTCACCATGACGCGCGAGGAGGGCCTGCGCACCTCGCCGAGGACGAAGACCTTGTTCCGGCTCCGGTCGGGGACATGGAGGATGTCCCCGTCCTGGAGGAGCCAGTTCTGGCTGATGTCGCCCTCCTCGTAGAGCGCCTGCAGGTCGATGGTGTACGTCCGGCCCTCCCGGGTGAGCACGACGGAGCGCAGGTCCGCCTCGGGGCCGAGCCCGCGCGCCTGGCTGATGGCGTCCTGCACGCGCAGGGGCACGTCGGTGATGGGAACGGTGCTGGGGGTGGCCACCTCGCCGGTGACCTGGACCTTCTGGCCCCGGAAGCCCGCCACGCGCACGTCGAGCTGGGGCCGCTCGATGACGGAGGTCAGCCGCTGCGTCAGCAGCTCGCGTATCTGCGGCAGCGTCATGCCGGCGACACGGATGACGCCGGCATGGGGGAAGAACATCGTCCCATCGGGGGCCACCGGGTGGCCGCTGGCCTCGGCGGAGCGGAACTCTCCCGCGGGGATGGTGAGCTCGGGGTGGTCGTACACGATGACGCTCAGCACGTCGTGCGGGGCCACCCGGTAGGCGTAGTCCGTGGCGAGCTTCGCCAGCGGGTCCAGCTTCCGCGCGGGCGCCGCCTTCCGACGCGCCTCCAGCTGCTGGCTCAGCAGCGCCGGGGTGATGGAGACAATCTCATACGCGTCATCGCCCGCGTCCGCCTTGCCAGCGTATCGCTCGCGAAAGACACCCTCGTCCATGTGCATTCCGGGGCCCCACGCACACGCGCTCACGCACAGCATCCCGACCACCAGCAGGACGCGCCTCATTGAAGTTCTCCGGACAACCGCGAGCCTCCCCCAGGCTTCCCTGCTCGCTCATCATCCGGCCCTGGAGGGCACTGGCAATCCATGGCGCCGCCCGGATGTCTGACAGGCAATAGGCGACTCAGGGTGGGCAACAGACCACCTGCCCCGCGGGGCAACGCGGACGGTGTCCCGGCGTTACTCGGCGTTCTGGGGAAGCTTCGCGGCGTCGCGAGGCAGTGGCCGGGCCGGCACGCCGACGACGGTGATGCCCGGGGGGACGTCCTTGAGGACCACCGCGCCGGCGCCGACCATCGCGTCCGCGCCCACCGAGCGGACCTTGGTCACCACGGTGCTGCCGATGCCGAGGAATGCGCGCTCACCCACGTGGATACCGGCGCCGACGTTGACGCCAGTGGACAGGAAGACGCCGCGCTCCAGGGTGGTGTGGTGGGCAATCTTCACACCCATGCTGATCATCACGAACTCGCCAATCTGGACGAGGGGCATGATGACCGTTCCCGCCAGGATGTAGATGCCCGCGTCCGGCCGGGGCTTGGAGGCGGTGATGACGGACGCGTGCACGAAGTTGGGCGTCCTCAGGCCCGCGGCGCGCACGCGGTCGAGCAGGCGCGTTCTCACGGCGTTGTTGCCGATGGGGGCGAAGGCGCCCTCGATGCCGCGCTCGCGGAGCCTGGGGAGCTCCTCGGTGGTCCCCATCACGGGCAGGCCAGCGACCGTCGTGCCCTGCATGGAGGGGTCATCGTCGAGGAAGGCGCGCACGTCCCAGTGGCCGTCGGCCTCGAGGTACTCCTTGTAGACGACGCCGTACGAGCCCGCGCCAATGATGACGACGGCAGTCACGGTGTGCCTCCAACCCGGGCCATACCGATGGACCTGGACATCATCGCGTGGCCCTCCCGAGCGACTCCGTTCTGATTCAGCACGGAGAACATGCTCACCGCGAGGGGGAGTGCCGCCCGGAGGGGCGCTCCCGTTGCCGACGTAACAAAGGCTCCCGTGAAACTTCTCGCCCCCGGCAATGCTACGTCCCCTTCGGGTGGGTCGATCAGCCGAGCTCAGTCCGAGTACGTGCAGCGCATCGTGGTCAAATCGAATACAGCGTTGCTCCCGCCACCGAAGTGCACACCCACGTACGGGGGCCGCGACGTCATCACCTGGACCCGCACGGGCTGGGGCAGCTCCTTGAACTTGAAGCTGAAATGATCGGGATGGGCCTGAAACCACGCACGTGCCTGCTCGAACTCGTCCCGTGTGAGCACCCCATCCTGGGAACGCGCGTACGTCCGGGCCCGGGCCTCGCCCTCCACCAGGAGCGCCCTCAACTGGCGCCACTCTCCGAACTGGCGCCCCGCCACGCGAGCCAGGGCCGGCGCCAACGTCACACAGGAGAGCACCAGCAGCCCCGTCAAGATCCGGGTGGCCACCCGCAGGGTGCTCGTCCGGTCGATGAAGCGGGACATGGCCCGCGCCGCCACCAGCCCGATCGCGATGAACAGCCAGCCCGCGAGCGCGAGGTCCACACAGAGGTCCGCGAGGGGGGCGTCGCCCGGGAAGTAGGCCGGTGCTTCCCAGCTTTGATAGAGCACGCCCAGGGCGATGAGCGCGGCACCCGCCAGCCCCGACACGGCGAGCCAGATGCCCAGCAGGAAGGTCATCACCTCTACGCGCGCCGCGCTCGTTCGCACCATGAAAGCCTGCACCATGAAAACCCCCGGAGACGATGCCCCACGATGATGCCAGAAATGGCTCGCTCCATTGCCGTCAGGGAATGGGAACCCCCGCCAGCAGCCCGCGCCGGGGCACGGACCAGAGCTCCTGTCCCTGCACTTCCCAGCCCGCGAGCAGGTGGTTGGCGGCCATGAAGCCAGACGTCGCCGCGCGCTCCATCAGCGCCGTGGGAACGGGCAGCCGGACGAAGTCGCCCGCGAGCACGACGTCCGGAAAGGGCGTCTCCACCGTGGGGCGGAGCCGGAACGAGCCCGGGGCGAAGGACGGGCAGTCCCGGCGCAGGAGGTACCGCTCTCCCAGCACCCGCGCCCCGCGTAGCTCCGGGTAGAGCCGGTGCAGCCCGTCCAGCAGCTCGCGCCGCACGGTGGCCTCGTCCGCGTCCAGCGGCAGCCCATAGCCATGCAGCTCCACCACCGAGCCGCCCGTGCGCGCGGCCCATCGGCGGCTCTCGCCCTCGAAGAGGTGGTACAGGGAGATGTTGTCCAGCACCCCCATGCCCGTGGTCCCCACGAAGGGATGCCGGCCCGGCGCCGACGGCCGGTCCAGCCACAGCCGCCACACGGCGAACGGCGACGTGAGCGCCAGCGAGTCGACCTTCCTGCGCCACTCCGCGTCCCGCAGCTCCGGCGAGTTGGAAACGAGCCGCTTCAGGGGTTCCACGGAGGTGGCGAGCACCACCGCGTCGGCCTCCACGGGCGTGCCCTTCCCGCTCAGCACCCGGACGCCGCCGCCCGCGCGCCGGGCCACCCCGGTGACCTCCTCGCCCAGCCGGAAGCGCACGCCCAGCCCTTCGAGGTAGCGCCGCAAGGGCAGCCACACCGCCGAGGCGAACGGGTCGTCGAGCACGTCGAAGACGAGGCCCTCCGGGTTCCCCATGAAATAGAAGTGGAACATCATCAGCAGCTCGGCCGCCGACAGCTCCTCCTCCGGGTTGAAGAAGGAGTGGGAGAACACGTCGAACAGCATCCGCCGCGCATGGGGCGGAAAGCGCAGCGAGTCGAGGTACGCGCCCGCGGTGCGCCCGTCGTGCTGGGCGTACGTGCGCTCCTGGTCGAACGTGAGCATCACCAGCGCGGAGCGGACGTCCATGCGCGCCAGGTCCATCACCTTCAGCGTCGAGGTGCGCCGGATGAGGCCCAGCACGTTGAAGGGCGGCAACGCGGGCAAGCGCGAGAAGGACTCCATCTCTCCCGCTGGCCCGAGGATGGGGTAGTCCTCCAGCTTGCGCAGCCGCTCCAGCCGCGGGTCCACCCGGCGCAGCAGGGCCCGCAGGTTGTAGTACTGCCGGAAGAAGGCGTGGAAGCCGCGCTCCATCTCGAAGGACTCGCCGTCCTCCAGGCGCTCCATCCAGGCGCCCACGCGTCCGCCGAGGAAGGACTCGCGCTCCAGCACGGTGACGGAGGCGCCCCGCTCGGCCAACAGCGTCGCCGCCGTCAGTCCGGCCAGCCCGCCGCCCACCACGGCCACGCTGCGCGATGGGGACAACCGTGGCCGCCGCGCGCGGGGCGAGGCTGGAAGCCGCTCCGGGCTGAAGCGGTTGAGGGGCAGCGCGGGGAGCGCGAAGGAAAGTCGCATGGGTTCTCCAGGGCGTCAGGACGCGGCGCGGAGCTGGAGCACCGCGCGGGAGAGCCCCTCCAGCCACCGGGCGGTAGCCATCGGGCCGTGGCTCGCAAGCGCGAGACTCTCCCGGTACACCCGAGGCCTGCGCTTCGCGACGAGGTAGAGGAAGCGGACGAAGTCCGTCCCCGTCATCTGGTCCTTGATGAGCGCTGAGTACGGGCCGTTGCCCATCGAGTACAGCGCGGAGAATGCGGCGTCGAGCAGCCCGTTCAGCTCGTCCCGAAGCGCCGGCTCCCGGGGAGGACTGGCCATGAGCGTCGCGAGCCCGCCCGTCACCGCGTGCAGCGGCGTGTCGTGGACGACGGGCCCCGTGGGCACCCCACCCTCATGGAGCGCCGAGGCGATGGCCTGGGACGCGGGAAGGAAGGAGCGCATCGTCGCGCCGAAGCCGCAGTACGTGAGCGGCGAGTGGCGCGCCGCCGCGTCCCCCACCAGCACCACCCGCTGCCCCGGAGCGCGAGGCGGCGGTACCAGCCGGGACCAGCCGGGGATGTAGCCGAACGTCGGTCGCACGAGTCGCGGCTCGCCCCGCTTGTAGTGGCCAAGCCGCTCGAAGAACCGCCCATACAGGCGCAGGAGCGCGTGCTCACCGCGGACGTCGCGCGCGGGGGCGTAATAGAAGAGATAGACGGTCGTCTCGCCCGGGCGCCCCGGGAAGCCCTCCCAGATGTGCTGGCGCCCCTCCTCCACGCCCTCGGTGGTGACGAGGATGTCGCCCACCCGGGGGTTCAGCTCGTCCGGCGCGGTGCCCTCCGTCAGCCCGGTCAGCACCCCGCCCACCGTGGGACAGAGGAGGTCCGCCGTCGCGTGGGGACTGGAGACACCGCGAGCGTCGAGCACCAGGCGCGCGGTGACGTCGGAGCGGCCTCCATCGGCGCGCTCGAATTGGAGGCGGACCGCGTCGGGCCCTTCGCCCATGCCCACCAGCGTGTGCCCCTCGTGGAAGCGGACGCCCCGAGCTTCCGCGCGGCGGCGCACCTCCGCGAGCAGCCGGCCCGCGTCCACCGCGTGGTCCAGCGCGTCGCGCACCGGGTACTCGCCGCCGCCGTGCCAGCGACACACGCCGTGCGAATAGCGAGCGAGGATGAGCGACTCCACCTCGTCGGGCTGGAAGAGGCCGCTGTCGACCAGGGGGCGCAGCTCCGCGTGGCTGATGTTCCACTCGCGATGCGTCACCGCGGCCCGGCCCCGCTCGAAGACGCCCACCCGGAGGCCGAGCCCCGCCAGCACGGGCGCGTACAGCAGCGACAGCCCACCGCCCGCGAGCACCACGTCGAAGTCCACGTGCGTGCCCCGCTCCGGCGCGCGCACGGACCGCTCGCGCAGCGACGGATGCGCCCGCTCCGCGTCGAGCCACTCCAGCCGCTCCAGCAGCTCGGGCCCGCCGGACTCGCGCACGCGGGCCTTCAGCGCCTCCACGGCCATCATGTCGTCGTGCCCGAAGCCTGCGCGGGCCGCTTGCGTTCGAGGAGTCGCAGGTACAAGCCGCGGACATCACCACGGGCTCCGAGCGCCCGCAGGTTCTGCGCGCAGCCGCCCACCGCGCGTCCGAGCATCACCGCCTCGGCCGGGGGCCGCACGCGCAGGAAGTCCACCGTGCGCCGCAGCCCGAGCGCCCGCATGTCCTGCACCGTCGTGTCGAGCGCGTAGTCGTAGCAGTCGGTGCGCAGGGGCCGGGTGGCGATCTCCACGATTTCGGAGAGGAGGCTCCGGGCCGTGGCCTCGTCGGTGTCCACGACGAAGCCCGCGGCGCGCACGCCGGTCAGCGCGTCATACGGCTCGCCGCGCAGCGCGGCGCCGAGGAAGGTCTGGATGGGCTGGACGAAGTCCTCGCGGAAGGACTTCACGCAGCCGAAGTCGAGCACGGCCAGCCGCCCGTCCCCGGTGACGATGAAGTTGCCCGGGTGCGGATCCGCGTGGACGCGCCCCGCCGAGTAGAACGGGCCGTGCACGGCGCGGATGAGCTGCTCGCTGACGCGCCAGCGGGAGGCCGCGTCCGGGTTCGAGTCGATGAACTGTTGCAGCGTCTGGCCGCGCACGCGGGTGAGACAGAGGACGCGGGACGTGGAGCGCTCCGGAATGGGCTCGGGCGCGAGCAGGTCCGGCTCGGACGCGAACAGGGCGCGGAAGGCGCGAGCGCGCTCCGCCTCCAGCGTGTAGTCCGTCTCGCAGGTGAGCTCCCGGTGCATCTCCTCCACGTAGTCGCGGCCGTCGAGCAGCTTCGAGGTGAGTCCCGCCGCGCGCGCCACGGTGGACAGGTTGGCGAGGTCGGCCTCCACGGCCTCGGCGATGCCGGGGTACTGGACCTTGAGCACCACCTCGCGGCCATCGAGCAGGCGGGCCGCGTGCACCTGGCCGAGCGACGCGGCGGCGAGCGGCTGGGGGTCGAACTCCGCGAACAGCTTCTCGGGTGGAGCGCCGAGCTCGTCCTCGATGATGGCGACGATTTCCTCGGTGTCGAGCGGAGGCGCCTCGCTCTGCAGGCGGGCGACGATGCTCCGGAGCTCGGCGGGCAGCGCGTCCACGTCCATGGAGAGCGCCTGGCCGAGCTTCATCGCCACGCCCTTCATCTCTCCGAGTGCCTGGACGAAGTGGCCGAGCGTGGAGCGCTCGGTCTCCCGGGTGTCCGAGCCGGTGACCTTGCGCAGGGCGCGCATCGCCAGCCCCGCGGAGCCGCGGGCGGAGAGCGCGGCCACCCGGCCGAGCCTGGCCAGCCGGCCGACTGGCGGGTTCCTGGTTTTGGACATGTCCAGAAACATAGGCGCCGGGGTGTGAGGGCGCACCGGGAATCCCAGGGGGCTGTCGGGTGCGCGCCTATCCCCTCTCCCGAGGAACCCACAGTCCGTGCACGGTGAACGGAAGGTGGTGGTCGAACCAGACCCGTGCCAGGGGCGCGCGTGTGAAGCGCCGGGCGTCGAAGACGGCCACGTGGCTGGCGTGGCGCCGGCTGTCGTAGACGAGCGTCAGGAGGTAGCCGTCGTCCTCACCCGTGGCGCCCCGGCGGGGGACGAAGACGGGCTCGGAGGGGTACTGCCCGGGTCCCGGGGAGACGGTCTCCACTGCGCCGCCGTGGTGGTCCACCTTCGCCAGCTGGTCCGGTGGCTGGAGCCCGCCCTCCGGTGAGCTCGACAGGAGATACAGGTACCGCCCATCGCGGCAGGACTGCTCGGAGGACTGATGGGGAAACTCGCAGGGCCGGTCCCAGCGTTGCTCCGAGGACAGGCGCTGGCGCACGGGGTCGATGCGGAGCCGGTGGAGCATTCCCGTCGGCGGGTGCTTGAGGTGACCGGTGATGAACTCACCGAGGAGCAGGTTGATGCTCGCGTCCGCGTAGCGAACGATGTCGAGGACGATGTGGCCGCGCTCCTCGAAGGCATTGGCGAAGTGCCAGAGGAAGAACGGGTCCACGGTGAAGCGCACCGGGCGCTCGGGGTCGTCGATGGGCACCACGATGACCTCGGTGCCCCGGGAGGTGTCGAGCGCGAGGCCGTCCGCCAGCGTGCCCAGTCCGAGGACCATGCGCAGCAGGGGGAGCTTCATCGGAGGGACGAGGAACACGAGGTACCGGTCCGTGGCGATGAAGTCATGGAGCAGCGTCAGCCCCGGCAGCTTCAGCGTGCAGAGGCGGCGGGCGGCGCCCACGTCGGGAAGTTCGAAGAGGTCCAGCCACATGAAGCCGGGGCCGTAGCGCGCGCCGAAGTTGTACGTGGCCTTGCGCGAGGGGACGCGACGAGGGTGGGCGGAGAAGGCCCGCTGCACGATGCCGTGCAGGTCCGTCGCGCCGAGCGTGTGCAGGCTGTCGGGGTCCACCTCGGTGGGGTGGCTCTGCTCGTGGAGGGCGAAGAGCCGGTCCTGCCAGTGCATCAGGGCGGTGTTCGCGGCGTTGTACGGAAGTGCGCGCAGGCGGTGGAGGGGGCCACCAGGGATGACGGTGCCGTAGCGGCCGTACAGCATCTTCCCCTCGCGCCGCTCATGCGCGCGGTGCTGGGTCTCCACGAAGCGGGTGGCGCCGTGGGCGGAGCGGCCCGCGAAGCGCACGGCGGAGACGGCGCCGTCTCCGTCGAACCAGTGGCCGTAGCGCTGGCCGTGGGCGGAGAAGGCGGCGGGGCCCACGCGGTACAGCGTGCCCTGGAGGTCCTCGGGGAGGATTCCCTCCACGCGGAGCGGCTCGAAGCCGTGCTCGCGGGGCAGCGGCGCGAAGGCGCGGAACCAGGAAGGCGCCGAGACGTCCCTCAGGCCCCGGGCCTTGGGCGTGGAGGGGCTCGAAGAGGCTGAAACGGCGAACATGGTGACCTGGGGAGAACGGGCTGGGTGTCTGGTCTGGATACGTACCGGGCCCGCCGTCCAGGTCGTCCCGTACACCTCCTGACGTCACGGGGCCTTTTCACGAGCAGGCGCTCTCGTGTGGCGGCATGTTCGCGCGCACCTACCAGGGAGGAGCGGACATGAAAGTCGTGGTCATCGGAGCAACGGGGACGATTGGCCGGGCCGTGGTGCGGGCGCTATCCGGGCGTCACGAAATCGTCGAGGTGGGCAGGAGCAGCGGGGCGTACCAGGCGGACATCACGTCGAAGGACTCGCTCCAGCGGCTGTTCCAGGCGGTGGCGCCGTTCGATGCGGTCGTCTCCGTGACAGGAACCGGAGCCTTCAAGGGCCTGACGGAGCTGACGGATGAGGACTTCCAGTTCAGCCTGTCGAACAAGCTGATGGGGCAGATCAACGTGGCGCGGCTGGCGCTGCCCCACGTGCGCGACAAGGGCTCCATCACGCTGACGAGCGGCGTGCTGGCGCAGGAGCCGATGAAGGGCTCCGCGGCCATCAGCCTCATCAACGCGGGGCTGGAGGGGTTCACCCGCGCGGCGGCACTGGAGGCCCCGAGGAGCATCCGCATCAACGTCGTCAGCCCGCCGTGGGTCCAGGAGACGCTGGACGCCATGGGCATGAAGGGTGTGCCCGGGATGCCTGCGGAGAAGGTGGCCCCCGCCTACGTGGAGAGCGTGGAGGGCACCCGGACCGGCGAGGTCATCGACGCGCGCCGGTTCGGCTGAGCGACGCCTTCTTCTCCGCGATGCCCCGCCCCTGGGGTCCACCGCGACGGCGTAACCCGAGAACGACTCACTGGACGTACTCTGCCCAGGGACTGTATGGGTTCGTTGCCACCCCCTCCCCTGGTGTCCCAGGAATGAATGGACCTGACCGGTAGCCGTCCAGAGCCCGGTCCTTCAATCCAGGCGAGCATACGAACCCAGGACGACGCACCTCACCGAGGCTTCAGCGCCAGGGACATCGCACCCTGTGCTTGGGGGAAACCGCGGCACCGGCTCCGGCTATGGGGTCAGGAGGATGCGGCATGAACAAGAAAAGCGCCTTGCGTCAGCTCGATGTGTACCAACTGGAGGAGGAGTACGAGCAGGAGATCCACTCCACCCCGACTGGTCGGATGTCATCCGACTTGCGCCGCAGAGGCAGAACGCTTGCCTCACTTGGGCGCAAGCGGGAGGCCGCCGACTTCTTCCGGCAGGCGGTAGCACTGCATGCACCCCACGATCATGGCGCGGCGGCGGCAGCAGCTCGGCACGACCTGGGCCACACGCTGTCGGACGACCCTCTCGCATCAGGTCTGGGCCTCCTCACCGCGGAGAAACTCCTGCGTGCGGCATTGAACTCTCCCTCTCGTGCGCGTGCTCCCCGCCGCTTCGCGCAGACCGCGAACTCCCTGGCGGTATGCCTTCGCGGCATCGTGCTGCACTGGAAGGACGCGGATAAACCGTCCCGGCTCAATGAGATTGAGCAACTCTATCGAAGTGCGCTCCGGCGCCTGGAACCCTGTGGAGTGCTGGGGGTCGACCAGATGGCGGAAGTGCACCTCAACTTCGCCAACTTCCTGGGCGTCCATCGGAGGGACTACGACAGGGCACTGAGGGAATACGACCGGGCCATCTCCCTCGTACGCCGCATCGAACGGCAGACCCGCCGCTCCATGCGACACGTCTTCTATCGAGCCAGCTGGGCGCAGGCGACCCTGCTGGCGCGGAGAGGACGCCGCCGGGACCTCGCACAGGCCGAGCGCATCCTCGTGGACGCACTGAAGGAGGGAGACGTCGGGTACGAGGACCGCACGCGAATCATCCTGGCCGACGTCCTGCTCGGGGGAGACTCGCCTGACCGGGTTCTGCGGGCCCAGACCCTCCTCACTCAGGTCCGGCCAGAGCACCTCCCGAAGGAAGGTGAGGAGGTCCTGCACCTCGCCACCGTGCTGGTGCGCGCGCAGGCCCCGGATGCCGCGCTGGAGCGGCTGCGAGACTTCATCGGCCTCGCCATCCACCAGCGCGCGCGCAACACCATCGCGGATTTCGAAGCGGATACTGCCTCCCTGGACTTCCAGGCCGCTGCGGCGCTGGCCGCGCGTATCCATGCGAAGGAGAAGCAGGATGCAGTGAGCGCCTTTCTCGTGCTGGAGAACACCAGTGGCCTTCGCTTCGCCGAGGTCCTCGCGGACCATGCCTGGAGCCCCAGCACGCCGCTCGCACGTGAGCTGCAAGACGAGCGGCTGAAGCATGTACACCGGACATACATGCTCGATGTGATAGCCAGGAACCTCGACCGACTTACTCCAGACGAGCAACAGCAATCCCTGCAGGAGCTTCTCACTAGTCCGGAGGCGGTGACGCAGGAGCTCATCCTGGATGAGCTGCGGCGGGCCCACCGGCAAAGCGTTCCTGTTACCCATCTCGACTCGGTCATCCAGGAGGGAGTGAGACAGGTCGAGCGGCTGACCCGCGCACTCCAGGAGGCCGAGCCCGACTTCGACAAGGTGAAGCAGGCGCTCTGCACCGACCTGGGACCAGCCGATCTGCTCGCTCTCCTGCGCGAGCATCCAGACCAGATCCTGCTCAGACTGGACCTCGTTGACGACCTCCTGGTGGTAGGGGTCTGGCTCGAGAATGAGCAACTCGTCGCACGCGCCGCAACCCTCTCCCTGCCCGAAGCACTGCGCGAGCTGCTCCACCGGGCCACAGAGGAGGTGAAAACGTTTCGAGAAGACGAGCAACTCACGGCGCTCCTCTCCCAGGTGGATCTGTCCGCGGCGCTACCGCAGGGGTGTAGGCGCCGCGTCGTGTTGCTGCCGTCCAACTCCGCGGCACAACTTCCGCTCGCGGCCCTGGGCCCGCCGGGCTCCCGCCCCATCGACAGGTTCGACTCACTAGTCTGGCTCCCCTGTCTCTTCCCGCTGCGGACCCGCCCAGCTCCCGCGCCGCCCCGCACCGGGCACGTCGTCTTCATTCCGGGCAAGGAGACGGGCTTCCACGCACTCGCGCTGCCACCATCCCCGGGCCAGGAGCGACTGGAGGGAGACCTGGCGAACCTCGAGCAACTCCGGCGCGCGGCGCCAGGCGCCAGGGTCCTCAGCATCTACACCCATGGTGAGCACTCGCCGGGGAATCCACCGCGCCTCCTCCTCCCGGGTGAACAAGAGCTGGACCTCGCCCAGGTGAACCTCCTGCTCAAAGGGGCCGAGCGGGTGGAGCTGTGGGCCTGCCAGTCCGGAACCAACCGTCCAACGGACCCTCTGACACCCTTCGTCAACGAGGGGTTCGGCCTGGACTTCCTCCTGCTACATGTCGGGGTCCGGAGCGCCATCGGGACGCTGTGGTCGGTTCCCGACCTCGTCACCGCGGTGCTGGCCCGGCGATTCCACCTCGGCCTCTGCGAAGGCCAGGATGCCGCGAAGTCGCTCGCCGAGGCGCAACGCTGGTGGCTCCGGGAGGGAATCCCGGAGCTGCTTCGTCATCTGAGCGAACAGTCCTCGGGCGTGGAGGGCATTGTCGCCTTCGCGGCGACCCTTGGAGTCCAGCTCGATGCCCGCGCCATTGCCAACTTCCTACGAACGTTGGGGCCCGCCGAGGACGACTGGAGCCCTCTGCGGGCGAAGCTCTCGAGTCCGCTCTCCTGGGCCGGCATTCGCTTCACCGGCGTACCAGACAGGGCACCGGAAAAGCCCTGGACCGCTCCGGATGAACGTCCCCTGACGGACGAGGAGAAGCAGCACCTCGAACGACTCCTGGCGCATGAGCCCTCCCATGCCACCTTCGATGAGTTTCAGGATGAACGGCTCACGCGTGTGACGAAGCTCATGCAGGAGGCGTCGCCCACTCCCTCGCAGGCCATCGAGATGGCCCGACTGCTGCGCGATCGACTCAACTCCTCCCACCAGGACAACCTGCTCACCGCGCTGGCGTGGGTGCATGAAGCTCTCGCCGCGCCCCAGCTCGCGGAGGTGGACCGCGACCGGCTGACCGTGGAAGCCGCGCACCTTTGGCTCGACGTGGCATGGGGGGAGTCCATCGTGCCCCCCGAACCGCACCCAGTGGCCCTGGCTCGCGCCGGGAAGCTCCTGGAAACACTGCCCCCCGGGCGTGATCCCGATGCCGACGCGGCCCATGCGAGGTACGAGTACCTGCGACGGTTCTCCGGGGAACTGGAGCTCGAGAGCATCGAGCAGGTGAGGCAGGAGACACTCGACCGGTTCACCGACGCCCTGCGGCGTGCCACTCCCGGCTCGCCGGAGGCCTTGCGCATCGCGACCCTCGCTGTCGAGCTGCTGGCCACACTCCCCGAAGCGGAGCGTGGAGCCCATGCGAACGTATTGAAGCTGGCTCGTCGCATCACTTCAGCCACGGAACTGCGGGAAGCAATAGCGGCGGCCTACCAGCGGTTGAAGGGGGCACTCGCCCACCATGAACCGGATGAAGCACGTACCGCGCGCGCACTGAACTTCCTCACACCCAGGGAGCTCCACTTCACAGTTGCCCGGATGGTTCAGGCCGAGCCGCCTCGTCCAGGCTCGTCGGTCCTCACCGAGGTCTTCAACCAGGCGCTCGCGAGGCTCGAAGGGGACATCTGGGGCTACCCAACCGACGATGGCCATCCCCTGGTGTGGACGACAGGAACACCGGGCGAGGCGTACCGGATGCTCCTGAAGTCCTACCTCGCCGGTCACGAGCAGCGCCAATCCGACAAGGCCGCGCACCTCCTGGCCTGCTTGCAGTACGCGTGTGACCTCCGTGTCACCTTCTTGAACCGGCTCGCGCGGCACGTGTCCTGGATACCGCGTCACCCCGACCCGGTGTTCGAGCCACTGTGGACCCTCCTCCGCATTCGCGGGCTGCTGCACACCGTCCTGGCGGACGCGGCGCTGCTGTCCGAGGAGCCTCGCGCCGTGGAGGGAGTTGCCCCTCCCCATCGCCTGGATCCGTTCACCCACTCCGCGCAGGCGCTCAGGGAAGGCGTCCGGGGCCGCCTGGACTACACCGCCTGGAGTCTCGATGAACTCTGCAACGCACGCGAACACAGACCCGCCCAGGTCCGAACGGCTGCCTTCGAGGTCGTCCTCGCCTCCGCGTTGCTTGAGGAGGAGGCGCTTCAACGCTGGACGGCCCTTCGCGACGCCGAGACCGAGGCCACGCGCCAGCATGGCGACGAGATTCCCCTCATATCGAGGGGGTTGGTGTCGGGGCGTGAGCTCCGGGTGAATGAGGATTCCCTGCGCGAATTGCGAGAAGGCGAAGCCGTGCTCGGGCTTTCCCTGACGCCTATGGGGCCCGCCGGAGAACTGCTGGTGATGGCGGTCTGGAACGATGGTGCCGAGCGTGGACAACAGGTTCTCCGGATCGAAGCGGGCCGGGTCCTGGCCGGACTCCACGGCCTCTTGAAGCCTGATCCCGTGGACGGGGGCCCGCGTCGGGGAGAGGCGGGTCCCCGCGGCCCGGGTTGGTGTCTCGTCGAGGAAGCACTTGCCCCCGCCCTCAAGACGCTCCTCCGGTCCGCCCAGCGTCGACGCAAGTTGCGCTGGAGTCTCCTGGCGCCTGGAGCCTTGCGGGCATTGCCGCTGCTCGGGCTGCGAGTGGGAGGTCGCCCTCTGGCCGCCCAGGTGGACTCTCTGGCCCACCGGCCCTCCCTCGACTTCTACCCGATGGCCGACTCCAAGCGTGCACAGAGGAAGGACTTCACGGCGTGCCTGCTGGCCCGCGAACAGGAGGACGGCACGACATGCTTCGGAGAGGCCGCGGTGGAGACGCTGCGCCGGCTGCGGCCTCCGGAGTTCGTCGTGGACCCCCGGGAGTTCCGTGGCTCCACCGTGGTGGAGGTGGATGCCCTGGAACGCGCCGCGCCCGGTATCCGCACGTTGCGCCTCTATGGCGTGGGAGGGCTGGAGTCGTTGAACGATACGATGGCCCTGCTGCGCCTCGAGGGCAGACGAGCCCTGCGTGAGCGAAACACCCACGGAACGCTCCTTTCCCGAGGTGACGTCGTCGAGCTCTGGGCAAGCACCGCTGGGGGAGCCGACCTCAAGCGCCTGTTTCGGGATGACACGGACCGCATCCCGGGGCTCGCACGGAGCTTCCTGGCGAACGGCGCTTGCGCGGTCATCGACCTGGCCTGGCCGGTCCATGACATCGTTAAGGCGCTGGTGTGTGAGGGCTATGGGATGGCGCGGATGCGAATGGGCCACAGCGCCCACGCGCTCGTCCAGGCGATCACGCGGGCCGCCGACCTCCTGGCGCAACTCCGGAAGCAGGGGCACCACGGCAGCGTGCCCGAGGTGCTCGCCGCACTTGACTGGCTGCGGCGGGACTCCGCCCATCGCCTGTTCCAGGTGGACTCGGCGCGCCTCGTGCCATTTGCCTCGGGAGCCGCCTCTCCGGCGGTTGCGCACCTGTCCGGGGCCGAGCTCGTCGAGGAGTTGAGCCAGCCAGTGCATCTGGGAGCCTTCCGCTGGTGGGGGACCTGAGCATGGGAATGGACTATCCAGCCATCACGGGGTGGTCCCGCGAGGAACGGGAGGCACTCGTCGCCGCCCACCGGGACTCCCTCGCCGTGCTGCTTCGGCACAGCCTCTCCTGGGTGGCCGCGCCCTACGGAGAGGAGCGGCTGCTCGAAGCCTTCCGCTTCAACACCCTGGACGACGCCGTCGACTGGTGCCTCACCCGTTTCGCCACGGGCGACCTCGACCCGGCGAAGATCTCCCCCTCGTCCAGGAGCTGGCGTCTGTTCACCGAAGCTCGATTCTGGCTCACCCAGCGCGAGTCACGGGAGGGGTACACCCGGAAGATGCAGTGGCTGGAGGCACAGCGCCAACGATCGAATGAAGCATCCCCCACGCCGCTGCAGGAAGGTGCCGAGCAGACCCAGGATGTCGACGTGACTCGCCTGATGGAACGGCTGGCCCACACGCTGCGCAAGTTGCTCGCGCGCACGTGCCCTGACCTCGTGGGCTGGTGGTTGCGCGCGACAGAGGAACTGCGCGCCGAATGGTTCGAGCTCCCGTCACTACCGCCCTCGCAGGTACCGGCGTCGAAGAAAACCCGAAGCGTGCGGATGCACGATGCCCAGTTCCGTTTCCAGTGCCTCCACCGAGCGCTCATCCTCGACAGCTCCGAGGCCGGCCTTCCACACTTGGCCGTTCGAGAGTGGCTGTTCCAACCCTGCTCCAACGTCCCTTCGTACCAGCGGAGTGAAGAGGACATCGCCGCGGCGCTGCCCCCGACAGCGCCGCGGGACAGGCGCTCCGTGCAACGTCTGAGGCGAGAGGGCCTGGAGGTCCTCCTTGGGCGGCTCCTGAAAACGGCCCTGGCGGGACCGGACTCGGAGCAGGCCGTGGCGCTCATGGAGTGGGAGTTGCTGCGCAGGGCCGTCACGAAGACGACGCTCACCGCCTTCAATCTGGACGAAGGCGCCGCCCCCGAGTTGAGGAAGAAGGCCGAACAGTTGGACACGCTCGCGAAGGCCCTGGAGGTGGTGCGATGAGCAGGAAGCTTCCGGACGTGGCAACGCTGGATTCCCTCATCTTGGGTGCAGAGGACGCGGATGCGCTCGAAGACTGGCAGGAACTCTTGATGGCTCCGGATGCCGCGGAGCGCTGGCGGGACGCAGTGAGCCGGAGGGAGCACATTGACGAATTCGCGTCGGCCGTCATCGCGCACCCGTGGCTCGCGCGCATGCTGACGGGCCTCCGAGAGCTTCAGCGGACCCTGACGCATCGCGAGCCTGGAGTCCTGGAAGCAGTACTCGCCCCCGAGTTGATGACCCACGTCCTGGGCCCCGAAGCACGTCCGACAACCCGCCTGGCCACGCCGCGCCGGGGCGAGGTGGAGATGGTGCGGCTCGCTCAGGGGGACATCATCGAACTCCGGCCGGCGCCGGAGCTGGCGGGGGACTTCCGCGTGTTCTATCGGTCCGCGCTCGGTGAGGGGCGGTTGCCCCGGCGCCGATGGCGAATGGAGGCCGGTGAAGCGCCTGTCCTGTTGCTGGGCATCTCGGCTTCCGATGAGGAGTCGATGGAAGCGGCCCTGGGAAACTCGGTGGTTCTCGGAGGTGTCATCCTGCTCGAAGCATCACGGCCGCGAGAGTAGGCACGGCAGGAAACCTTCCCTCGCACACGGCATTGATAGATGCATGACTCCCATGATTCAGGAGCGTCTCTCCGCGATGAGCGACATTGCTGATGACCTGGAGAAGGTTCAAGCGTGCTTGGAAGTGCTGTCTCCTAGGTGGAGCAGACAGACAACACCTCAATCAGATTAACGCCTGTTCCTTCCGGGGAGGGCGTCAACTCCATAGCCCTGCCGGAACTACCCTCTCGGTGCTGCTCAAGGATATCAGAAGTGCACGAGCCGGGGATCGAACCCGGACGACCCTTGCGGGTCAGCGGATTTTAAGTCCGCTGCGTCTGCCAGTTCCGCCACTCGTGCGCCGATGGCTTCAGCACTCTACTGCGACCGCCCCGGCTTTGCCCGCTAGAGGCGTGTGGTACCCGATTCTCCTAACGAGGTGAACCGGATCATGCCCGTCCGGACCGGAACCTGGGGGGCAAAATCACGCGCGCGCCCCAGCACCGATTCAGCCCGGAGCGTCTGTCAGTTCTATCTGGTATTACGCGGCCTTGCGTCGACGATGGGCTCCCGCGGAAAGGGGGCCAGCGCCAGAAGGGCTCCGCATGCTGCCGCGATGGTCGATTCCCCTACTGCTCGTGATGCTGGCCGGATGCAGCGGCACCACGAAGTCCGTGCGCCTGCACACGGGCCACGGCGAGCCCGTCGTCCTCACCCCACGCAGCGGCGATGCCGCGCCGGTGGAGCTGGACGAAGACGCCTTCGTTGAAGCAGTAGAAGTGCTCGCCCAGAGCGTGCGGCCATCCACCCGCCCCCAGGAAACGGCCCGGCGGTTGTTCGAGGTGGATTCGCGCAGCGGCTCGTACCGGTACGAGCCGCGCAGCCACCGTGTCATCCCGCTGGGCCCAGGCGAACACCTGGAGGGCGAACCACCCGCAGCAGAGGTGGCGTTGACGCGCGCCTACCTGCGCTGGTGCGAGCGCACGAGCAGGCCCGGCGATTGCTTGCGCCTGCTGGTGGAGAGTCCCACGGTCACCGGGGATGGGCGTTACGCCCTGGCCATGGCCCTGGCCCAGGGCGTCGTGTGGGACGAGATGATGGACGCCTTCAAGGACATGGCCGACCCCGAGGCCATGCTGTCGGCGGTTCTCTGGACGTGGACCACGTACTGCATCTTGCTCGCGGTGCCCGAGCCTTTCTCGAAGGGCGTGGCCGCCGTGATGACCGCCTCGCTCATTGCCTACGTGGGGGTGGATACGTTCTGGAGCCTCATCGTGGGCTTCAAGCGCTTGGTGGAGGAGGCGGAGCGGGCCACCACGTTTGACGAGCTGCGCGAGGCGGGGGAGCGCTATGGCAAGGTCATGGGCCGCAATGCGGCACGCGCGTTCGCCATGTTGGCCATGGCCGCCATTGGAAACACGGCGGCAGGGCTGGGGTCGAAGGTGCCAAAGCTCCCCGGCGCCGCGCAGGCGGCGGTGCAGGCCGAAGCGCAGGTGGGCATCAGGCTCGCGGCGGTCGCGGACGTGGGAACGGTGGCCGTGAGCGCTGAGACCGTCACCATCACCCTCGCACCCGGCGCCGTGGCCATGACGGCCAGAGGCACGGGCGGAGGTACCGCCGCCAAGGCGCGTCCCACAGGCTACAGGGCCTGGGGCTCGTTCAGTGGCTTCAAGAAGGCCATGGGTCCGGCGGGCCCAGAGCAGGAGTGGCACCACATCGTCGAGCAGACCCCGGGCAACGTGAAGCGCTTCGGCCCCCAGGCCCTCCACAACACCGAAAACGTCATCCCGCTGGACAGGGCACTACACAGCGATGTCAGCGCGTTCTATTCGTCGATTCGACGCGATATTACGGGCTCGCCATTGACCGTACGGCAATGGTTGAGCACGCAGTCCTACGAGGCCCAACGTGACTTCGGGTTACTGGCCATCAAGAATGTCGGGAAGGGGCTCTGGTGATGGAGTTGGAGGATCTAGTCGAGCAGTTCGCCCAGAACGTGGCTGCACAGAACGAGGCCATCCTCCGGGGAGACGCCAAGACCGGGAACAAGCACGCCAGGAAGTACGGCGCCGCAGTCGATAAGCTCCTGGCCCACGGCAATGCCGGGCGTGACGCTCTTGCCGTGCTGCTCAAGCACGAGCGAATGGACGTGCGAGTGATGGCTGCCGCGCATCTGCTTCGCTATCGGACGGCCGAAGCCAAAGCGGTCCTGGAGGAAGCTGCCAAGGGACAGGGGCTGGTCCCGTTCGGAGCGCAGCAGGCATTGAAGCGCTGGGAGGAAGGAACCTGGGCGCTCGATCCGGGTTAGCGGTGCCTTCGTGCAGTCCTACGAGGCCCAACGCGAGCTCTGGCTGTTGGCCATTGAGAACGTGAAGAAGAGGGGCTGGAGATGACGTTGGAAGAACTGGTCGAGCAGTTCGCTCGGAATGTCGCAGCCCAGACTGATGCCATTCATCGAGGAGATTCGAGGACGGGGAACAAGCATGCCAAGCAGTACATCGCCGCGCTTCAGGCGCTACGCGCGCAGGGGAATACCGGGCGAGACGCCCTCGCCGTGCTGCTGAAGCATCCGCGTACGGATGTGCGAGCCATGGCGGCCGAGTTTCTGCTCCGCTACCGGACGGCAGAAGCCAAGGCGGTACTGGAAGCGGCAGCGAATGAGGGAGGGATTGCCGCCATCGGAGCGATCATGACACTACGACGTTGGAAGGACGGCACCTGGGCGCTGGATCCGGAATAGACGTGGGTACCCAATCCGGACCCATGCCAAGTGGATTCCCTAGCGAAGAGTGAGTCCAGGTGAAGTGACTCATTCCTGCTCTCTTCAGGCCTGGCCCTCCGTCGCCGGTGTCTGGGCAACGATCCGGTTCTCCTGTGTCCCCAGATGGATGAGGCCATCCGGGCTGGAAATGGAGGCCCGAATGACATCGCCGTCTTTCAAATAGGCGCTGGTGTTGCCAGACTTCAAGATGAGCTTCCCGAGCGTCTTGTCGGACAGGAAGACGCTGATGAGCTTCCCCACCTTTCGGGCCGCCTTCGACATGTTCCGCCCAGCCGCCACGCCGCTGGGGGTCCCCGTCAGCAAGAGGTCTCCCGGGAACAGGTCCATGATCTCCGACAGCTCCGTGAGGGTCTCCTCCGGTGGGTAGACCATCTCCCCCGTGCTCGCGTCCTGCCGGACCTCGCCGTTCACCGACAGCACGAGCCTGAGGTTCATCAGCCTCGCGATATCCTCTTGGTCGATCAGGTAGACGTACGGACCCACGGGGCAGAACGTCCGGAAGCTCTTCGCCTTGTGCCACTGCCCCTCGGCCAGCTGGAGACACCGCGCGGAGACGTCGTTGCAGATCACGAGCCCCGCGATGAACTCGTGCAGCCGCTCCCGCTCCACCCGCACGGGCCCGGAGATCCTCCGGCCGATGACCAGTCCCAGCTCGATCTCGTAATCCAGCATCCGGACCCGCGCCGGCTTGAGGATGTTGCTCGTGTTCGACGTCAGCGAGGACGACGCCTTCCTGAAGAACTGGTTGAAGTCCTTCGCGTCCGGATCCTGCCCCACCTCCAACATGTGGCTCCGGTAGTTCTGGCCCTGGCAGATGACGTTGCAGGGCGCGGTGACCGGAGCGAGCAGCTCGACCTCCGCCAGGGGAATGGCCTCGCTCACCTTCTCCAGGACCAGCGCCCGGGCTCGGGCCGCGCCTTCGCCCAGGAACTCGGCCAGGGAGGAATACCGGCCGGGAATGGGGACGACCTGTTCCTGACGGACCCATCCCCAGCGGGCCTCGTCGCCGACCTTGAATCTCGCGACATGAATTCCCACGACGAAGACCTCCCCTCAGTGCGGCCCGGCTGGCGTGCCAGGTTGCTCCAGGAAGCAGGCCATCCGGTCCGCGACCTCGCGAACATGAGGAGCCTGCAACATCGTGTAGTGACTGCCAGGCACCCGGTGCACGATTGCCTGCGTCAGGCGTTGTCCCCAGCTCTCCGCTGGCTCGGGAAGGGTGTCTGTCGGATGCGCGGTCGCCTGCTCCGCCTGAAGGAAGAGGACCTTGCCGCGGTAGGGCTCCGGACGGTACCGGGACAGCGCGCGAGCGTTCCTCGCGAAGATCCGGAACCGCTGCTCCAGCTCCGGCAGCTCGAGGCCCGGTAGCGCACCGGACTCCTTCGCGCGCTCGACAAGGTAGCCGAGCCTCCCCGCTTCATCGAGTGCCTCGAGCCGCGCCCCATCGAGCCGCGCCGCCTCCGTCCCCCCCAGCAGGTCCGTGGCGAACCAGGCCATGAGCGCGGCGGGCTCGTCCGCGCGCTGGTAGATGTCCGGGGACCAGGTCTCCAGGAGCATGAGCAGCTCCACCTGCTCTCCCGCTTCCTCCAGCCGCCGGGCCATGGCCTGCGCGACAATCCCTCCCGTGGACCAGCCGCCAAGCCGGTAGGGCCCCGTCGCGCGCACCTTGCGCACTTCCTCCAGGTACCGCGCCGCCATCTCCTCGATGGAGCCGGCCTCCTGGTCCGGCAGGGCTTGTAGCGCGTAGAAGGGCTGCCGTGGACCGAGCTGCCTCGCCAGCGGCGCGTAACACAGCACGTCCCCTCCCGTCGGATGCACGAAGAAGAGCGGCGGCTTGTCGCCCGTCTCCTGGATCCTCACGAGTGGCTCGCGAGAGAGCGCGACCCCCTCGCGGCGCAGCAGGGCCGCCATCTGCTGGATGGTGTCCGCTTGGAACAGGAGCGAGACCGGAAGCTGCCGACCAAACCTCGCGCGCAGCCGGGACATCAACCGGACCGCCAACAGGGAGTGGCCTCCCAGCTGGAAGAAGCTGCTGGTGACCCCGATGGGACGTAGCTCGAACAGCTCCTCCCAGAGGGTGGCAAGCTCCAGCTCCAGCGCGTCCCGCGGAGCGACGTACACGGCCGACAGCTCTGGCGCGGGCGCATCGGGAAGTGGCAGCGCCCGGACATCCAGTTTCTTGTTCGGCGTCAGCGGCAGCGCGTCGAGCCGGATGAAGTGGGCGGGGACCATCGACGCCGGCAGCCTGTCCCGCAGGAAGCGCCTCAGCTCCGAGGGCGCGACCTTCGCGTCCGGACCCGCCACCACATAGGCCGTGAGGCTCACCTCTCCCGCCGCGTCCGCTCGCGGCACCACCACGGCCTGGCGGATCTCCGGGTGCTGGCGCAGCTCCGCCTCGATCTCCCCTGGCTCGATGCGCACCCCCCGAACCTTGACCTGTTGATCCACCCGGCCCAGGAACTCGATACGGCCGTCAGGCAGATAGCGCCCGAGGTCTCCCGTCCTGTACAGGCGAGCGCCGGCCACGGGCCCGAATGGGTCGGGGATGAACCGCGCCGCCGTCAGCTCCGGGCGCTCGAGGTAGCCCCGAGCCACGCCCTCTCCGCCGATGAACAGCTCGCCGGGCACGCCCACCGACACCGGCCGCAGACGCCCATCCAGCAGGTACATCCGGGTGTTCGCGATGGGGCGTCCGATGGAGATGACGGACTCGCCCCGCGCCAATCGATCGAAGGAAGACCAGATGGTCGTCTCGGTCGGCCCGTACATGTTGAGCACCTCGCCCCCCACCAGGGGGCGGACCTGTTGCCCCAGCTCTGCCGGGAAGGCCTCTCCTCCCACCAGGAGCTTCTTGAGCGGGCGGAGCGACTCGCCGCCGCCCGGCTCCAGGAGCAACATGCGCAACATCGAAGGGGTGCACTGGAAGTGGGTGACCCCGTGCCGCGCGATGAGCCCCGGGATGTCCTCGGGCTCCTCGCGCCGGGTGCACCGCTCCCGCAGCGCGTTCAGCGTCCGAAGCCCCGCCAGCGTGGACTCGACGTCCACGCCGAAGTCGATCAGACATGCGACCTCGTCCACCCCGAGCTCGCGCAGCCGGTCGATCATCGGCAGGCAGCTCTCCACCGTCCCGAACAGGCCCATCTGATCGAAGTACCGGTCGATGGCCTTCGAGAGCAGCATGTCGATGTCCGCCTCGCTGAGAGATTCGAGCTCGGCGCCGTGCGGCAACGGCCCGATGACAGACCGCAAGAGGCCCACGGAGCTCTTCAGGTACTGGCGAAGGGGCGCGTTCACCTTCTGGCGAACCTCGTCGACGTCCTCCCCCATGAACGTGTGCAGCATGAGGGTGACGTGACCCGTCCCGGGACCATGGCCGCTGGCCTTCCAGGCGTCCCGGTAGAGCTGGATCTTCTTCGCCAGCTCCGTGAGGTTCTGCCCGAGCAGGTGGGTGAGCACGTTGGCACCGGACTCTCCGGCCGCGCGGAACGTCTCGGGGTTGCCCGCGGCCGTGACCCAGACATTGACGTCGCGCTGGACGGGCCGCGGCAGCGTCTGCACCGCGACCTCCTGACCCTGCCCATTCCGGAAAGACACCTCCTCTCCCCGCCAGAGCTTCTTGACGGTCGCGATCTGCTCGAACAGGCCGCTGCGTGCATCGGCGAAGCGCTCCGGCGCGAGCACGAAGTCGTTCGGGTGCCACCCCGACGCGAAGGAGAGATCGACGCGGCCCCCGGAGAGGTTGTCCACGACGGACCACTCCTCCGCGACCCGGATGGGGCTGTGCAGCGGAAGCACGATGCTGCCCGCCCGGAGCCGGATGTTCCGGGTGGTCGCCGCCAGGGCCGCGCTGACGACGGAGGGATTCGGGTAGAGCCCCCCAAAGGCATGGAAGTGCCGCTCAGGGGTCCAGACCGCGGTGAAGCCGTGCTCATCCGCGAACTTCGCCCCCTCGAGCAGGAGCCGGTACTTGCCTTGCGTGTTCTCGCGCTCGTCGCTGGCGAAGTAGAACAGGCTGAACTCGAGCGGTCTGGTCGAGGTGCCGCTGGGGACCGGCTTCCGGCTCACCCCCTGCTCGCCGCGGAGGACCACCTGGAAGCCCCGGGTGAGCGAATACAGGATCTCCAGCACGGAGATGTCGAACGACATGCTGGTCGTCGCAAGCCAGACGCCCCGATCCCGGCTGTCCATGGCTTCATCCATCGCCGCGAAGAAGCGCTCGGCGTTGCGGTGACAAACCATGACGCCCTTGGGCCGCCCCGTGGAACCCGAGGTGTAGAGGGTGTAGGCCACATGCTCCGCATGGACACCGCTCCTCGGGTCGTCCCACTCCCCAGGGGCGCTGTCGTCCCTGGCATCCAGGCACACCACCTTCGCGGCCGTGTCCGGCAGCAGCGCGCGCAGCCGCTCCTCGGACAGGACCACCCGGGCCTGGGAGTCCGTGAGCATGTAGGCGAGCCGGTCGGCCGGATAGGTCGGGTCCATGGGCACGTAGGCGCCACCCGCCTTCATGATGCCGAGCATGCCCACCACCATGTCCGGGCCGCGCGAGACGCAGAGGCCCACTCGCACCTCCGGGCCGACACCGAGCCCCCGCAGGCGATGCGCCAGGCGATTCGCGCGCGCGTTCAGCTCGCGGTAGGTCAACCGCTGGCTTCCAGAGACCAACGCAATGGCCTCCGGGGTCTTCCGCGCCTGCGCCTCGAACATCTCGTGGATGCACGCCGCGCTGGAGAGCTCGGTCGAGGTCGCGTTCCAGGTGTCGAGCACCTGGCGACGCTCCTCGGGCGTCAGCAGCGGCAGGTCGGACAGGTGCCGCTCCGGGGCCTCGACGATGCCCTCCAGCAGTGTCACCAGGTGCCCCACGATCCGCTGGGCGAGCGCCGCGTCGAACAGGTCCGTGCTGTACTTCAGCACGCCGCTCAGGGCGGAGTCCGTCTCCGTCAGCTCCAGGGACAAATCGAACTGTCCCTCCTGCTGCGGGATGTCGAAGGGCCGCAACACGAGCCCGCCGGGCAGGGCCGGGTTCGCCTCGTCTCCCTGGTAGATGTCCTCCCGAGGCGTGGGCTGCAGCATGAACGCCACCTGGAAGATGGGCGAGCGGTTGGAGTGGCGCTCCGGGTTCAGCTTCTCCACGAGGAGGTGGAACGGGAAGTCCTGATGCGCGAGCGCACCGACGACCGTCTGCCGGAGTTGCCCGAGCAAGCCCCGGAACGAGGGGTCCTCGGAGAGGTTCCCCCGCAGGGCGATCATGTTCATGAAGTTGCCCACGACCTTCGCGAACTGCGGCTGCGTCCGTCCGAGCGTGGGCGTCCCGACCAGGATGTCCTCCTGGCCCGAGTAGCGGTGCAGGAGCACCATGAACGCGGCCAGGAGCGTGGTGTACAGCGTGGCGCCCTCCTGCTCGGAGAGCGCCCGGAGCCTCCGGGTCAGTGTCCCGCTCAGCGCGACCGGGGCCGAAGCCCCCGAGTAGCTCTGCACCGCGGGCCGTGGACGCGCGAAGGGAAGGTTCAGCACCGGCAGCGGCCCCGCCAGCTGCTTGGACCAGTACTCCCAAAGCCGCTGCCCCGTGGGGCCCGAGAGCATCTCGGACTGCCAGCGGACATAGTCCACGTACGTCGCCCGTGGCGGGGGAAGCGCGGCTGGCACCCCGGCCTTCTCCGCCGCGTAGAGGGAGCGCAGCAGCTCATCGCCGAGCACCAGCAGCGACCACCCGTCGTAGACGATGTGGTGGATGGAGATCAGCAGCACGTGCTCCCGGGGCCCCCGGGAGAACAGGTACACGCGCATCAGGGGGCCACGCTCCAGATCGAACGGGGCCTCGTGGGCGCGCATCACCCGGGTCCGCAGGACATCGAGCTCGAGGTCCGGGACCTGGATGTGCTCGAACTGGACCTCCGCTCGCTGACGTACTTTCTGGACCGGCTGCCCCTGGTGCGTCGAGAACGTCGTCCGCAGCGCTCCGTGCCGGTCCACGAGTTGCTGGCAGGCCCGCCGCAGCGCGGCGACGTCCAGCGTGGAGACGATGCGGATGGACAGCGCCGTGTTGTACGCGGCGCTGTCGGGTGCCACCTGGGAGACGAACCAGAGCGCCTGCTGCCCATGCGAGAGCGGATGGACGGACTCACCATCGGCGCCAAGCCGACGGAGGTGCTGGAGCAGCGCGACCTTGTGCGTGGCCAGCAGGTTCAGGGTTTCCGGAGACAGCGCGCCCTTGGGAGCCCGGTACTTCAACCGTTCTCCCTCGACCCAGAGCGTGGCGCCCTGCCTGGACAGCTCGGCGACCAGTTCGTCCGCGTTCACAGCTCGCCTTCCTCCCAGTCCGGGTTCTCCGCCACCACCGCCTTGCCGTCCCCGTCGAGCCGCTCCGCGAGCTGGTGTGACAGGTGCGAGATGCTCGCGCCCTGGAGCAGCTCATCCAGCGGCATGCTCACGCCCGTCTCGGCGTGGATCTTGTGCTTCAGCTCGAGCGAGAGCAGCGAGTCCATGCCGAGGGTGTTCAGGGGCTGCTCCGCATCCACTCGGGCGACCGGCATCTTCAACAGGTTGGCGACCAGCTCGCGCAGGTAGCTGTCGAGCAGCTGGCCGCGCTGTCCGGGCTCCGCGGAGCGCAACACGTTCGAGAAGGTGCTCGTCGTCTCGGAGACGCCCGAGAGCGACGCGGCCCCTGGGACGAGCGGCAGCGCATACGGGCCCTTCTCGACCGCGCTGTAGGTGGTCTCGTAGGAGACGCGCGCGCTCAGCCGCTCGAGGTTGATGCGCCGGATGGTGTCCACATCCAGCGACTCGTCCTTCGTCACCGTGAAGAGGAGGTAGGCGGCCAGTCTGCGCTTGAGCAGCTCCCCCAGCATATGGATGCCGTGCAGGTGCTTCTGGGTCACCTCGTCCAGATCACGCGTCACCCGGGCGAAGTTCTGCTCGAAGTCGGGGTCGTGGAGGAAGTTGGCGATCTCCTGGCTGGCCTCGACGGCCTCGACGATCCGGAGGTGATTCCGGGCGAGGAGGTCGGCCCACTCTCCCTGAGGCACGAAGAGCGTCGTGGACTCGGGGTGCTCGATGGGACTCGCCATGTTCGAGAGGGTCTCGGCCATGACCAGGAAGCCACCGTTGCGGAGGCTCCGGCTGATGTTCGCGAAGAGGTCCGCCTTGTTCCGGATGTGGTGGATGACCTGGAAGGCGATGACCAGGTCATAGGTGGAGGGGAACGGATCCCGCGAGCTGTCCTGATAGTGAAGCGAGATGCGGCCATCGAGACCGAGGCCCCGGATGCGCTGCCGGCCCGCTTCAATCTGGTCGGGCGAGATGTTGCAGCCGTGGAGCTCGAGGTGCGGATGCGCCTGGCCCAGGTCGATGAGATCCGCGGCATGGCCACACCCGATGTCGAGCACGCGCGAGAAGGACGAGAAGTCGAGTCCCCGGTAGATGGTGCGGGCCATCTCGCGATTCGACTGCAGGGCGAGGTCATAGAACTTCCGGTAGATGGCCTCCTTCGAGGGGTCGGCCTCGGGCCGGTACATCGCGATCCACGAGAAGCCCGGGACGGGCTCACGGAGCGTGGCGAAGCGCAGCGAGGGGAACTGGACCGCCGTGTTGACCTCCGCCAACTGAACGATGGTCCGGTAGAAGGTCACGAGGACGTCGGTGTTCGGGATGAGGGAGTCGACCCAGTAGCGCTCGCGCTGGAAGGGATAGGTGGGCAACGAGGTGCGGCGCCACGCGCAGTCCTTGTCGAACCCCGCCCAGTCCACCTCCACGCCCCGGACGTACAGCCTCGCCAGGCTGCTCAGCATCTGCTCCCAGTCGCTGCTGCCCTGCCTCAGGCTTCCCACCCACTGCGCCTGCCCCAGGTACCTCTTGCCCATCCCCACCAGCGTCGGCTTCGGCCCCACCTCCAGGAAGACGCGGTACCCCTTCTCGTACCTGTCTCTTCTACACATCTCCGCACACACGCGACGTTGCCCAGTATAATA
>NZ_JABBJJ010000123.1 GCF_012933655.1 Pyxidicoccus fallax | reverse complement strand
GGGTGACTCAGGCTGTGGGACAGGGTGCCGGACGCGGGGCCTTGGTACGAGCAGGCCGAAACCGCCGGTCCCTGAAGCACCCTGGCGGCCCGGTGGCCGTCCGGGGTGCATGGGCAACACTAACAGAGCCCCGGGGCGGCGCCCCCGGTTTTTTCACCCCCTGTTGGACGGTGGACCTCACTCCACGGTGAGCTGGAAGGGCATCATCGCCTTCACCCCCGGTCGCAGCAGCTCCAGGTTCAACCCCGCCTGGCGCGCCAGGGCCCGCAGGGGCTCGGGGAAGGCGGGCGGAGGCTCGGGCAGCAGGGCGAGCGCCGCGCGCACGCCCGGCTCCCCGCCCAGGGAGGAGAAGAAGCCCCGCGCCTCGCCCATCACCACCACGTCCAAATCCTCGTCCGGGGACACCCCGGCCCGCGTGCGCGCGGCGTCCACCGCGTCCTGCAGGCCGCCCATCCGGTCCACCAGCCCGCGCGCCATGGCGTCCTCGCCGCTCCACACCCGGCCCCGCGCAATCGCGTCCACCCGGGCCTTGTCCAGCTTCCGCCGCGCGGCCACCTCGGTGATGAAGATGTCGTACGAGGCCTCCACCCACGCCTGCACCGCCGTCTGCTCCTCGGGCGTCCACGGGCGCCACGTGTCGAACAGGTCCGCCAGCGGCGCCTTGAGGATGCTCTCCTGGTGGACGCCGAGCTTCTCCCCCAGGAGGCCCTGGAGCGCCGGCTTGATGTAGTAGACGCCGATGCTGCCGGTGATGGTGGGGGGCAGGGCATAGACTTCGTGCGCGCCCATGGCGGCGTAGTAGCCGCCGGACGCCGCGTAGTCCCCCATGGAGGCGATGACGGGCTTGTGTTTCGCCGCCTCCAGCACCGCCTGGTACATCACGTGCGAGGCCAGCACCTCGCCGCCGCCCGAGTCCACGCGCAGCACGATGGCCACCACGGACGGGTCTCTCTCGGCCCGCTCCAGCGCGCGCACGACAGTCTCCGCGCCGGCAATCTGGCTGAAGCCCAGCGGGTCCTCGCGGCTGCGGCCCCCGGCGATGGTGCCAATCACCGGCACCACCGCGACGCGGCGCCGCTGGCCCCATCTCCCCTCGCGCTCGTCCCGGGGCGCGTAGGTGGTCCTGAAGCGGCCCCCCGGCACCAGCTCGTGCACCTTCGCGTCCAGCTCCGTGGGGAGGATGACGCCGTCCAGGAAGCCCAGCTCGTGCGCCCGCTTCGCGATGACCTGGCCCGTGGCCCACAGCTCCCGCAGCTTCTCCGGCGGGTGCTTGCGCGCCTCCGACACGCCCTTCGTGTACCAGGCCACCTGCGTGTCGAGGTACGCGTTCACCGACTCGCGCCACGGCTCGCTGGGCGCCACGCTGGCCACCTGCTCCGGGGCGGACTTGTACTGGCCCACGCGCGCCACGTCCCAGTGCACGCCCAGCTTCTGCATCGTCCCGCCCAGCGTCTGGAGATGCGCCGACAGGCCGTTGATGGGCAGCATCGCCTCCGGCACCGCGTAGATGCGGTCCGCCGCGGTGGCCACGAAGTAGCCCCGGTCATCCGCCGCCAGCAGCACCGCCATCACCCGCTTGCCGGACGCGCGCAGCTTCAGCACCGAGCGCCGCAGCTCCTCCGCCTTGCCCCAGCTCACCCCGGGCAGGCCCTCCATCTTCAGCACCACGCCCGACAGCCGCTCGTCCTTCGCGGCCAGCTCCAGCCAGCGCGACAAGCGCAGATAGGGGTCCGTGCCGCTCGTGCCCAGCAGCGCCAGCAGCGGGCTGGTGCCACCGGCCAGCAAATCGTTGAGGTCCAGCATCGTCACCACGCCGCCGGGCGGGCGCAGGGCGCGGTAGGCCTCGCTGGACAGGCGCAGCGCCACCACGTGGTCCGTGCCGTCCTCGGCGCCGCCCAGCGCGTAGGTGAGGCCCACGCGCGACGTGTCCACCGTCACCCCCAGCTGCAGCGCCAGCGGCACCCCGTCCGTGAAGCCGTGGGACACGCCCGCGCCCAGCCGCAGGCCCGGAATCACCTCCGCGTTGAGCGTGTACGTGGCCTGCCCGCCCCGGAAGTCCCCCTCCTGGAAGAGCCAGTCCACGCCCAGCGTGTAGCGCTCGTCCAGTGGCCGGACGCCCAGGCCCAGGTTGTACTTGCGCTTCAGCTCCGCGGCGCCCTCGTTGGGGGCGTTGAGGTCGCGCACCACCGCCGCCAGCGACAGCGCGCGCGCCGGCCGCGCGGTGAGGCCCAGGTCGAAGCTGGACAAATCATCCACGTCGCCGTCGTCCGAGCTGAAGGCATGCCACGCGCCGCCCAATTGCAGCGTGCGCGAGCCCAGCGACAGGCCCAGCGACGTCTTGCGGTAGTCCGGCTCGCCGCGGCCGCGAATCCACTCCATGGACCCGCCCAGGCCCAGGCCCAGGAAGCGCGTGGCCAGGAAGACGCCGTCCCCCACGCCGTCGCGCGCGAGGTTGCGCTCGTGCAGGTAGAAGAGCTGGCTGCCATCCAGGTAGCCCAGGCCCGCGGGGTTGAGGGAGAGGGCGGTGGCCTCGTCCACCAGGGCCGCGCTGGTGGGAGGCAGCGTCACGCCTCGCGAGGGCACCGGCGACTGGACGACGGCGCCCGTCTGGGCGAGCGCGAGGGAGGGGAGGAGCAGGAGGGCGAAGAGGCGCATACGCCCCGGGACTCTAGGCGCCGAGCGCCCCGGGACAAGCGCCTTGGGTCACCAATCCTCGGTTCCGGACACCGAGTCCAGCGGGTCGTCCGTTTTCGCCTTCTTCTCCGACGCCTTGGTACGGCCGCCGCGGTCCTCGGCGCTCCAGTCCTCGGTGCCGCCGCGGTTGTCCAGCGGGTCCGAGCTGCGCGACACCTTCTCGCCGCTCGCGTTCACCAGCTGGTTCACCATGCGCTCCATCTCCTGCTTCAGCTGGCCGAACTCGTCGCCCTGGAGCACCACGCGGCGGCCGCCCAGCCTCCTGCCGCTCTTGATGTCGTAGTAACCCAGGTGCAGCTCCGAGCCGTCCTCCACCGCCTTCACCGTGCCCACCACGGCCCGGTCCAGGCCCAGCGACTGGCCCATGGCCGTCACCCCGGAGGACTTCGAGCCCGCGCGGATGACCTCGCCGGCCACCCTGTCCAGCTGCGCGTCATAGGCCTTGTACGCGGCGGTGGGCACCAGGTCCGTGCTCGACTCCACGTCGTCCGGCGTCACCTCCAGGAGCAGCCCGTGCTGGCGGAAGCCGGGGCGCTCCAGCCGCACCAGGTGCTTGCCGATGGCCAGCGCGGGCAGCGTCATCGGCGTGTAGCCCACCAGCTCCCCGTCCACGAAGACGCGCGCGCCCGCGGGCCGGGACTTCACCGTGGCGCCGCCGCGCAGCTGCGCGGTGCGGCCGGTGGCCACCTGCACGCGCAGGCCGATGAACTCGCGGCTGAAGCGCTTGGGGTCCAGCTCGAAGGTGGGGTTGAGCGCGATGAGGTCCATCAGCGCCAGCTTCGCCTCCTCCACGTCCCCGCGCAGGTGCAGCAGCGCGGCGTAGAGGGCCAGCGACTCGCACAGGGGCGAGCACCCGCGCATGGCGCCCGCCGCGGACTCCAGCTCCTTGAGGGCGGCGCGCACCTTCTTCTCCGCCTCCTCGTACTCCTTCTTGTCGTACGCGGCGACGCTCTCCGAGTAGCCCTTGCGCCCGCGGTCCAGCGACGCCTTGGCCGCCGTGTCCTCGGGCAGGCCGAAGAGCTCCTCGGGCTTGCGCACGGCGAAGCCTTCGAAGTGCTGCAGGGCCTCGTTCATGTAGCCCTCCATCCGGACGCTGCTGGCCTCCGAGGCCGGGTCCATGGGCACCACGAGGCTGGAGACGCGCCGCGCCGGCGGGGGGGCCGCCAGGGCCAGCGCGGGGAGGAGGGCGAGGACGAGCGCTTTCATGGGGAAACCTCAGGGCAGGGCGACGCGGGGGAGCCGCCGTGCATTCAAACGCGGCGCCTCAGAACCCGACGCCACCGGACACCGGGTTGAAGCCGCGGCCCTTGTCCGGCGTCGTGGCCACGTAGATGGCGCCGGCCGTCACCGCCGCCGCGCCGCCCACCACCGCCCAGAACCAGGGCCGCTTGATGAGCGAGTCACCCGAGCGGCCGCTCTGGGCGACGCGGGGCGCCGCGGCGCCGTTGACGAAGCCGCGCACCTGGTCCGCGGCGGCGGCCGGACCGTGCCGGCTGTCCTTCGTCAGCTCGATTTCCACGCCGCGCAGCTTCGCCTTGGAGCGCAAATCCCACGCCTGCAGCTCCGCCTCGGCGTGGCCCTTCTTGTTGCGCCACACCGCGGCCAGCACCACGTACCGGGCGCCCAGCCGCTCGCCGATGGCGCGCGCCTCGGCCGGCGCCACGTCCTGGTCGAAGGCGCGCTCGGTGGCGGCGGTGGCGGCGGCGTCGCGGATGGCGGCCAGGCCCGGGGTGGGCTCCAGCTCCGCCTTCACCTCGGCGCTCGCGGTGGACTTCACCTGGGTGTACGCGGCGAAGGGCGCGTAGCCGGGCAGCGACACCACCACGGGGTGGTGGCCGGCGGGCAGCTCCACGCCCTTGAGCGGGGTGACGCCCAGCTCGCGGCCATTCACCGTCACCCGGGCGCCGGCCGGCTGGGACTGCACCACCAGCGTGCCCACGGGGCGGGCGGCCACCGCGGCGCGGGCCTCCTCGAACAGCGTGGACACCTCCTGGCTGAAGAGCGTGGTGTCCGGGCGGGTGGACCGGTCCGCCTCCACCGCCAGCATGAAGGCCGCCTTCGCTTCGTCCACCTTGCCGTTGAGGTGCCGCGAGGCGCCCAGGAAGACGTACGTCTGCGCCAGCCGCCCGGGGTTCAGCTCCGCCGGGGACTGGGTATAGGCCTCCGCCGCCGCGAGGAACTTCGCCTCCGCGGCCTCGGGGTCCAGGTTGTCATATGCGGTGCGGCCCTCCTCGAAGAGGCCGTCCGCGCGCGCCAGCGAGCCGGGCGCCGGCGGCGGGAAGGCTGCCCCCAGGTCCACCAGCGTCACGTCGCCGCGCGCGCGCAGGTGCCCCAGGAGCTCGCCCTCCAGCTTCACCGCCGCGTTCTCCGCGTTGGGCACGCGCGCCACCGCGAACAGGGCCACCGGGCCGGACGCCGTCACCTCGGACGCCGGAGCCTGCGTCGCCAGCGTGGGCGTCGTCAGGGGCGCCGGCTGCACCGGCTTCGCCACGGCGGGCGGGGTGGGCTTCTCCAGCGGCGTCACCGGCGTCTCGGCGGGCTGCGGATTGGAGTCCGGCTCGCCGAAGACCATGGGCTCGGGAGGGGTGGTCTCTCCCGTGTCCGCCGTCTGTGTCTCCTCCGCGGCCGGCGCCTTCTTCTTCTTGATGGGCCGCTTCTTCTTCACCACCTTGGTGACGGCCGCCTTCTTGCGGGTGGCCTTCTTGCGGGTGGTCTGCGCGTGCGCGGGAAGGACGGCCAGCAGCAGCGCGAGAAGCAGGGCGATTCGGCGGAACGAGTTCACGGCGGCGGATGCTATCCGAGCAGGGGGGCTCTCTCACAAGTCCCGCCCCCGCAGGAAAGCACCCACCGGGGTGGAAGGGACCCGCGCCAGGGGGGCACGGGTCCACTTCCGGTGGGGCAGGGGGGGCTAGACGTCCAGGTCCTGGACCTCGCCCGCGCGCTCCATGATGAACTTGAAGCGCGAGCTCACGTCCTTGCCCATCAGGTCGTTGATGAGCCGGTCCGTGTCGATGGGGTTGTCGATGGTGACGCGCAGGCTCATCCGGTTCTTCGGGTCGAGCGTCGTCTGCTTCAGCTCGTCCGCCGTCATCTCGCCCAGACCCTTGAAACGCATGATGTTGGGCTTGGCGTTGCCCTTGGTCTTCTCGCGGATGATGCGGTCCCGGTCCGCCTCGTCCAGCGCCCAGTACGTCTCCTTGCCGATGTCCACCCGGTAGAGGGGCGGCTGGGCGATGTGGATGGCGCCCTTGTCGATGAGGGGGCGCAGGTGCCGGTAGAAGAACGTCAGGAGCAGCGTGGCGATGTGGTGACCGTCGCTGTCCGCGTCCATCAGCAGGAAGACGCGGCCGTAGCGCAGCTTGGACAGGTCGAAGTCCGAGCCGATGCCGCAGCCCAGCGCGGAGACGATGTCCTGTAGCTCCTTGTTCGTCGCCACCTTGTCCGTGGACGCCTGCTCCGCGTTGAGCACCTTGCCGCGCAGCGGGAGGATGGCCTGGGTGCGCCGGTCGCGTCCCTGCTTCGCGGTGCCGCCTGCGGAGTCACCTTCCACGATGAACAGCTCGCTCAGCCCCGGGTCGGTCGAGGAGCAGTCCGCCAGCTTGCCCGGCAGGTTGAGCCGGTGGCTGACGGCCGTCTTGCGGCTGACCGCCTGGGACGCGGCCCGGCTGGCCTCGCGCGCCCGCGCGGCCAGGATGATGCGGGCCACCACCGCCTCGGCGATGGACTTGTTGTCGTTGAGCCACTTCTCCAGCGCGGGGCGCAGCACGCCGTCCACCTGGGCCGTCACTTCGGGGTTGTTGAGGCGCCCCTTCGTCTGGCCCTGGAACTGCGGCTCCACCACGTACGTGGACAGAATCGCCACCATGCCCTCGCGGATGTCCTCCGCGGTGAGCGTCACGCCCTTGGGCGTCAGGTCGTGCGTGTCGATGTAGTTGCGCACCGCCTTCACGACGGCGCTGCGCAGGCCCGCCTCGTGCGTGCCGCCCAGGTTGGTGGGGATGCCGTTGACGTACGAGCGGATGTGCTCGTCCGTGGCCTCCGTCCAGGCCAGCGAGGCCTCCAGCCGCACCCCGTTGTCACGCGAGTGGTAGAACGTCGCGCTGCCCGGCGGCACCAGCGGCTTGTTGCGCTCCGACACCACCTTGGTGAGGTACTCGGCGATGCCGCCGTCGTGCTTGTACGTCACCGAGGTGTGGGGCGTGGCCGTCTCGTCCTTCCAGACGACCGTCATGCCCTTGTGCAGGTAGCTCTTGGCCTCCAGCCGCTCGCGCACCAGCTCCGCGTCGAACTTCAGCTTCTCGCCGAAAATCTCCGGGTCCGGCTCGAAGGTGACGGACGTGCCCGTGCCGCGCGCGGGGCCCTCCACCTTCAGCGCGCTGGTGGCCTTGCCGCGCCCGTACGTCTGCACGTGCTTCTTGCCGTCGCGCTTGATTTCAATGACGAGCTTGCGCGCCAGCGCGTTCACCACCGAGCTGCCCACGCCGTGCAGACCGCCCGAGTGGATGTAGTTGCCCTGCTCGAACTTGCCGCCCGCGTGCAGCGTCGTGAGGATGACCTCCACGGCCGGCTTCTTGTGCTTGGGCATGATGTCCACGGGGATGCCGCGCCCGTTGTCCACCACGGTGATGCTGCGCCCATCCTTGTGGAGCGTCACCTCGACGGTGGTCGCGAAGCCGTTGATGACCTCGTCCACCGAGTTGTCGAGGATTTCCCACAGCAGGTGGTGATACCCCGTGCTGTCGGTGCCGCCGATGTACATCGCCGGGCGCTTGCGCACCGGCTCCAGGCCCTCGAGGACCTGGATGTCCGCGCCTGTGTAGCTTTCCTTCTTCGTCGCCATGGCGTCCTCTGGCTACTCCTTCTTCTCCGGCAGCGGGATGAAGACGATGGGCCGCACCACGTCCTCGACCGCGTCCTTCTTGGACATCTCGTGGCCCTTGCCGCCACGTCCCGTCACCTCGTACTTCGCCGGGGACAGGTGCAGCTTGCGGCCCTTCTGCGTCTCGAACTCCAGCTTCGCGTCCTTGTTGCTCGGCGGGACGGCGAGGAACTCGACCACCTGGTCGCCCTCGTCCAGCTTGATGACGGTGACGCCCTTGCCCGGGCCCGCCAGCTCGTTGACCTCCGCGACCTTGCACACCAGGGCGTTGGTCTTCTTCGACAGCACCGCGACGAGGTCCTTCTCGCCCACCGGCTGCACGCCGATGATTTCGTCGCCCTCGCCCGTCTTCGCGTAGCGACGGCCGGCGCGGGTGGAGACCTCCAGGTGCGGCTCCAGCAGGAAGCGCATGCCCAGGCCGTGCTTGGTGACGCCCAGCAGCTTCTCCGGGCGGTGCAGCCGCGCGTCCAGCGACAGGGCGGCGACCACGCGCTCGCCGTCGTCGAACTTGAAGAACTTCTGCACCGGCTCGCCGTAGCCCGTGGAGGCGGGCACGTCGTTGAAGCGCGTGACGTACGCGGTGCCGAAGTTGCTGAACAGCACCAGGTTGGCCTTCAGGCTGCCGGCCAGCACCGTCATCACGGCGTCGCCCTCGCGCAGACGCGTGGAGGCCGGGTCCTTCACCTCGCGCACGCGCTTGATCCACCCGTCGCGGGTGAGCACCACGTGGGCGTCCTCGTCCGCGATGAAGGCGTCGGCGCTGAACTCGACCTCTTCCGAGCCGGCGCCACCGATGCGGGTGCGGCGCTTGTCGTTGTACGCGGCCTTGATCTGCCCGAGCTCGTCCCGGACGGTGCCCCAGACCTTCTTCTTGTCCTTGAGGATGCCCTCGATGCGCTTGATTTCCGCGCGCTTCTCCTTGAGCTCCTTCTCGACGACGAGAATCTCAAGGCGGGCCAGCTTGTACAGCTTCATCTCCAGGATGGCGTCCACCTGGATTTCATCCATCTTGAAGCGCGCCATGAGCTTCTTGGCGGCGTCCTGCTTGCCCTCGGACTGACGGATGATGCGGATGATTTCGTCGAGCGCGTCGTAGGCCTTCTCGAAGCCCTCGAGGATGTGGACGCGCTTCTGCAGCTCGCCCAGCTCGTGCTGGAAGCGGCGGGTGACGACCTCGAAGCGGAAGTCGAGGAAGTACTGGAGGATGCTCTTGAGGTCCAGCCGGCGCGGCGTGCCCACCTCGGGGTTGTCCTCGCTGGGCACGAGGCAGGTGAGGTTGACGCCGAAGTTCGTCTGCAGCGGGGTGTGCTTGTAGAGGTACGCCATCACCAGCTCGGCGTTGGCGTCCTTCTTCAGCTCCAGGACGATGCGCACGTCCTTGGTGGACTCGTCGCGCACGTCGGTGATGAGCGGCAGCTTCCGGTCGCGCACCAGGTCGCCAATCTTGGCGACGAGGGTGGACTTGTTCACCGTGTAGGGGATGGAGGTGATGATGATCTGCTGGCCACCCCGCTTGAGTTCCTCCGTGTCCCACTCGCCACGGATGCGGACGCTGCCCTGGCCCGTCTCGTAGATTTCGCGCAGCTCCTTCTTGTCGTTGAGGATCTGCCCGCCGGTGGGGAAGTCCGGCCCCTTGACCCACTTGAGCAGGTCCTTGGTGAGCAGCTGCGGGTTTTCAATGAGCGCCACCAGCGCGTCCACCAGCTCCCCCAGGTGATGCGGGGGGATGTTGGTGGCCATGCCCACGGCGATGCCGGTGGTGCCGTTCATCAGCAACTGCGGCACGCGCGAGGGGATGATGATGGGCTCGTTGCGGGTGCCGTCGTAGGTGGGCCGGAAGTCCACCGTCTTGCTGTCCAGCTCCGACAAGAGCTCGGTGGCGAGCTTCTCCAGGCGGCACTCGGTGTAGCGGTAGGCCGCCGCGGCGTCGCCGTCCAGCGAGCCGAAGTTGCCGTGGCCGTCCACCAGCGGGTAGCGCAGCGAGAAGTCCTGCGCCATGCGCACGAGGGCGTCGTAGATGGACGCGTCGCCGTGCGGGTGGTAGCGGCCCATGATGGCGCCGACGACCTGGGCGCACTTCTGGTACTTGGAGTCGAACGACAGGTTCAGGTCGTTCCACATGCCGTACAGGATGCGGCGCTGCACGGGCTTGAGGCCGTCTCGCACGTCCGGCAGGGCGCGCGAGGTGATGACGGACAGGGCGTAGTTGATGTACCGGCGGCGCGCCTCGTCAGCGAGGGATGCCGGGACGGAGCTCTCTCCACCTCCACCGCCTGCGGCGGCGCCACCGCCGCCACCTCCGCCCGAGCCTCCCTGCTTCTTTCGCGTCTTCGTTTCGGCTTCTGCGAGCATGGTCATCAATCCAGGTGAGAACGCCTCGTACCCGAACGCGGCGCGCGGCCCGCGCACTCCTCACTCACTACCGGGTCCGGAGGTATGTAACAGGGCGCCGGGACTACCATGGCCCCCTGACATTGGGAACGAATTCGGGGGTTTGCGCACTCTCGGAGGACTCCCACCTATACGTCCGTCCAGTTCTGCGCTCCAGATGAACATCCCGCCAACCCCGCGAAATTCCGAGGTTGTGGGCCTGGCTGGCCGCTGTGAGGACGGGACGGTGGGTACGGGTGCGAGCGGACTACCCGTTGTCGTTGGACGCCTTGCCCCGGCCGGGGTCGGCGTCACGGGCGCGGCCCCAGCTGCCGCCCTTGAAGATGCGGACGCCCCGGTTTCCGGCGCCGCCGATCATCCCGGGGAGGGTGGCCTGGACGGCCTTGGCGCCCGGCGGCTGGTAGACGACGCGCATCTTGCGGGCGGAAGGGAGGGCGGGGCTGGTGGCGTCCACGAGGAGGTACACGGTCTTCTCGTCCACGTGGAGCCGCTCGGTGTCCTGGCGGTGGTTGAACTCGGCGATCAGCTCGCCGTCATCCACGGAGCGCGCGTCGTTGGCCAGCAGGCGCACCTTCACGCGCAGCCAGGTCTTCGGGGGCGCGCCCTCCTCCTCGGTGTACTCGCGCACACCCTGGATGATGATGGCCAGGTCCGCCCCGTTGGCCGCGGCCTTGTTCGGCAGTTGGAGGCCCGTCTGCTTGCTCGAGTCGGTGTCGAGCAGGAGGGTGGCGTTGGCGCAGCGCGTCTTGCAGCTCTCTCCCCAGGGCTCCCGGTCGAAGCGCAGGCGCATGGCGAAGTCGCTGCCCTGGGGGCCGAGCGTGGCGTCGACGATGACGGGCCGCTCGCCATCCGGGGGGGCGGTGTAGCGGAAGGTGGGGCGCTCCTTCGCGGCGACGCTCGTGCTGGCGAGCAGGGTGCAGACGAGCAACGGCAGCGGGGACTTCAAGGCGCGGACCTCCTCGGGGGCGGGGGAGGGGCGTATTCAAGTGGGAAGCCCGCCGCCACGGCAAGTCCCGCCCGTTAGAGTGGGGGGACAGTCACGGGAGGAATCGGCGGATGCGGACTCCGTATGTACGGCAGCTCAAGCTCGGGCCCATGGACAACTTCGTGTACCTCGTGGGGCCGGCGCACTCGGACGAGGTGCTGGTGGTGGACCCCGCCTGGGACGTGGACGCCATCCAGGAGGCGGTGAAGGCGGAGGGCAAGCGGCTGGTCGGCGCCTTCGTGTCGCACTGCCACTTCGACCACATCAACGGGCTGCCGGATTTGCTGTCGCGCCACGACATCCCCGTGTACGCGCAGCGCGAGGAGGTCCAGTTCTCCGCGGAGCTGCGCGAATTGGGCGGCGCGCTCAGGCCGGTGGGGCCGGGGGACGTGGTGAAGGTGGGTCAGGAGTCCTTCCAGGCGCTGCACACGCCGGGGCACACGCCGGGCTCGCACTGCCTCCTGGCCGGCGACGCGCTGGTGTCCGGGGACACCGTGTTCATCAACGGCTGCGGCCGGTGCGACATGCAGGGCGGCAACCCGGAGGACATGTACCGCTCGCTGTCGCAGGTGCTGCTGAAGGTGCCGGACACCGCGAAGCTGTGGCCGGGGCATGACTACGGGGACGTGCCGGTGACGTCCATGGGCGAGGTGCGCCAGAAGAACCCGTACTTCGCCTTCAATGACGTGGGCTCGTTCGTGGCGTTCCGGATGCGGCCGCGCAAGTAGCGCGCGGGGCGGTTGAAAAACGAAGGGCCGGGCGGCTCCCCTGGGGAAGCCACCCGGCCCGGAGCCGGTCACCCGTCAGGTGCTACGGGGTGCCGGAGGCAGGTCAGCAGCCGCTGGGCACCGCGAAGCCGTTGGTCGGCGTGGTGCTGGCGGAGCCGCCGGAGACGGCGTCGGTGCCGAGGCCGAAGGCGGCGAACGACCGCCACAGGCGGCAGACGTCCGCGCCGGCGTTGATGGAGGTGGCGGCCTGGATGATGCCGTCACGCACCTGGGTGAAGGTGGGGCTGCACGGCGTGTTCTTCATGCCCTGGATGAAGTAGCGCATGAAGCGCTGGTTACCCGCGGTGCCCGCCGCGTTGTACAGGTCGGCGCTGAAGCCGTACTGGCCCACGAGCCCCCAGTACGCCTCCCACATCGCCTGGGTGAACACGGAGCCCACGCCGTGCGGGACGGCCATGCCGTTGATGCTGGCGTAGGTCCACGTGTTGACGGCCGGGTCCGTGCTGTAGCGCTGGGTGCGGATGCCCACGCCGGTGGTGGGCTGGTTCAGCGCGTACGTGCCCACGCCGCGGCCCTGGGTGGCGGTGTCCGTGGGGCGGGCGGTGAACCACAGCGAGAAGAAGTCGCTGATGCCCTCGCCCGGCTGCTGCCGGTTGGAGAGGCAGGACACGTTGCTCGGGCCGCCGACGAGGCGGTTGGAGATGCCGTGGCCGTACTCGTGGACGATGATGCCCGAGTCCAGGTCTCCGTCCTTGTCCGGCGTGGGCGCCGTCCAGATGTACATCTGCATGCGCGGGGGCGAGCCGTCCGGCGGGGTGGAGAAGTTGGCGTTGTTGCTGCCGCCGCCGTCCTGCGCCTCGGCGCGCACGTAGTCGTTGCCCGCGCCGCCGCGGCCGTAGTTGTTCACCTGGAAGTTGCCGCCCGCCTCGTTGAACCCGTACTGGTACGTGACGTCGTGGATGATGTTGTTCCAGTAGAACAGGTTGGTGACGGCCGCCGGGATGTACGTGGACGGCGCGGCCGTGAGGTTGATGGCGAAGACGCAGTTGAGCGTGGCGCCGCAGCTCGGCTCGGACGCGGGCGGCGCGTTGTTGGCGTCGCGGTCCTCGTACGCGTGGACGTTGTTGCCGCGCGGAATCTGGTACTCGGCGCCGGCCACGCCGTTGGTGTCATGCCAGCCGTAGGGCGAGGCCAGCGAGTTGGCGGGGTTGGTCACCGTCACGCGGCCGTCCGAGGGCGGCAGCGGAGAGGTGTGGTTGGGGCTCTCCACGGGCACCGGGTAGACCTTGTACGAGTCCGAGGCCACCCAGTCGAAGCGCGTCCACACCTCGCCGGTGTTCGCGTCCACCGTCACGTCGTAGTCGTGCTGCAGGTCCGGGGTGTGGACCTGGAAGCGCCAGGCGAGGCGCGCCTCGCCGCGGCGCACCGGCACCACCACCAGCTCCGCGTCGATGGGCTCGGTCGACAGGCCCTCCACCTCCACGCGGGTGCGCTTGCTCACGCTCGCCTCGGGCTTCAGCGCCCGGGGCGTGCCCCGCAGCTCAACACCCAGGTGCTTCGCGAGGCCGGCCACCGCCTCGCCCGCGCCCAGGCGCGGCTCCACGCTGGCCAGCGACGTGTCCAGCGACGAGAGGAAGTCGCTGTGCACGCCGAGGATGCGGCCTTCCGCGTCCACGTTGAGCTGCAGCTGCGCGTTGTAGACGGGCAGCCCCTTGTGCGTCTGGCGCAGGTAGATGTTGGTGATGCCCGTGTCGCGCGAGTAGACGCGGTCCGTCACCTCGAGCTGGGTCAGGTCACGCAGCTCCAGGCCGAGCGCCTCGTGGTGCTTCTGGACGAAGTCCAGGCCGATGGCCAGCGGGTCACCGCTGCTCGGGCCGGTCAGCGCGCCCACGGGGTTGGTGAGAGAGCGCACCACGCCGCGCGACTCGTCCACCTCCACGAGCAGGTCCGGGATGCTCTGGCGCAGCGCCGCGACGGACGCCCGCTGCGACACCGAGAAGCCGAAGCGCGCCTGCGCGTTGTACGCGTCGCGCGCGTCGTAGTTACGGCCCTCGTGGCCGTCCTCCGCGGCGGCCAGCGCCGCTGGGCCCGTGAGGGCCCCCATCACGAACACCGCGTGAAACAGACGCCTTCGGTAGAGACCTGAGGACATGTCGTGCTCCTGCGCTGCGGGGTGGTCCGCCCGCCGTGAATGCGAGCGGTGACTCGCAGCGAAGGAATACACACTTTATGTGAAAAGCCAATATGTCCCGTTTGTCACGTTTTTGCGGTCTTGAGGTAATTATTCCACCGGGTGGCCGCGCACCCGGGAGGCGTGCCCGGGCGCGTCACATGTCTGCGTCAAACTTCAATGTCAGACGAAGAGCGTCTCGATGGAGAGGTAGCGCTCGCCGGTGTCGTAGTTGAACGTGAGCACGCGGCTGCCGTCGGGAATCTCGCCCAGCTTGCGCTGCACGGCGGCGAGCGAGGCGCCCGAGGAGATGCCGAGGAAGATGCCCTCCTCCTTCGCGGCGCGGCGCGCGAAGTCGAAGGCCTCCTCCTCGGGAACCTGGATGATGCCGTCGAGCACGTCGGTGCGAAGAATCTTCGGGACGAAGCCGGCGCCGATGCCCTGGATGGGGTGCGGGCCCGGCTGGCCGCCGCTGAGCACGGGGGACTTCGTGGGCTCCACCGCGAACACCTTCAGCTTGGGGAAGCGGTCCTTGAGCACCTCCGCCACGCCGGTGATGTGGCCGCCGGTGCCCACGCCGGTAATCAGGTAGTCGAGGCCCTCGGGGAAGTCCGCCAGGATTTCGCGCGCGGTGGTGCGCTTGTGGACCTCCACGTTGGCGTTGTTCTCGAACTGCTGCGGAATCCACGCGTTGGGCGTCTGGGCCGCCAGCTCCTGCGCGCGGGCGATGGCGCCCTTCATGCCCTGGGCGCGCGGGGTGAGCTCCAGCTTCGCGCCGTAGGCGGCCATGAGGCGGCGGCGCTCGATGCTCATGGACTCGGGCATGACGAGGGTGAGCGAATAGCCCTTCACCGCCGCCACCAGGGCCAGGCCGATGCCGGTGTTGCCCGAGGTCGGCTCGATGATGACGCTGTCCTTCGTGAGCACGCCGCGGGCCTCGGCGTCTTCAATCATCGACAGGGCGATGCGGTCCTTGATGCTGCCACCCGGGTTGGAGCGCTCCAGCTTCGCCCAGACCTCCACCCGCGAGGGGAACAGGCGGTTGATGCGCACGTGCGGGGTGTTGCCGATGGTCTGCAGGATGGTGTTGGCCTTCATGGGGACTGCCTCCAGGGTGGGAAGGAACTGCGGGACGTGAAAATGGAAGCGGCCCGACACCTCGTTGGAGGGCGGGCCGCGCGAGCGACGGGGAGATTTCAGGGACGCTCTACGCGCTCTCCCAGTGCTCGGGGCCCGCCAGACAGCAGGCACACGCCACGCGGCAGCAGCAGCAGCACTGAGCGCCAGTCGTGGTGAGCGGGAGAGTCATCCACCGGCGACTATGAGCCGCCGGGCCCGGGGCCGTCAACCACCATGCCTGGGAGTGTAGGCTGTCCTCATTCCCGGATGAAGGCGAGCAGGTCCTGGTTGATGACGTCCTTGTTCACCGAGCACATGCCGTGGCTGAAGCCCGGGTAGACCTTCAGCTTCGCGCCCTTCACCAGCTCGGCGGTGAGCTTCGCCGAGGCGTCGAGGGGGACGATCTGGTCATCGTCGCCGTGCATCACCAGCGTGGGCACGTCGAACCGGGCGAGGTCGGCGCGGAAGTCCGTCTCCGAGAAGGCCTTGATGCAGTCGAACTCGGCCTTCAGCCCGCCCATCATGCCCTGCATCCAGAAGCTCTCGCGCAGGCCCTCGGACACCTTCGCGCCCGGGCGGTTGAAGCTGTAGAAGGGAATCGTCAGCTCCTTGAAGAAGGTGGAGCGGTCGTTCCGCACGCCATTGCGGATGCCGTCGAACACCTCGCGGGGCAGGCCGTTGGGGTGCCAGTCCGTCTTGAGCATGATGGGGGGCACCGCGCCGATGAGCACGGCCTTGGCCACGCGCGACGTGCCGTGACGGCCGATGTAGCGAGTCACTTCGCCGCCGCCCGTGGAGTGACCGACGTGGACGGCCTTCTTGAGGTCCAACGCCGCCGTCAGCTCGGCGAGGTCGTCCGCGTACGTGTCCATGTCGTGCCCGTCCCACGGCTGCGACGAGCGGCCGTGGCCGCGGCGGTCATGCGCGATGGTGCGGTAGCCCTGCTCCGACAGGAACAGCATCTGGTCCTCCCACGCGTCCGAGCTGAGCGGCCACCCGTGGGAGAAGACGATGGGCTGGCCGTTCTTCGGGCCCCAGTCCTTGAAGTAGAGCTGGGTGCCGTCCCGGGTGGTGAGGAAGCTGCCGGAGATGCGGCTGGAGGGGCGCGTGGGCGTGTCCATGGGGAGTCCTTTGAGGCGTGAGTGGATGAATCGCCATCAGATTGCGCCTTGGCGGTCCGCGCCGCCTCCCTCGTCCCAGGGAGCCCTGGCTCCCTTCCCCAGGTGAACCCCGGGTCACACGCTGTTGAGTCCCGAACATCTCCCGGTCCCCACTGAATCACCCGGAGTGCGTGTTTTTCACTTCTTCATCTACCTTGGTCCTGTTTCACGCTGAGTGCGTCAGTGATTGCTCCCGTGAAACATCACCCCAGATCCCGAGGTCTCGCCATGGCAGCGATGAAGACGTGGTGTCTCGCTTTGTTGATTCCCGCGGTGTTTTCGCTCGGATGCGTGGAAGGCCCGGAGGCCGCGAGCCCCGAGCCGGTCCGAGAGAGCGAGTCCGCCCTGGCGACCGTCTCCTTCTCCGGCACGGTGAGGGACCCGGAGGGCCGGCCCATCGCCGCCGCGAGCGTCGTCATCAACGGCATCGCCCGGACGACGGATACCAGTGGCCGCTACTTCCTGGCGCTGCCGTCGACGACGAACGGCTACATCGTCAACGTGAGCAAGACGGGCTTCGCGCCGCTGACGCGGTACCTGAGCGGCGGCACCCTCAACAGCGTCCTCGTCCTGCCCCGGGCGACGGTGCGGCAGTTCAGCGCCACGCAGCCCATCGCGTTCGAGACGGCGGACGTCCAGGTGAACATCCCCGCGGGCTCGCTGGTGGACGCCGCCGGCAGGCCGGTGACGGGCACGGTGCTGGTGTCCGTGGCCAGCTACGCGCCGCTCGCCATGCCGGGCGACTTCACGGCGGTGAACTCGAAGGGTCAGACGGTGGCGCTCGAGTCCGTGGGCGCCTTCTTCATCGGCGCCACCGACAGCACCGGCGCCGCGGTGAACCTGGGGCGTGACCGGACGGCGCAGGTCGTCCTCCGCGTGCCCCAGCAGGTCGGCCGCATGCCTCCCTGCGTCTTCGAGAACCGCTGCCGCCTGGCGATGTGGCGCTTCGACGGCACCATCAACCGCTGGGTCGAGCAGCGCGCCAACCTGAGCGCCGGCACCGCCTCCACCACCTTCACGCTGATTGGCGGCCCCCCGTCCACCCCCAGCTCCGTGCTGCCCACCAACGGGGGTCTCGGCACCTGGAACGCGGACCTCGAATTCACCACTCCCGCGTGCACCATCGTCGAGCTCGTGGGCTTCCCCCTGGCTTGCTACAACCCGGCGGGCGCCCCGGTGGAGCCGGGCATCACGGTGAACCTGCAGCTGCAGAACGCGGCCAACACCTGGATTCCGAAGACGGACACCGTCACCTCCAGCATCCCGTTCTTCGTCATCTACAACAGCCGCCCCTTCGTGGAGCAGGAGGTCGGCATCTCCTTCCCGCCGGGCGCACCCGCGTCCTGCGGCAACTGGCCCACCAACTTCAACATCACCTCCACGCCCGCTCCGACGGACCCCACCTACCCGCTGTACACCGGCACCGGTGGCTTCACCCGGTTCGACTCGGGGGCGCCCTGGGGCGGCATCGGCTTCCCGGACAAGGTCAACACGCCGGGCGTCGACATCGACTTCGGCGACATTCCTGGCAACCACCCGTGCAACTCGACGGTGACCTTCACGTACACGCCGTAGCGTGAGGGGAAGGCCCGGCGCGACCGCGTGCGGCTCGCGGTCGCGCCGGAGTCCCGGCCGGCGCTCAGGTGGGCGTCGCGCAGGTGCAGACGGAGGCCTTGCCGAAGCAGGCGTTGCTGCTGGCGGGGACGATGGAATAGCAGTACTGCCGCCCGGCGGTGACCTCGCCATCCGTGTAGGTGGTGCTCGTGACGGTGGCGGTGCGGGCCTTGCCGTAGCTGCACGCGGCGAAGCCGTCCGACTTCATCACCCAGTACTGGCCGGCACCGGCCACCGGGCTCCACTGCAGCGTCACCTGGCCCGCGCCCGCCGTGGCGATGAGGGTGGGCGCCGCGGTGGGGCCGCTCGCGCAGCCGGTGTTGGCGGGCGCCGGCGCGGCGCACGCGATGTTGTGGCGGTTGAAGGCGGCGTGGATGGCCGTCATGTGCGGCGTGCCGTCGTTGATGTTGCCGTTGTCGTCGTCCGCCGCCAGCCACTGCATGTAGCCGTTGGTGGCGCCGCAGCCGTCGGACGTCCCGGCCGTGCAGTTGCAGGCGTGCCAGGAGCCGATGTTGCCGCTGCCCTGGTAGAAGAGCTTGTTGCCGATGGTGAGCGCCGTGTTGGCGTCGAAGCTGAAGGGCGCGGCCCTCAAGTCACGCGCCACCAGGTCCCACGCGGCCTGCCGCACGGGAGACGCCGCGCAGTGCACCTGCCGCCCGCAGGGGCCCGAGCCGGTGCCGCAGCTGGGGCACACGAAGTTCTGGGGCGTGGCGGGCGTGTTGTTGGCGTGGGCCGCCCAGTCCGCGTCGCGCACGCCCGAGCAGCGGGTGGTGCACCACGCCGGGCCCACCTGGGCCTCGTTCACGTTGTAGCCCGTGCCGTCCGGCGTCATGCCGCAGCCCTGGTCCACCGTCTGGTAGAAGCCGTAGCCCACGCACGAGGTCGGCAGCCGGTAGATGGCCGCGATGTCCGCGTACGCCTCGCTGGAGTTGCTCAGGGTGCCCGCCACGTCGTTGTCATCCAGGCCGTGGCCCCACTCGTGGTCGAACACGGCGGCGATTTCGCCCGTGTTCCGGCAGCCCCCGCCGCTGCGGAAGAAGTTGACGGTGCTCCCGTTCCAGAAGGCGTTGCAGGTGCTGACGATGTTCATGTTGGACGTGAGCTGGCCCTGCAGCCACAGGTTGCCGGGCAGCCAGCCGCGGGCGAGCTCGGCGATTCGGTTGAGCTCGTAGTAGGCGCTGCGCGACGAGGCCGTGTTGCCCGCGGAGAAGGCGGGCGTGGTGCAGTCATGCTGCCCGGTGACGCCGCCCAGGTTGATGGAGCCCGCGGCGGAAGCGGTGATGGGGCCGCAGCCGTCCAGCACGCGGACGTACCGGCCACTGAGCGTGGTGGTGGTGGTGCCGGCGGTGTAGTCGAAGACGCCGGCGCTGTCCGTGTAGTCGTTCGGGAACGCGAAGCCCGTGTCCGCCCACGGCATGGGGGTGTTGGCGAAGCTGATGCCGCAGGTGGACGTCCCCGTGCAGGTGTCCGTGTTGGTCAGCGGGTAGACGCCGCCCTTGATGGTCGCGTCGGCGTAGTGGTTGTCATCCTCGAGCGCGAGCACCTCGCCCCGGGTGGCCTCCACCGTCACCTTCCAGCGCTGGACCTCGCCCGCCAGCTGGAAGCCGTAGCTCCAGACGAGCTGGTGCTGGTAGCCCGCGCCGAAGGCGCTGTCCCGGCTGGCCATCGGGACGATTTCCAGCGTGGGCTCCTTCCAGAGCGCCGGAGGGCTCTCGAACAGGCCCAGGTGCTCGTTGCCCGTCAGCATCGCCTGGTCCGCGGGCACCAGCGGGAGGGGCGCGAGCCGGACGTTGCTCCAGGACTCGGTGCCCAGCAGGACGAGGTTGCCATGGCTGAGGGTGGCCGCCAGCCGCCCGTGACGGACGGGGATTCCCTCGTGCTGCTGGGGAATGGAGACCTGCCAGAGATGCTCGGTGACCTGCTCCACCCGGGGCTCTCCCAGCTGGCGCACGTCCACGCCGAGCGCGGCGTGGTGGGCCTGGATGAACTGGACGACCCGCTCGGCGACGACGGCCGCGTCCACCCGCGAGACGGAGCGCCCGAGCTGCTTGCGCAGCTCCTCCAGGGTGAGCTTGTTGCCCACGCCGTCTCCCGGGATGAGGGGGACGGCGCCCATGATGTTGGTCGCCGTGCCCGTCGTCGGGTCCACGTAGACGCGGAAGTCGCGGCCGTTGCGCGCGAAGAAGTCCTCCCAGGCCGTGGCCGCCGGGCGGCCCATCCTCGGGAGGGCTTCATCCAGCGGCAGCTGCGAGCTGGGGATGGACAGCTCGGGCTTGAAGAAGGCCTGGCTCGCCAGCGCGCTCCGCGCGGAGGGCGCTTCGGGCGTGAAGGCCCAGGCGGGTAGCGACAGCAGGACGGAAAGACAGACGGCTGTTCTCGAGACACGACGCATGGGTGCTCCTTGTCGCGGGCAGGACTGGCTGAAACAGGGATTCCGATGACAGGGATTGAGATGCGGAATCCCTGAATTTCTTATATTCCTGTTTCACTTACAGTGCGGGCTGGGCGGGCAGGGGGAGTGTCCACGAGTCGACAGTGGCCGCCGTGGCACCCGTCGCCTCCATGCCGGCTGTCCGTGGGAGCCATGCATCGCAATCGGGGGAGCGCCCATCTTCCGGTGGGAGGAAGTCCTTCGGTGCCACAAGCGCAGACGAGCATGAGCGGGGAGGGCGCGCGGGCATTCGCGGGCTGGCCGCAGGGCATGACCGGCACGCTGAAGCCCTTCGAGGTCCACGTCCGCGCCGAGCCCCTCACGTGCTTCGAGTCCGTGGTGGGCCAGGAGGGCTGGCGTGCGCTCATGGCGCATGCCGAGCGGACGCGCACCCGCATGGCGGGCCGCACCTTCTGGAACGTGAACACCACCGCGCGGGGCGGAGGCGTGGCCGAGATGATTCCCCGGCTGCTCGCCTATGCCCGTGGGGCGGGAGTGGACGCGCGGTGGATGGTGCTGGAGGGCACGCCCGAGTTCTTCCGGGTGACGAAGCGGCTGCACCATGCGCTGCACGGCTCGCCCGGGGACGGCTCACCGCTGGGCCTGGCCGAGCGGGCGCTCTACGACGAGGTGCTGCGCGACAACGCGGAGGAGTTGCTCGCCCTGGTGCGGCCGGGTGACCTGGTGTTGCTGCATGACCCGCAGACGCTGGGGCTGGCGCCGGCGCTCGCGGAGGTGGGCGCCGGCGTGGCGTGGCGCTGTCACGTGGGCAGCGACCTTCGCAACGCCGAGGTGGCGCGAGCGTGGGAGTTCCTCGCGCCGGGGCTGGCCGCCGTGCGGCTGGCGGTCTTCAGCCGCGCCTCGTACGTGCCGCCGCAGTGCGCGGACCGCGCGCTCGTCATCCGGCCCTCCATCGACGTCTTCGCGGTGAAGAACCAGTCCATGGCGCCCGACGTGGCCTGCTCCATCCTCGCGCATACGGGACTGCTGGGGGATGGGGCCTGCGTCATGGAGCCCGCCTTCATCCGGGGCGACGGGGTGCCGGCGCGGGTGTCGCGCGGGGCGGACATCATCCGGCTGGGCTCGGCGCCCGCGCGGGACACGCCGCTGGTGGTGCAGGTGTCGCGGTGGGACCCGCTGAAGGACCCGGCGGGCGTGCTGAACGGCTTCGCCCTGCTCGCGCGAGAGCACCCCGGCCTGCGCGCGGAGCTGGTGCTCGCGGGGCCCGCGGTGACGTCCGTCGCGGACGACCCCGAGGCGGCGTCCACGCTCAACGCCGTCGTCGAGCGATGGCGGGGGCTGCCGCACCTGCTGCGCCAGCGCATCCACCTGGCGTGCCTGCCGATGAAGGACGCGGAGGAGAACGCCGCCATCGTCAACGCGCTCCAGCGGCACGCGGCGGTGGTGGTGCAGAAGAGCCTGCAGGAGGGCTTCGGGCTCACCGTCACCGAGGCGATGTGGAAGGAGCGCCCCGTGGTCGCCAGCGCGGTGGGCGGCATCCAGGACCAGATTGTCCACGGCGTGAATGGCCTGCTGGTGCGGGACGCGAGCGACCTCGCGGAGTTCGCCGCCGAGGTGCGCACGCTCCTGTGTGACCGCGAGCTCGCCGCGCGCCTGGGGACACGGGCCCGTCAGGACGTGCTCGACCACTTCACCGGCGCCCGTCACCTCGGGGACATCTCATTCCTGATTGAGCAGCTGGATGCGCGCGCGCCGGTGGGCGTTGCTCCCGAGCACGGCGCGCTACCACCGCCATAGCGCGAACGAGAACAACCCGAACGTGGCGAACCAGAGGCTCAGGCACACGGCGGACGCGGACCCGAGCAGGCAGCGCCACCTCGCCACGGCCACGGGCTCCTGCCGCCAGGTGCGCACGCTGAGGACGAGGCCGGCCACACCGAAGGCCGGGAACAGCACGGATGCCGCCCAGACCCCCACCGTCTGCCAGTTCATGTGCGCGAGCAGGGTCCACTCCAGGTTCGCCGCGCAGACGATGCCGAGCACCAGAGACAGCAGGGCGAGGCTCGGCAGGCGGCGCACCCAGCGGTTGCGCAGCGAGGCGCGGCGCCCGAAGGGCGTGCTCAGCAGGAGGGCGAGGGACAGCAGCACGCTCGCGAGCGGGAGGACCGCCGCCGCCATCGAGGTGCGCCGCAGGTAGTCGCCTCCCAGCTCGAGCCCCACGGCCGCGCCACTCTCGTCACGGACCACGACCCCGTTGACCACGTCGCCGTAGTCGACGTCGGAGAGCCGGCCCTCGCCGTGGTGCTTCAGCGTCGCCTGGTAGCCGAAGCCCGGCAGGGGAGGTTCGACGCTCAGCGTGTCGCCCTTCGCCGTCACACGGGCCGTATCGAGCAGATAGGTGGGCAGGCTCAGCAGCGAGATGCGTGGGTTGGCGTAGCGGTACCAGCCGTCGACATCGCTCTCGATGGGCCGGAGGGTCGGCGCCGACGGCTTCCACTGCGTCTGGTGGGAGATGAACGCGGCGAGCGGCTCCTCGAGCTTCCTCAGCTCGTTGTCGCTGTTGAGCAGCAGCACGTAGCCCAGGCCCTGCTCGGCGTGGAAGTGCATGCTCGCCTTGCCTCCCAGCACGCCGCCCGCGTGGCCCTGCCAGAGCAGGCCCTGGATGATGCGATGGTGGAGCCCCAGCCCCGCGCCGTAGGCGAGGCCCTCCCGGGTGCCCACCGTGCCCTGTGCCTGCTTCATGAGGCGGACGGTCTCCGGTCGCAGCACCCCGGGGGCGGAAGCGCCGTCGGTGAGAATGAAGCGGCCGAGCCTGGCCAGGTCCGTCGCCGTGCACCACAGCGCTCCGTCAGCCTGGGTCTGCTCGAAGAACACGGGGGTGCGGTGCATGTCGGAGCCGCTGTGTCCCGGGGCATGGTCTCGCCGGGCGGCTTGCGTGCCGAGGGCGGCGACGTGCGTGATGCCCAGCGGCTTCAGGACCCGTTCCGAGACGACGTCTTCCCAAGGCTTCTGGTAGTGGGCCTCCAGGATGGCGCCGAGCAACACGTAGCCCGGGTTGCTGTAGCCCTCGTGCCTGCCGGGCCGCCAGCGCACCACCAGCGGCTCGGGATGCTGGAGGCTGCTCTCGAGGTGGCGGCCCCGCCGCTCGACGGGGCTGAAGAACGCCTTGATGTGCGTGTCGTCGAAGCCCGCGGTGTGGGTCAGCAGGTGGACCACGCGGACCGGGTCGCTCTCGCCGAAGGGATTCTCGATGGGGGCCTCGGGCAGCAGCTCCGAGACGGGAGTCTGGAGTCCGAAGTGGCCCTGCTCGACGAGCTGCATGATGGCGATCGCCGTCACCGTCTTCGTGATGGAGCCGAGCCGGAAGAGCGTGCCATCGGTGACGGGGGCCCGGGTGCCGCTGTCGGCCAGCCCGATGACTCCGCTGAGCACGGTTCCCTGGCGGTCGAACACCGCGTAGCTCGCGCCGGGGATGTGGTGCTCCTCCAGCAGCGTGGTCAGGGACTGCCGCAGCTCGGCCTCTGTTGCCGGTCCCGGCTGCGCGGGGGCGGTTGTCGCGAGGGCGAGCGTCGGGATGAGCAGGGCGAAGGCCCACAGGGGGGCGAGGCGCTTCATTGATTCTCCGGGAGGGCGGGCGCTGAAGGAGCCCGAGCACGTGCTCGGTCAGCGCTGACTACGACGCGGCCCCCGGACCATTTCGTGGCGACGACAGAAAATTCGAGCGACGCGCGCCGAGGAGACGCGGTCGTTCCGGGAACGGCCCGGGAAGCCCAGCCCCTTCATCGGGAAGCCCGTATCCTCGATGACGAGGGCCCCCGAGCCCGGCAACTTCAGTGCGTGACCGTGACTTCGCGCTTCAGCCGGGAGTCCCACGGGCACCAGATGCGGCCCGGGAGGAAGGCGCCTCCGGCCTCGTCCAGGTGGTCCTCGACATACCGCATATTGGCATCACAGACCTCGATTGCCATCTGGAAGAAGCGGATGGATTCCGGCCGGAGATGGAAGCTGAAGTTGGGGTTGTATGGCTTCTGGCCCATCAAGATCTGGCCCATGACATGCGTCTCGCTCGTTTCCCTGCCGGCGAGGATGTCGCGTGCCTTTTTGATTGTCGCCTCGTCGGTGACCTCGAAGATGAACTCCTGATCCTGGCCTTGCATGAATGAGAAGTACGCGGACATGGTGGCTCCCATGGAGGTGGGTCTTGTTGAATGGATAGACGACCGGATGCCTCGATAGGAGGGTGCACATCCATGGAGCTGTGTTGAACTGACAGACAGTTTGGCGTGTGCTCGATTCGTCGCGGGTGGCCAGCCCTAGGGCACGAGGGGGCTCCTGCTTCGACTCCCACTCGCTGGAGTCCGCACCCACCCAGGCCTTCCTCCGCTCGCCGCCGTACTCGGCAATCCATCACTGCACGGCCGAGACCTACCCAGGTTCGATGTGAGAAAGCCCGGGCAGCGCCCACTCTCCGTCCTCCAGTGCATCGGGCCGTGATGGCCCGAAACGAAGGAGGGGGAGCATGAAGCGACTCCAATGGTACGTCATGGGAAGTGTCCTCACGGCCGGTCTCCTGGGACTTGCGCACGAGGCATCTGGCGAGACTCTCGAGGCGGAGCATTCGGCGAATTCCCAATGCAGGCCGCGCATCCTGAAGGGCCACTACGTCTATGCGACTGATGGGTACATCGTGAGTGGGTCCGAGCGGGTCCCCTTCGCTCAGGCCGGTCATGATTTCTTCCAAGGGGACGGGACCTTTACCGGTTCGGCGACCATCAGTACCAATGGTGAGATCACGCGCGTCGTCTACACGGGCACCTACACCCTCAAGCCGGACTGCAGCGGCACCGCGACGCTCACCGACAACCTCGGAGTCACTTCGCACTTCGACATGTTCGTTTCGAAGAACGGGACGGAGGTGACCTACGTCCAGACCGACGCCGGCTACGTCAGCTCCGCCTTCGAGAGACGACGGGACTACTAGTACGACCTGGTGCTCGATGCCCGGCCTCCGCGCTAACGCCCCATTGCGCGGAGCTGTTCGAGGACGCCCTGCCTCACGGCCCGCACGGTGGGCAGTTCCATGAAGCGGCGGTCGGTCTCCATGTCGAGGAGGCGTGCGTATTGCTCATCCTGGGCCTGGGCCAGGTAGTCATCGTCCTTCAGGTAGAAGACCTGGAAGATCAGCTCATCTCCGGGCTCGATGCCTCCCTTGAGCACGGCGTTGAGCTGCGAGCAGAACCGCTCGTTCACGGCCACGGCCGGGTCGTCGGAGCGCTGCTCCACGGCCGTGATGGTGCGGAAGATTTCGACCCTGTCCTGCTCCGGGTCGTAGTGGGCTTCGAAGGCGAACTGCGCGCCGTAGTGCTTCCGGGCCATGTCGCTGAAGAAGCCTTCGAGGGCGGCGATGGCGTCCTCTCGCGAGACGCCTCGCTCGTGCATCGCGCCCTGGATGACCCGCTCACAGCTGAAGCGGGTGGGCGGAGGAGACTTCTGGGCGGCCTGCGTCCAGCGGCGCTTGCGCCAGTCGAAGGGCGGGATGTGGATGCGCTGCTCGACGCTCCCGTTCCACTCGGTGGGGACGCCGTGGCGCGCGAGCGTCTCGCGGACCTCGTGGGCGATGGCGAGGCTCGCGGCGTCGTCGTCGGACGGGTTGCCGTCCGCGTCCAGGGCACCGAAGGCGAGCCAGAGGCCCGCGCCGAGCACGCCGCGCTCGACGTCCTGGCCATGGAAGAAGGTGGCGCCGCGCATGGGCTCGTAGCTGTACTTCGCGACGTTGCCGACGTCCTCCCAGCCCTCGGATTTGGTGTAGCCGGCGTTCTCCAGCGCGACGATGCCGCGGCTGTTCAGCTCGTCGAAGGCGCGGGTGATGGCGTCATTGACGGTGGGCTCGGTCCACCGCGCTTCCGCCGCGCGCTGCTCATCAAGGAGGCGCCGGGCGTAGGAGGGGAGCGACTCGTGCTCGCTGGAACCTTCTTCGAGGTCCTCCTCGGCGTGGGCGAGAATCTCCTTCTCGTCGATGTAGCCCCCGAGGACAGCCACCTCGATTCGCGAGCGGAGGTGCTCCCACTGCTCTTCATGCGTCGGCATCTCGGTGAGCCTACACCGCTATGTCCTGGGAGGCTGTGAGGTACGGGGCCCGAGGACCCCAGTGACTTCCTGGAATCTCATCCCGGTGAGGGCCTCGCGCTCCAATGCGTCCTTGATGTCCTGCGAAACGATGAGCGAGATGGTCCATCCCCACGTTCGGAACACCCTGGCATCTCCGACCTTGTTCGGGTCGATGCGCATGCCAGCAACCGCCCGGTACCTGCCGACCTTCTCCGGCCGGCCGTCCTCCGGCTTCCAGTAGCGCACCTCTTCCGAGGCTTCGTCGTCGATGCACCTCACCAGTCGGGTGACGTTGACGAGGAAGTAGGGCTCCCGCCGGGTGTCCACCTCCGCTGGGAAGAGCTGCACGTCATGGGGAGCCAGGCTGGACAGGAGCGTCGCCACCCTGGCGGTCACGACAGGGACGGCTCCGGCATCCGCGAGCGAGAAGTCGAGGCTCCTGCCGGGCTGGTAGATGGGAACTCGAAGTGGCCCCTCGACCTGGACTCCTTCTCCGCGCATGAACAGCCATGACCCGGCGTCCTGCCCCTGGGCATCCGTGGGCGTGCCCAGCTCCCAGCGCCCGGGGATGTCCATGTCATCGGAGAGTTTGAAGTACCGCATCGCCACGAGGCTCCTGCTCATTCCGTTCGGGTGACCAGCTTGTTAAGTCGGGAGCCGGGGGTGCGGATCTCCCGCGCCAGGTCCCTCAACTCCAGCACGAGGGCCTCCCTACATTGCTCAATGGTCCGGCAGGACTGGGTTGCATCTCTCAATCGTTCAAAAATTTCCTCATGATACTTCCGGGGGTGCGGCCCCTTGTGCCCACTGACGCGGACCGTGTTCTCCGCATCGTCCAGGGACATGCCGGCCTTGTCGAAGAGTTGCCTGAGCCGGGGGGACCAAGGCCCCCCTGATGGGGGGACTTCCACCACTTGTTCGTGGCGATGTGGTGCTCGTGCTCGTCGGTCTCCACCGGCGTGGTCACGGCCACCGCGCCCGGGTCCAGGGCGATGGTGACGACGCCGCCCGGAGCCACCGACACCGACGTCACCTGTCCCGCCGCCGACAGCCGTAAGCCTCCCTGCTCCACGCCGACCAGCGCTGCCTGGGCGGAGCCCGGCAGGGTGGGAATCCTCGTTGCCAGCGTCTGGGCCGTGCTGCCGAGAGCCGCCATCGCCAGCATGACGAAGACGCGCGCCGCGTTGCCGCCCATCACCGCGCCGTAGCGTTCGCCCGCGTCACGGAGTTCATCAAAGGTGGTGGCCGTCTCCACCTGGGCCACCAGCACCCGCCAGCCCTGGATGAGGCTCCACACCGTGTCCCAGCCGAGGTACGCGACGAGGCCCACCGTCAGGACCGCGGCCAACCCCTTGCTCACGGGCTCCGGCAGCAGCCACAAGCCGAAGTACACCGCGCCCGTGGTGGCCAGCATGGCCACCATCGTGTCCCGGTTCGTCAGGCCCTCCAGTGCTTCGCGGATCTCGTCCCACACGGTGTCGAGGGCGATACGGAAGGCCAGCGTTCGCTTGCCCTCGTCATCGAGCATGACGTCTTCATCCAGCAGGTGCAGGCAGTCGCCCATCAGCTTCTGCCGGTGACACCAGCGCCCATAGGCGTTCACCAGCTCCGTGGCGGCGTTCGGCTCCTCCGATAGGACGAGACGGCCTCGTCCAGGCTCCTCCACCGAGACGAGGCCCAGTCGCCTCCGCCCCATGTATGGCTCACGTGGGACGTCGAAGCGTCTCAGCACCGCGGCCTTCGGGTGCTCGGACCCGTGAACCGTGTTCGCCAGGCTTCTCACCGCGTCCGCGAAGTCGTCGTCATCCAGCGCCACCGGCGCCGTATCGATTCGCGGCGTGAGGACGAAGGGCGTCCCGTCACCTGTGTCGAGATGCACTGTCCTCGCCGTGGCGCAGCCGGTGAGGAGGCACGCCAGCAGTAGGGGACACCACGCTCGTGGTGGCATGACTTCTCCTGTTCCCGGCTTCCTTCAGCTGAAGCACTGAAACCGAGAATACAGGAAAAAGCAGAAATGCCAGTCCGGTCACACCCTCCGCGCCCGCGTGGGCACCTTGGGCATCTGCATTCCGCGCGGCTTCGCGTGCATGGACCAGTACGCGGCGACGACCAGCAGGCCCACGGCCAGCAGCGTCCACAGCGCGGCCCACACCACCGAGGGAATCCACGTCAGGTCCGCCAGCAGCGCCGCATCACTCTGCGAGCGCACCGCGCTGTTCCACAGGTCGTCCCTCAAGTCGAACACCGCGTACAGCGCGGTGAACGCAGCGAGGAACAGGTTCAGCGCATCCACCGCGCCGTCGGGCAGGAACTTCGCCGCCAGCCCCAGCACCAGCGCCGTGCCCAGGCAGAAGAGCAGGGTGAACCCGTCACCCCCGTACAGCATCCCCATCACCGCGAGCCACACACACGCCGCCCCCAGCACCCAGCGCCGCAGCCGGAAGCGGAACGTCGCCAGGAGCAGCCCCGCGCCCGCCACCGCGCTCCCCAGGTAGCCCCCCGAGTACACCGCCACCTGCGCCAGGAAGCCCGGCGGCAGCCGTGACAGGCAGGAGCCCGACTCGTTCGCCGCCAGGTGGATCTTGTCCACCGAGCCCCCCACCAGCAGGGTGGCCAGCGCATGCCCGCTCTCGTGCATCATCACCACCAGCACCTTGAGCGGCCACAGGACGGGCGAGTACCAGAAGTACCACCCCACCCCCAGCATCAGCAGGAGGAGGGCCAACCGGCCGAAATCAAGCTGTGCTCCGCTGGCCGTCTTCATCGCTTGCTCCCCTCCTGGGACACCCCAACACTTAAGCCCGGTCCGCCTTCCCGGAAAATCCCCCGTCCCATGGCGCAAAGCGTTGCATGAAACAAGGTCGCCTGCGGGCGCCGGACGGGGTAGGGAAGGGGCACCATGAAGAAGACGCTCCTCCTCCTGTCGCTCGTGGCGGCTCCGGCCCTGGCCGGTGAAGGCAAGTGGACTCCCCAGCAGGTCCTGGAGCTGGATCCGGCGTGGCTTCGCGCGCAGGGCCTCCAGGTGCCTCCCAAGAAGCTCTGGGACCCCCAGCGCGGCACCGGCCTGCTCGCCGGCGCCGTGAATGTCGGGGGCTGCTCCGGCGCGTTCATCGCTCCCTCCGGCCTCGTCATCACCAACCACCACTGCGCCTTCGGTGTCATCCAGGAGCACAGCACCCCGCAGCGGGACCTCATCACCGACGGCTTCCTCGCCTCCAAGCGCGAGGACGAGCTGCCCGGCAAGGGCTCCCGCGTGCAGGTCCCCCGCAGCTTCAAGGACGTCACGAAGGACGTCCTCGCCGCCGTGCCCGCGGGCGCCGATGACCTCGCGCGCTTCAAGGCCATCGAGCGCAAGCAGAAGGAGCTCGTCGCCGAGTGCGAGAAGCGCCCCGCCACCCGCTGTCAGGTGGCCTCGTTCGACGGCGGTCTCAACTACACGCTCGTGGACGCGGTGGAGCTGGCCGACGTGCGCCTCGTCTACGCCCCGCCCCGCGCCGTGGGCGAGTACGGCGGCGAGGAGGACAACTGGATGTGGCCCCGCCACACCGGTGACTTCGCCATCCTCCGCGCGTACACCGCGCCGGACGGCGCGTCCGCGCCCTACAGCGACAAGAACGTCCCCTACAAGGCGGAGTTCTTCTTCCCCCTGGCCACCGAGGGCGTGAAGCCCGACGACTTCGTCATGGTGCTGGGCTACCCCGGCGTCACCTGGCGCGCGCTGCTCGCGGAGGAGATGGCCGAGCGCCAGTCCCGCCTCTACCCGCGCATGCGCGACGTGTTCGGCGAGGCCATCCGCATCCTCGAGGAGGAGGGTGACAAGGACGCCGCCGGCAAGATTGCCGTCGCCTCGCAGCTCAAGAGCCTGCACAACGTCCACAAGAACGCGGGCGGCCAGCTCGCCGGCCTCAAGCGCGGCCGCATCGTGGAGAAGCAGCGCGAGTCCGAGGCCGCCGTCGCCGCCTGGGCCCAGAAGAACGGCGCGAAGTGGGCCGAGGCCATGAAGGCCCGCGAGGCGCTCCTGGCCGAGCAGGCCGCCACCGGCAAGGTGTTCGAGCGCGAGTTCCTCCTCGGCTCCACCGGCCGCCTCGCCCGGGGCCCGGCCCTGGCGGTGACGGTGTCCCGCCTCGCCGCCGAGCGCGCCAAGCCGGACCTGGAGCGCCGCCCCGAGTACATGGAGCGCGAGATGCCGCGCCTCAAGGACCGCCTGGAGCGCGAGCAGAAGAACCTCTTCCTCCCCGCGGACAAGAAGCTCCTCCAGGCCTTCGTCCGCCGCGCCCAGGCGCTGGGCCCCGACGAGCGCATCGCCGCCGTGGACAAGCACTTCGGCAAGACGTTCTCCGAGAAGGACGTCGCCGCGAAGATCGACGCCATGTACGCCGGCACCAAGGTCCTCACGCTCGCCGAGCGCATGAAGATGGCGGGCGAGACGGTGGCGCAGCTCGAGGCCCGCAAGGACCCGCTGCTCGCCTTCGGCCTGGACCTGGCGAAGGAGCTCACCGCGCTGGACGACGTGAAGGACCGCCGCCAGGGCGCGGCCATGCGCCTGCGGCCCGAGTGGCGCAAGGCGGTGCTCGCGCACGCCGGCAAGCCCGTGGCCCCGGACGCCAACGGCACCCTGCGCGTCACCTTCGCCAAGGTGCAGGGCTATGCGCCGCGTGACGGCGCCCTCTACACGCCGCAGACGACGCTGTCCGGCCTCCTGGCCAAGCACACCGGCGAGGAGCCCTTCGACGTGCCGGAGAAGGTGTCCCAGGTCGCCGAGGCGAAGCGCTTCGGCACGTGGATGGACCCGCGCCTCAAGGACGTGCCGGTGAACTTCCTCGCCAACGCGGACACCACCGGCGGCAACTCGGGCAGCCCCACCGTCAACGGCAAGGGCCAGCTCGTGGGCGTCAACTTCGACCGCGTCTGGGAGAACGTGGCCAACGACTTCGGCTACAACCCGGACGTGGCCCGCAACGTCAACGTGGACGTGCGCTACATCCTCTGGACGCTGGACCAGGTGGAGAACGCGGACGCGCTCCTGCGCGAGCTCGGCGTGCGCAAGGGCAAGCCCACGGTGCAGGAGACGCGCTGATGTCGGACGCCGCGGACGGTTCCTCGCCTCCATTTCCGGTCTTCAAGCCGGAGGAGCGGGTGTGCGCCAACTGCAAGCTGTTCAGCCCGCACTCGGTGGAGGAGCGCCGGGGGTGGGTGGGCGCCTGCCGGCTGCACTCGTGGCGCGGACTGTTTCCTCCGTCCGCGCCCGTCTGCGACAAGTACGTGCCCCGGGGGAGCGCCACGCCCCCCGCGGCCTCCACGCCCGCGCGCGAGCGGACCGCGCGCAACGTGGCGCCCGTGGTCGTCCGGCGCCGCGTGGACCCGAATGAAGTGGTGGACCTGGAAGGGCTGAGCATGACGCGTGAAGAGCTGATGGACATCTTCCGGGAGGCGTCCGGCATGGTCGACGCGCCGCCCCTGGCCAACAAGTGGGAGGGCGGCACGCTGCGCCTCGTCCCCGCCAACCCGGAGCTCCAGGCGAAGGACCTCCCCATCGACAACCTGTTCCACAAGGTCGTCATGGTGCGCGACAGGCTGCGCGTGCTGGAGCAGAAGCTCAACGCGCACCCGAAGCTGACGGACGCGGAGAAGGTGGAGATGCAGAGCTACATCACCCGCGTCTACGGCTCGCTCACCAGCTTCAACCTCCTCTTCAAGGACAAGGCCGACCAGTTCGTCGGCTCCAAGGGCGACGAGTAGCCCCACACGCCGCGTGCCGCGAGGGATGGCGCCCTCGCGGCACGCTGGCCCTCACGTCACGGCACCAGCGTGAAGCGGTAGTTCTGCCCGTAGGCCGAGTCCCACGTCTGGCACGACGTGCGGTCCCAGTTGCGGAACCACAGCTCCAGGAGGCTCGCGCTGGCGGGGGCGGTGATGACGGCCGGCACCTGCTCGCGGCCGGACATGCCCACCACCTGCGTCAGCGGCGCCGTCTGCACGGTGCCCCCGTCGAAGCGGTACTGCGCCTCCACGTCCCACGTCTGGAGGCCGTTGTACGTCTGGCGGCAGCCGGACAGCCGGGTGATGTCGTAGTCCACCGTCACCGTGCCGCCCTGCTTCAGCGTCCCGTAGACGGCCGTCGTCCAGTCCGCGCCGAAGACGATGCGCGGGCCGCCCACGTCGAAGCGGAAGTTGTTGCCGTAGTTCGAGTCCCACTCGCGGCAGCCCCACCGGTTGGAGATGTGGAACCACAGCGCCAGGCTGCCGTTCTCCGGCAGGTCCAGCACCGCCTCCGGAGACTGGCCCGGGTAGTTCGCCCCACCGCCCGCGTAGAAGCTGCCCACCGTGCCGTCGTTGAGCTGGTAGCTGCCGGTGACGGACCAGGCCGGGTTGCCATTGATGGTGCCGCGGCAGCCTGGCAGCCGGTCCGTGTCATAGATGATTTTCACCTGCCCGCCGGGCACCAGCGGCGCGGACTGGACGATGCTCCAGCCCGCCGAGCCGTCGTTGAAGGTGATGGTGGGGATGGACGTCTGGGCCGCCGCGGCCGTGCCGAGCAGCAACAGCGGAAGCATCAGGAGCGAGGAACGACGCATGAAGGACTCCCGGGAAGCAGGGATGGGAAAGACGGACCGGGTGCCCCCCGGGCCGTGAGGGCGGGAGGGC
>NZ_JABBJJ010000122.1 GCF_012933655.1 Pyxidicoccus fallax | reverse complement strand
GGGGAAGGCACCGCGGGGGCGGGGTCCTGAGACTTCTTGCAGGCACCGAGCAGCAGTGCCGAGCCGAGGAAGATCGCGGGGCCGAGACGGCGGTCCATGGGGGCTCTCCGGGGGGAGTAACGGCCCCACCATGGCAGAACGGCGGGAGTGGGAGGAAGTCACTCCCGGCGTAGCCGGTGGTACACAAAACGGTTTGGCGTGGGGCGTCGTGAACCTGGCCGCCTGGTCCTCATGCCCGCCGAATCACGGCTCGGAAGTGCTCTTCAACCAACTGGAGGCTTCCTCGCGTACGACTCCCGGAGCCTGCTCGTTGAGCACCACCGCTTCGAGAAGGCTCCTCAGCTCGGCTCGGCGCTCAGGCTCCAACCTCGTATTGAGGATACGGCCTACCATCATGACGCCGAACAGCGAGGGTGCGCGACGCATCGAAGAAATGAGGACGGGCTCGTAGTCACCCAAGCTCTCGATGCCGTGCAGGATGCTCCAGAACACGCCATAGCCCGTGCTGTCGGGGTATCGCTCGAATACGCCTAGGAGCGCCTGCAGCCCTTGCCGGGGCGCACCTGATTTCCACAGTTCATCGACGAGCTCGTCGAGCCCCAGCCAATCGCCGCCGTCCCATTGGAAATGCTCCAGCGCTTCCACCACCTGACGCGTGTTCATGGAGAAGGACGCTCCGTTGCAAGAACGTGGGCCTGGGTTCTACGCCTCGACGGAGAATCGCGACAGACGAAGCGACTCCATCGCTCGCACGGAGGTCTCCAGGGGTGGGGTTGCCATGGCCCCACGGGATTCCCTACGGTGCCGGCCGAGGCGCCGAGGACGCCTCCTTCGCGATGGCTTCATTCGACCTGACGGCTCCCACGGTTCCAGAGGAGGTCATCTCCCTGGGAACGCTCGTGGTGGATTTGCTGGGGGTGTTCGCGGGCTCGGTGCTGGGCGCGCTCGCGGCCGAGCGCCGGAAGATGGACCTGATGGGCTTCCTGGTGCTGGGGCTCGTCTCCGGTGTCGGGGGCGGCATCATCCGCGACACGCTGCTGCAGGCGGGGCCTCCGCTGGCGCTGGTGCGGCCGTCGTATCTCGTCGCGGCGCTGGTGGGCTCGTTCGTCGCCTTCCTCCTGGACTTGAGGAAGGGGCCGGGGATGCGGGTGCTCGCGACGCTGGATGCGGTGACGCTCGGCTCGTTCGCGGTGGCGGGGACGCAGCGGACGCTGGAGGTGGGGCTGCACCCCGGCACCGCGCTGCTCATGGGCGTCATCACCGCCGCGGGCGGCGGCGTGGTGCGTGACGTGCTCAGCCGCCAGACGCCGGCGTTGATGCGGGCCGTGCCCGGCTACTACGCGACGGCCGCGCTGGCGGCGAGCGCCGTATGTCTGGCCCTCTCGCAGGCGGGGCACCCCCGGCTGGCCCTGGGCGTGGGGATGGTGGTGGCCACCACGCTGCGGCTGGTGTCACTGCGCTTCGGCTGGAGGCTGCCGGTGAAGCGGACGCGCGGGGAGGAGTCGCGGGAGTGACCTCCGGCAGGAGGTGTAGGCTCCGTGGGCATGTCGCCCCTGGAGCCCGAAGACATCCGATTGGAAGAGTCGTTCCTCGACGCTGAGTCCCTGCTGCGGCAGTGGGGATACACGCAGGGCGCGGAGCCGTTCCTGGGCCGGTGGGAATGTCGGAACCCGTGGGGCATCCCGGGCCCGCTCTATGTCGGGGACGATGATTCGTGTGGAACGGGCCCCGAGGCCGCCCCGAACAACGTGTACCTCCATCTCCAGGGAGCCAGCCCTGGAGGCGAGTTCCTCTTCCGTCAGCCCTCCACGACGTACGAGCTGAGACAGGTCGTCGAGGCCGCGCAAATCAACGTGGTGTCGGAGTACTCGTGTGATGGGAACGCGCGCTGGACGCCAGTGACTGTCGCGGCGTGGTGGGAGTCCATCCAGCCCGTCCGCGAGCAGCTTCGCGAGACCCTCTCCAGGCATGTCACGAACATCCGACGGCTCACTGCCGTACAGCCCAGCGGAGTGTGGCCAGACACGTACAAGGCGGAGTGGGCGCGGGTGCAGGAGTCCTGGCCTCCCGCCGCCCTCCGCCGCTGGCTGGACTACCTGGACCACGGTGCCGAGACGTACCTGCGCCGCTACGCCTTCTTCCTGTCGACCGGGCGTGTGCCCGCGCTCGATGAGCCCGCCCTCCCGGAGCTGAGGTCATGGCGCTGAGCGAGCGGAGGTCGGACGCGCGGAGAGGAGCCGCGCGAGCCAGTCCATCACCGCGGTGACGCGGGCGCTGTGGCGCAGGTCCTGGTGCGTGACGGCCCACAGCTCCCGCGTGGGGAGCGCGGCGCGGGGAAGCACGGAGAGGAGGCGCGGGTCCGTGGCCGCGAGCAGCTCCGGCAGCACCGCGAGTCCCTGGCCCGCGGCGCAGGCGGACATGATGACGGTGGTGGCACTGGAGCGCAGGACGACGCGTGATGCGGGGACGTGCCGGCGCAGCCACTGTCCTGGGGGCGTCACGTCCTGGGCGGCCTCCGGGGCGAGCCAGTCATGCCGGGTCACGTCCCTCATTCCCGAAGGCCGCCCACGCCGGGCGAGGTACGCCTCGCTCGCGTAGACGCCGAAGGTGAAGGGCGCCAGCCGGCGCGCGATGAGCGACTGCTCGCGGGGACGGAACAGGCGCACGGCCACGTCCGCCTCCCGGCGCGACAGGTCCACCGCGAGGTTGTCGGCGCGCAGCTCCACCCGCAGCTCCGGGTGGGCCTGCTGGAGTTCCCACAGCCTGGGCGCGAGGACGTGGGTGGCCATCCCGTCGCCCGCGGTGAGGCGCACCGCGCCCGAGACGCGCCGGTCCGCGCCGGTCAGCTCCCGCTCCGAGGTGAGCACCTCCGCCTCGACACGCTCGGCATGGCCCCGGAGGACCTGCCCGGCCTCGCTCAGCACCAGCCCCGCGGGCGTGCGCTGGAACAGCTTCACGCCGAGCGTCTCCTCCAGCGCCGCCAGCCTCCGGCCGATGGTGGTGGGCGCGACTCGCAGCGCGCGTCCCGCCGCGGCGTGGGTGCCCTGGCGATGCACGGCGAGGAAGTAGCGCAGGTCGTCCCACTGGAGCATGGCCGTGCATGATTGCACGCCGGGCGTGCACGGACGTGCGTTTCCGCAGCCCCGGCCCGGGCGCATGGTTCGGGCATGAAGACCTATGAGCTGACACGGGGAAGTGATTTCCGCGCGCTGGCGCTGACGGAGCGGCCCGAGCGCACGCCGGGCCCTCGCGAGCTGAAGGTGAAGCTGCGCGCGGTCTCGCTGAACTACCGCGACCTGGCCATCCTGAAAGGGACGTACGGGCACTTCCCGCGCCCCTTCGTGCCCGTCTCGGATGGAGTGGGCGAGGTGGTGGCCGTGGGCTCGGAGGTGCGGCGCTTCGCGGTCGGAGACCGCATCATCCCGGCGTATGTGCCGGATTGGGTGCGCGGCGAGCCCACAGAGGAGAGCACCCGGCGACGCCTGGGAGGGCCCCTGGATGGGCTGCTGCGCGAGTACGCGTGCGTGCACGAGGACGCCGCCGTGGCCGCGCCGAAGCACCTGACGGACGCGGAGGCCGCCACGCTGCCCATCGCGGGCGTCACCGCCTGGCACGCGCTGTTCACCCGGGGAGCCGTCAGGCCCGGAGACACGGTGGTGGTGCAGGGGACGGGTGGCGTGTCCCTGTTCGCGCTCCAGCTCGCCCGGATGGCGGGAGCGCGGGTGCTCGTCACCTCGCGTAGCCCCGCGAAGCTGGAGCGCGCCGTGGCGCTGGGGGCGGCGGTGGGCATCAGCACGCGGGAGGAGAAGGCCTGGGAGGCGCGGGTGCTGGAGCTGACGGAGGGGCGCGGGGCCGACCACGTGGTGGATGTCGCCGGGGGAGAGGGAGTCGGCCGGTCCATCGAAGCGGTGCGGATGGGGGGCACCGTGACGCTGGTGGGCTTCCTGGACAGCGCCACGGCGCGCTTCGACCTCACTCGGGCGTTCCGGCGCGTGGTGCGGTTGCAGGCCGTGTCCGCCGGCAGCCGCGATGACCTGGAGTCGCTGGGCCGTGCACTGGAGGCCCAGGGCGTGCGGCCCGTGGTGGACCGCACGTTCCCCTTCGAGCAGGCACCCGCGGCCTTCGAACACCTGGCCAGCGGTGCCCACTTCGGGAAGGTGGTCATCACCTTCCCGTGAGGCACACGGCGCGCACTACTCCGTGAAGAGCTCCGCGGAGGAGTACCACTCGGGCTCCTCCTGGCTCGTGCCGCCCACGACGAGCACCTGGCCCGACGGCAGCAGCGTCGCCGTGTGGCCGGTGGTGGGCTGGTCGTAGCCCACCGAGTACATCGACCAGGAGGCCGGGTCGAACAGCTCCACGTAGCCGCCCACCTGGTTGCGCGTGCCGCGCGCCACCAGCACCCGGCCCGACGGCAGCACCGTCAGCGAATGGCCCCGGCGGCGCGGCTCGTTCGCATACGAGACGTACTCCCAATAATCATCCTCCGGCCAGTACATCCACGCGCCGCTGTCGTACCAGGTGTTCTCCTGGCCCGTCGCCAGCACGATGCCCGAGTCCATCAGCACCGCCGCGTGCCCATAGAAGGCCGGCGGGTCCGACACGCGCGTCCACATGCCCGTGGCAGGGCTGTAGACCTCGGCCGCGGCCACGAGGCCGTCGTCATTGATGACCAGCACGCGGCCGTCATCCAGCAGCGTGGCCGTCACCCGGCCCCCCGCCGTCGACAGCGAGCCCGTGGCCGTCCAGCGGGCCGTGGAAGGGTTGTAGAGCTCGGCGCTCTTCAGCACGTTGCCGCTGGCGCCGAAGCCCGCGACGGCGAGCACCTGGCCCGAGTTCAGCCGCACCATCTGATGGCCACGGCGCGCCGTCACCAGGGAGCCCGTGGTCATCCACGTGTTGGAGAGGGGGTTGTACAGCTCCGCGCTCGCGAGGACGGCCGTGCCGCTGGCGCCACCCGCCACGAGCAACCGGCCCGAGGGGAGCAGCAGCGTGGCGGTGTGGCCCGTGCGCGCCACACTCATGTTCGGCATGAGCGTCCACGTGTTGGCGGCGGGGTCGTACAGCTCGGTGGTGTTCGTTGGACCGCCGGAGCTGGTGCCACCCGTCACGAGCACCTTGCCGGAGCCCAGCAACGTGGCGGTGTGGTAGTAGCGATAGCGGCTCATCGAAGCGGCCGGCGTCCAGGTCGCCGCCGTGCTCGTCTGGGGCAGCACCGCCGCCGCCAGCGCGGTCCAGAGTCCAAGCCAGAGCCACGTCTTCGCTGCGGATACTCGTGTCATACGCTCCTCGTGGGTGGGGGAGAGGGAGTGAGGCGCCGGCATTCTGGTCGGAAGCCCTGACGGAGCGTGCGAGGGACTTGTCCCGTCAGCAGAATGTGACTTGGTGTGGGTGCGGGGCCTTCAAGGTGCACTCCGGCTGCAGGTGCTCCCCTCGCTGAGGCCTCCAATGTTCGCCGCGCCGCTCCATGCAGTCCTTGCGCTTCCGAGCCTGTGAAAACGCAGGGGTTGCGGGGGAGGCAAGGGCCCTCCCTCGGAAACGGCTCGGTACGGCCCTTGCTACTGGAGGGGTCGTAGCGTGACTGAACACCACGAAGCTCCGCCCCGCAGTCGAAGTGGCAGTCGCAGGTGAAGTGGCAGTCGCAGTCGCAGTCGCGGTTGAAGTCGCAGTCGCAGTCGCAGTCGCAGTCGCGGTTGAAGTCGCAGTCGCAGTCGCGGTTGAAGTCGCAGTCGCGGTTGAAGTCGCAGTCGCGGTTGAAGTCGCAGTCGCAGTCGCAGTCGCAGTCGCAGTCGCAGTCGCAGTCGCAGTCGCAGTCGCAGTCGCAGTCGCAGTCGTGTCGTGTCGTGTCGTGTCGTGTCGTGAAGTCCCGGGCGGGACCTTCGGAAGCAACAGGTGTCGCAGGCACGCCCCGGGGCGCCCCATCTTCCCCGCCACGCGCATTCGCGCATCGTGTCGGGCGGGGTGCCTCGGGTGATTTTCCACTTCGGAATCAGGTTCCACGGCAGGCCTGTGGAGCGGCTCTCCTCACCGAGACTCCGCATCCTCTCGTCACGTGAAGGCTCGGGGGAGCTGGAAGCGTGGACGTGGCACCCGGTTCCGGAGGCGGTGTCGCGAGCGCCGGCCTTCATCGGCATCGCGCCGCCGTGGCAGTCTCCCCGCGGTGAGCGAACCCCTCTTCGATGACCTGCTCGGCCTCGCGTGCTTCGCGCGCGTCGTCGAGCATCGCTCGTTCACCCAGGCGGCCCGGGTCCTCGGTGTGTCCAAGTCCGTGGTGAGCGCGCGAGTGGCACGGCTCGAGTCCCGCGTGGGCGAGCCGCTGCTCATCCGCACCACACGCAAGCTCACCGTCACCGACGCGGGAATGGGCGTGTACGCGCATTGCGCGCGGATGCTCCAGGAAGCCGGCGCCGCCACGCGCGGGGCCACCGACGCGGGCCGGGGCTCGCTGCGCATCAACGCGCCCGTGAGCTTCGCGCAGATGTACCTCGCTGCGCCCATGGCCCGCTTCCTCGCCGCGCACCCGGACACCCATGTGGAGCTCGTGCTGAGCGACCGGCTGGTGGACCTCGTCGAGGAGCGCGTGGACGTGGCCCTCCGGATTACACGCCTGCGCGACTCCAACCTCGTGGCGCGCAAGCTGGCAACCACCTCGCTGCACGTGTGCGCGGCGCCCGCGTACCTGAAGCGCCGGGGCACGCCGGAGCGGCCCGAGGACCTGCTCCACCACGACTGCCTGCGCTACACGCACCTGCGCGCCGAGGACGAGTGGCGCTTCTATGGCCCGCGAGGCCGCATCCGCGTGCCGGTGTCCGGCTCGCTGTCCACCGGCAACGGCACCATGCTCCGCGAGGCCGTGGCCCAGGGCATCGGCCTCGGCATGCTGCCGCGCTTCATGGTGGACGAGGACCTGCGCTCCGGGCGCCTCGTCACCGTGCTCGACGACTTCGCGCCCCGGCCCGTGGGCATCCACGCCATCCATGCGTCCGGCCGGACTCCCGCCCCGCGCCTGCGCGCCCTGCTCGACGTGCTGGCCGCGGAGTTCCGCTCCGCGCGCTGGGGCTGATTGTTCGGCACGCAGAACGATTCGTTCTCGACGCGCGTCTTCCGGCGGGCCAGCGCGGAAGGCATTCCATGGGGCGTGTGAGGGGAACGCCTTCCCTCCTGTTCCAAGGAGCCGCCGTCATGAGCCGCATCGAGTCCGTCCTGTCCTCTCCCTCCGCCCGCGCCGTGGGGCCCACCGTGCTGCGCGTGGCCCTGGGCGCGGTGTTCCTCGCGCACGCGGGGGCCAAGGCCTTCATCTTCACGTTCGCCGGCACCGAGCAGTTCTTCGAGGCCCACGGCTTCCCCGGGTGGACGGCGTGGCCCGTGTTCCTCGCGGAGCTGCTCGGTGGGCTCGCGCTGGTGGCGGGCTTCCGCACGCGGCTCGTGGCGCTCGGCCTGGTGCCGGTGATGCTCGGCGCGTTCAAGCCCCACCTCGCCAACGGGTGGATGTTCACCAACTCCGGCGGCGGGTGGGAGTACGTCGCGTTCCTCCTCCTCGCGCTGGTGGCGCAGGCGTTGCTGGGCAGCGGGGCGTTCGCCATCGACGGCGCGCGAGCGCGGCAGGCGGCTCCGTCTGGCCGCGCGGCGGGCGCGGTGGCGTGAAGCCGCGCCCGGCGTCCAACCAAACCTGACAAACAGCTGTCATCGGGCGTTGGCATCCGTACTCGCGCCCGGGGGGATGGACCCCGCCGGCGCGAGAGGAGACGTCATGGCCGTCCGAGGCAAGTGCCACTGTGGTGCCACCGAGTTCGAGATCAGCGAGGCCCCGAAGTCGGTGACCCGCTGCAACTGCACGTTCTGCTCGAAGCGCGGCGCTCTGTGGGCCTACATGAAGCCCGAGCAGTTCCGGCTGCTCTCCTCCCGCAACAGCGCTGCCTACAGCTCGACCCCCGAGCTCTTCAAACACTTCCACTGCGGCACCTGCGGGTGCGGTACCTACAGCGACACTCCCGTGTGGGAGACCATGGACACGCAGCCCGACCTCAGGAAGGTGTCGGTGAATGCCCGCCTCCTCGAGGACTTCGACCTGGATGCGGTCCCAGTGACGTTCGTCGACGGAAGGAACAACTGGTAGCGGCGACTGTCTGACACGGCCCGTCGTTCCTGGCCCGAGGCGCATCGTTCTCCTTGTCAGTCGCGGCCGGCTCCGACGAGGATTCCCGCGCCGGGGCCGGCAACCAGGATGGGAGTCGTGTATGCGCAAGCTGGTGCTGCTGATGCTCTGCGGCCTGTGGCTGGGCTGTCAGTCGGAGTCCTCGGAGAAGGCCTCGCGGGACGCGGGAGACGGCGACGCTTCTGTCGAGGCGGAGTGTGTGCGCGCCGAAGCGCCCACCTGCTGCCTGGGGTGCGAGGACGTCCTCACGGAGCCCGTGTGCACGGATGGGAAGTGGACCTGCCCGGAAGGCTCCACCGACCAGCGGCAGTGTCCGAGCAGGCCGGGGCTACCGGCCTGCTCCGGAGCCAGCCCCAGCCACCCCCAGCAGACGTACACGTATCCGGGGTGCGAGAACGCGGACTACAACTGCCCGCGCCTGCTGACGGTGTACTGCGCGCTGGAGAGCATCCGCGCGGAGCACAATCAGTGCGAGCAGGACCGTGACTGTGTGGCGGCCGAGTTCGATGCCCGGTGCACGGACCATGGGCAGTGCCCCCCGGCCATGGTGAGCGTCACCGGCCGCGCGGACTTCGAGACGAAGGCCGCCGCGGAGGTGGCCCGCTACTGCGGCGACCCCCCCATTTGTGCCGCCCGCGGCAGCTGCTCCGTCGAGTACTTCGTGCCCCGCTGCAAGCAGGGGCGCTGCGTGGCGGACTGGCCCGACGCGGGCACCTGAGCCGCTGCTCCTCCACGGGGGCAACGCTGGCCTTGCCTCCGAGCAGGCGCCTGGCGGGTCGCTCCCCAATCCCTTTCAGGCGAGGCGGGCTCCGGAAGGGGGGCTCGCCCGCCATTCACGCTTTGATTTAGAAGGCGCTCCATGTCTCGCAATCCTTTGCAGTCCCTGCTGCCGCGCGTCTGCGCGTCGGCCCTCTTCCTCGCGTGCTCGGGGGAGAACGAGGAACCGCCTCCTCCGCCCGCCCCGACCGCGGTGCTCATCATCGACAGGCCGTCGCTCGACTTCGGCGAGCAGGAGGTGGGCACGAGCTCCGCCGAGCAGGTCTTCACCCTGCGCAATGCCTCGCCCGCCTCGGTGGAGGCGGTCAGCGTCACCGTCGACAGCGAGGCGTTCGTCATCACCGCCAGCACCTGTGAGCGCTTCCTCGACGCGGGGCACGAGTGCGAGGTGCGGGTGAAGTTCGCGCCCGGTCTCGCGGGCAGCCACACGGCCCGCCTCCGTGCGCAGGGGGCGCCAGAGGGCGACGAGGCGGTACTGCAGGGAACCAGCTTCGCCTATGTGGACATCCGCGGCCTGCCCGCCGGTGCGAGCATCGTGGCTGGCGCGGACGCGTGGTCCTGCGGCGCTCCGTGCAAGGTGCCTGTCCGGACGGCGGAGGTGACGCTCCGGGCCACGCCCGCGGGCTACCCCCGGTGGGGTGGTGCCTGCGCCGCGGCGACGCGCGATTGCTCCCTGCGGATGGATGGGGTGAAGGTCGTCTCCCTGGAGGAGGTCGCCTCCGTGGTGAAGTGGGAGCTGCCATGGGCCCGCCATCCCCGCGCCGTGCGCATCGCGCCGGGTGGGGACATCGTCGTCCAGGACGACAGCGCCGTGACGCGGTTGAGCAGCACCGGCCAGCAGCGCTGGCGGTTGGAGTCCTTGTCTCCCCGGGGCATCGGGCTCGACGGGGCAGGCGGCACCTACGTGCTGCGCTCCTCCGGGAGCATCACCCGGCTGTCCGAGGACGGGCGCGAGCTGGGGACCTGGCAGCTTCCTGGGACGGAGCTGTCGGCCGAGTTCATCGCCGTGGCTCCGGACGGAGATGTCTATTGCGTGGTGTCCACGGGCAACTACGAGCGCGCGCGGCAGTACACGCTGTACGCGCTCACGTCCCAGGGCACCGAACGCTGGAGCCGCACCTTCGATGAGGGCCAGTTCAACCGGCCAACAGGGCTCGGTCTCGATGCGATGGAGGCCGTCTACCTGTCTGGCTTTGTCTACAGGCGGGACGGCACCTCCCAGGGCACGACCCTCGAAAAGACGTACCTCCGCAAGCTCAGCCCGGAGGGCCCGCAGCTCTGGGAGAAGCTGAACGTCTCTTCGAGATTGGCCGTCAGCCGCGCGGGCGTGACGGGGCTCTTCAGCTCCACGAGCGGCAGCGCGCCGGGTCGGTTCTGGGTGTCGATGTTCGACACGCAGGGGAATGTGCAATGGACCACCGACGTCGGCGGCCATCCCGGCGTGGTGGACACGCAGACCTTCACCCCCACGCACGTGTTGCTCGTGGGCGGCCACTGGGACAGGGCGTCCGGCGACCTCCCCGACAAGGGCTGGTTCGCGGCGATGAATCTCGACACCCGGGCTCCTGGACCCGTTACCTATATCGAGGGGCCGCCGGAGTCCGGGGCGCGCGTCACCGACCTCCAGCTGACCCCCGAGGGAAGCGTGGTGGTGGGCGGCGGCTTCGGTCCGTCGTATGGGAATGACGCGGGCTTCGTCCGCCTGTATGACGGACGCGTGCTCACGGTGGGCGTCAGCCCGTAGCCCCTGGCGGTATCAAACGGTGGCGCCGGCGCCGCCCTGCGCCACCGACATCATCACCCACCGCTCCAGCTCCGCGCGCGGCATGACGCCGCTGCGCCGCGCCACCTCGCGGCCCCCGGCGTACACCACGAAGGTCGGGATGCCCTGCACGCGCAGGGCATGGGCCACGTGGGGGTGCTCCTCGGTGTTCAGCTTGAGCACGAGCAGCCGCCCCGCCTGGGCCCGGCCCACCGCGTCCAGGATGGGCGCCGCCGCGCGGCAGGGCGCGCACCACGGCGCCCACAGGTCCAGCAGCACCGGCACCGGTGAGCCGAGCACGGCCCGGTCCAGGCCCTCGCCGTCCACCTCCTGCGGCGCGCCGGACACGTCCAGCAGGCCGTGACACCGGCCACACTCGGGGGCGCCCGGGGGACGGGGCTCCCGCACGCGGTTGAACGCTCCACAGGCCTTGCAGCGGAACATGGGCACCTCCCGACGCGGGTTCTTCCCAACCAATATGTAGGCCGCTCCCTCGCCGCGCGCTGCCGTGACGCTTCCTCGCAAGCCCGCTGGCGGGCCCACCGTCGCCCGCCCGGCGCGCAGGTTTTGCGACCCACCCCCACCGTGCGCAGCTTTTGCGCGGCCCGTGGGAGCCAGCGAGGTGGGGAGGCATGGTGCGGGCATTGCAGTCACACCCACCATGACCGGTGGACGGGACGTCACGCCGGGCAGGGGAGCAGGCATGCGGCTGGCCGTCTTCGACACCCATCGGTATGACCGTGACGCGCTGGAGAAGGCCAACGCGGGCTTCGGGCACGCGCTCACCTTCTTCGAGCCGCGCCTGACGCTGCAGACGGCGCGGCTGGCGGACGGCTTTCCGGCGGTGTGCTCGTTCGTGAATGACCGGGTGGACGCGGCCACGCTGGAGGTGCTGCACGCGGGTGGGGTGCGGCTCGTGGCGGCGCGCTCGGCGGGCTACAACCACGTGGACCTGGAGACGGCGCGGCGGCTGGGCATCCGCGTGACGCGCGTGCCCGAGTACTCGCCGCACGCGGTGGCCGAGCACGCGGTGGCGCTGGTGCTGTCCCTCGTCCGCCACATTCCCCGCGCCTTCTCGCGCGTGCGCGACTGGAACTTCTCGCTGGACGGGCTGGTGGGCTTCGACCTGGCCGGCAAGACGGTGGGCGTGGTGGGCACGGGGCGCATCGGCCGCGTGGCCGCGCGCATCTTCCGGGGCTTCGGCTGCCGGGTGCTCTGCTACGACGTGGCGCCGGACGCCGGCTTCGAGCGCGAGACCGGCGTGCGCTTCGTCCCGCTGGAGGAGCTGTTCTCCGCCTCGGACATCATCTCGCTCCACGTGCCGCTGACGCCCAGCACCCGCCACATGGTGGACGGGGCGGCGCTGGCGCGGATGAAGAAGGGTGTGGTGCTCGTCAACACCGGCCGCGGCGCGCTCATCAACAGCCGGGCGCTGCTCGCCGCGCTGAAGACGGGCCACATCGGCGGCGCCGGGCTGGACGTGTACGAAGAGGAGGAGGGCATCTTCTTCCAGGACCTCTCCGGGCAGGTGCTCCAGGACGACACCCTGGCGCGGCTGCTCACCTTCCCCAACGTCCTCGTCACCTCGCACCAGGCGTTCCTCACCCACGAGGCGCTGGCCAACATCGCCGAGACGACGCTGGCCAGCGTGACGGCCTTCGAGCGTGGCGAGCCCCTGGTGAACGAGGTGCGCGCCGAGCAGGTGATTCGCGCGCCGCCAGCCTCACGCTGAGCGCTGGCACGCGAAGTGAAACGGGCGGGAGCAACGCCCCAACAGGATTCTGAACCGGGAGACACCATGTCCATCGTCTGCGCCACGAACTTCTCCGATGCCGCCCTGAGCGCATCCACCATCGCCGCGATGCTCGCCAAGAAGGCGGGCGAGACGCTGCGGCTGGTGCACGTGCTGAACCCCGACTCCGCGCGCGCTTTCGGCGCCTCCCTCCGGGGCGCCGCCGAGGCGGCCCTCGACGACCAGGTGAAGCGCCTGGAGAAGCTGGGCGCGAAGGTGGAGCGCGCGCTGCTCGTCGGGGAGCCGGCGGTGGCGGTGCAGGAATACGTCCGGGAGCAGCGGGCGTCGCTGGTGGTGACGTCCGCGCCGAGCCATGACGCGCCCTTCCTGGGCGTGGGCGGCACGGTGGACCGGCTGGCGCAGACGCTGCTGGTGCCGCTGCTGGTGGTGCGCGAGCCGGGGCCGCTGGAGGCGTGGGCCCGGGGCGAGCGGCCGCTGAAGGTGCTGCTGGGCGTGGACCGCTCGCTGCCCTTCGAGGCCGCGCGGGACTGGGTGAGGGGCCTGCGCAAGTGGGGCGCGGTGGAGTTGGTGGGCGGGCGCGTCTACTGGCCGGAGGAGGAATACCAGCGCCTGGGGCTGGCGCACCCGCTGGTGTTCGCGGACGTCACGCCGGACCTGCGGCTGGCGCTGGAGAAGGAGACGGCGGCGCTGATGGCGCCGCTGGCCACCGCGGAGGGGCAGGTGCCGCGCACCGTGCTGGAGGCGGGCGTGGGCCGCATCGCCGACCACCTCGTGGAGCTGGCCACGCGCGAGAAGGCGGACGTGCTGGTGGTGGGCACGCACCACCGCCGCGCGCTGGGGCGGCTGTGGAGCGTGTCGCACCACGTGCTGCGGCTGGCGCACAACATGTCCGTGGCGTGCGTGCCGTCGCAGGCGGCGGTGTCCGTGGCGGAGGCGCCGCTGCCGACCTTCCGCGAGGTGATGGTGGCCACCGACTTCTCGGACACGGGCAATCGCGCGGTGGCCCATGCCTTCGGGCTGGTGCCCCCGGGCGGCACGGTGCACCTCGTCCACGTCGCGGAGGGCACCCGCACGGCGGGACGGGAAGCCGAGCTGCGGCAGCAGCTCCAGGCGGTGGTGCCCCGGCAGGCCGAGGCCACCGGACGGAACGTGCGAGTGGAGGTCCTCATGGACGGCGGCCGGGACGTGGTGACGCACCTGGTGCAGGCGGCCGAGCGGCTCTGCGTGGACGCCATCGTCATGGGCACGCATGGACGCTCGGGGCTGAAGCTCGCGGTGCTCGGCTCGGTGGCGCAGGCCCTGCTGACGCGCACGGACCGGCCCGTGCTGCTGGTGCGTCCGCTCAAGGGGTGAGGCGGGGCCTGGAGGCCCTCGGCTAGACTGGCGTGGTGAGCGACAGCCTGGACGACCATCTCGGCCGTGGGGCCGGGGCCTTCGCGCGCCGCGCGGATGAGGAGGCGCTCCGGCACCTGCTGGAGGCTTGGAGGCACTGCCGCCATGAGCGCGTCGCCGTGCTCGTGGAGCGGCTGGCCGCGCGGCTCACCGCGGGGCTGGCTCCGCTGGAGTTCGACCCCGGCACCATCCACGTGTTGAAGCAGCGGCCGCTGGAGCTGACGCGGATGCTCGCCGCCGTGCGCGAGGGCGCGGAGCGGGGCTTCGCGGGCTCCCTGCGCCAGTCGCTGCGCGTCCTCCGCGAGTGGGGTGCGGACCCGCGCTTCACGCCCGTGCTCGTCGCCCTCGCGCGGATGCCCATGGGCAGCGAGGTGGGCATCCCCGACGTGCTCTGCGCGCTCATCGAGACGGCAGGGGACCCGCGCGCGCTGGAGCCCCTGCGGGAGCTGCGCGCGGGCCTGCCTCCCGGCGCGGAGCTGGCACGGCGGCTGGACGTCGTCCTTCCGCGTTTGGAGCCGTGGGTGGCTCTGTCGTTGAGCGCGGCCGTAGCGGCCCTGTGCGAGACGCTGGAGGAGGACCTCTCCTCGCGCGAGGCCGCGGAGGTCCGGAGCGCGTCCACCCGCGAGGCGTTGCTGGCGCGCGTGTACGCGGACCCGGATGACGTCGAGGCGCGCCTGGTGCTGGCCGACCACCTGCTGGAGCAGAGCGACCCGCTGGGCGAGTTCATCTCCCTGCAGTGCGCGCAGGAGCGAGACGAGGCCCGCGTCGCGCGGTTGCTGGAGACGCACCGGTTCCAGTGGGAGGCCCCGCTGGGCGCTCCGCCCGTGGCCGACGAGGCCATCCGCTTCGAGCGCGGCTTTCCCGTGTCCGTGAGGATGAGCCTCTGGTTCAAGGAGCCCCTGCCGGAGGTCGGGCCTGCGTGGTCCCCGGTGCGTGAGCTCGACTGGGGCGGGGCCCTGTTCCCGGACCTGGCGGCGTGGCTGGAGCGGCCAGCCCTGCGCAACGTCAGGGTCATGCGGCACATGGCGCCGGAGATGGCGAGGAAGCTGCGCGCGGGCGGACCGGCCCTCCGTCAGGTCGATGTGCTGGGCCCCGTCTCCAGGTTCCCGGACTTCTTCACCCGCATGAGCGAGCTGTCCCACTTGGAGCAGTTGAATGTCATCCCCGCGGACCCGGAGGACGTCGGCCTGTGCGCGAGCATGCCCCTGGCCTCGCGGCTGAAGCGCTTCGAGGCCCGAGGCGAGAGTGGCTGGGCGCTCGTGGCCGAGCCCGCGGCGAAGGTTCCCGTCCAGGCGACGCTGGGAGACGCGGAGGCCGCCTTGGAGCTCGCGCGGGCCATCCGGGGCGCGGCGGGCTTCGGCACGCGAGCGCTGAGCATCCGCATGAGGGAGGACACTCCAGTGGCGCGGGAACAGCTCCAGGCGGCGGCGTTCGCCTACGCGCGAATCGAGTGGAGATGAGATGGCCGAGCACACCCTGAGCGAACTCCTGGCCCGCGCGGCCGAGGCCTTCGAGCAATACGAGGAGCTGGAGGTCCTCCAGCGCCTGCTGAACGCGTGGCGCCAGCAGCGCGAGCCGCGCGTGGCCGCACTCGTGGAGCGACTGTCGAAGCGGCTCTCGGAGCACCTCCGTCCGCAGTGGGGGCCTTCCGACGCGGCCTTCATGCGGGAGCATCACCCGAGGGATTTGCCGAGGCTGCTCCCCCGGGTGCTGGAGCTGGCGGACCAGGGACACTGGAATGTCATGGCCCACCATCTCGACGTGCTCGCGGTGTGGCCCGCGGACCCGCGCCTCACGCCGGTGCTGGTGGAGATCGCCCGGAGGCCCAAGGCCATCGAACGAGAGGTGTTCGCGTCGCTGTGCAAGGCGCTCACGGCATCGGTGGACCCGCGTGCGCTGGAGCCGCTCCGGGCCTGTTTGAAGACGCTCCCTTCCGACTCCCGGCAGGCCCAGTGGCTGAGGGGCGCCATGGAGGCCATCGCCCGATGGGTGCCCCCGCCGATGGACGCGGAGACCGCCGCGCGGTGCGAGGCCCTGGAGCAGGCCCTCGCCGCGCGCGAGGCCGCCGAGGCCCGGAGCTCCCCCACCCGCGAGGCGCTGCTGGAGCGCGTGTACGCGGACCCGGGGGACGTGTCCGCGCGGTTGGTGCTGGCGGACCACCTGCTGGAGCAGGGCGTGCCGCGCGGCCAGCTCATCATGCTCCAGTGCTCGCCGGGCTCGGACAAGGCGCGCGTCGAACGGCTCCTGGAGACGCACGCGCCGCGGTGGGTGACCGAGCTGGGCCCGCAGGTGGCGCCCGGCCATACGCGCTTCGAGCGCGGCTTCCCCTTCGCGGTCCGGCTGCGCCACGACTGGAGGGAAGCCCTGCCCGAGCCGGGCCCCGCGTGGAGGACCGTGCGGGAAGTGAACCTGTCCGAAGTGTCGTTCCCGAACGCGGCGGAGTGGCTCTCGCATCCGAACCTGGGTGGGGTGACGGTGCTGAAGCGCGTGACGCCGGCGCTCGCACGCGAGCTGGTCAACCTCGGCCTCGGCGTGCGGCAACTGGGACTGCGGGGCCCCGTTTCCGAGGTGGCGCCGGAGCTGTTCGGGGAGCTGCTCCGGCTGCCGCTGCTGACGCGCCTGTTCATCCGGTACGCGGACCCGGAGGATGTGCGGCTGTGCGCGGCCTCGGGGCTCGTCTCTCGACTGGAGCGCTTCGATGCGCGCGCGCCCGCGGAGTGGGCGCTCGTGGTGAAGCCGGGGCAGGAGGTGCCCGTGCGCGCGACGCTGTTGGGCGGGCACGACGCGGAGCAGCTCTCACGCGTGCTCGCCGCCGCGGCGGCCTTCGGGACCCGGGGGCTGCTCGTCCGGGGGATGGCCCGTGCCCGGGAGCGCGAGCAGCGGCTGCTGAGGGCCGCGGTGGGGGCCTACGCGCGGGTGGAGTGGCGCTGAATGGATGACTTCCTGGATGATGCTGACGTCGAGGACGACGTGGACATCCCGGGGGAGCCGCTCGAGCGCGCGCTCGATGCCCTCGGTAGACACGAGGACGTGGAGGCCCTGGGGCAGGTGCTGGAAGCCTGGCGCAGGTCCCGCTCCGAGCGGGTCGCCGTGCTGGTGGAGCGGCTGTCGAAGCGGCTGACGAGAGGGCTTGGCCCCCTTCCTTTCGCGCCTCGCAACTTCCTCCGGGCGCCCATGGAGCCCGTGGAGGTGGCCCTGCTGCTCGACACCGCCGTGGAGACGGCGGAACGGGGGGAGGCCCGGGCCCTGGCGGACCTGTTGAAGGCCTTCGGCGACGCCGCGGCGGACCCGCGCTTCACCCCCGCGCTCCTGGCCATCGCGCGGTTGCCGGTCGCCCGCGTGCCGGAGGTGGCGCAGGTGCTCTGCAACCTGCTCGTGGAGATGTGGGACCCGCGCGCCGTGCAGCCGCTTCGCGAGCTGTATGCGAGCCTGGACCCACGCTCCCCCTACGCCGAGCGGCTCGACCTGGCCATCTGGCGGCTCGCGCCCCGCGGGCTGCCCACGCCGCGCCCGGAGGAAGCCCGGGTGTGTGGCTTGATGGAGGAGGAGCTCGCGGTGCGAGAGGCCGCGGAGCGCCCGGGGACTCCCCTCCAGGAGGAGTTGCTGGCTCGCGTGTATGCGGACCCCGAGGATGTGGCCGCGCGGCTGGTGCTGGCGGACCACCTGCAGGAGCACGGAGATCCGCTGGGCGAGTTCATCATGCTGCAGTGCGCGCTCCAGGAGGACCGGGAGCGAATCGCGCGATTGCTCGCCGAGTACGGGAGGCTGTGGGCGTCGGTCCTGGGGCCTCCGGTGGAGCGCGCCCGCACCGAGTTCGCGCGGGGCTTCCCCGTCGCCGTCCGACTGGTCCGCCTGTGGCCGAGGCTCCTGCCCGAGCCCTCGGTGCGCTGGAGGACGGTGCGTGAGCTGGACCTGGGAGGGGCGCCGCTGCCCGGCCTCGCACAGTGGCTCTCGCATCTGAACCTGGGCGGGGTGACAACGCTGAAGTGGGTCACTCCGGCGCTCGCACGGGAGCTGGCGGCATGGGGCCTGGGAGTGAGGCGCCTCATCCTGCCAGGGCCCGCCTCGGAGGGGATGCCGGACCTGTTCACGGAGCTGGCCCGGCTGCCCCGCCTGACACGCCTAAGCATCCGGCCTGGAACGCCGGAGGACGTGCGTCGGTGCGCGGCCTCGGGCCTGGCTTCGCGGCTGGAGCGCTTCGAGGTGCGCAATTGGATGGAGTGGGCGCTCGTGGTGCGACCCGGGGAGGAGGGAGTGGTGCGCGCGAGGCTGCTGCACCGGGACAGCATCGGGTTGCTCTCGGAGGCCCTCCGTGCCGCCCTGGACTTTGGCGCCCGGACGCTCCAGCTCCAGGGCCTGGCCCTCGCGACTCCCGAGGAACAGCAAATCATGCGACAGGCGGCGTCGGCCTACGCGCGGGTGGACTGGCGCTGAGGGGCGTCACGGCGACGCGTCTACGTCCACGTACGCGCGCTTCGCCAGCACCGACACGAGGCGGCACTCCGGCAGCACGTACGCGGACAGCCGCCCGCCATACACGCAGCCCGAGTCCAGGCCCAGCGCATGCGGGTGCCGCTGAATCCCGCGCATGGCGTCGTGGCCGAAGATGACCAGCTCCGGCCCCTTCCACCGGCTGCCCCACGGCTCACCGCCGTCCACGCGCTTCGACGGCGTGCCGTCCTGGGTGATGCTGCGCAGGTTGAGCAGCTCGTCCTCCTTCTGCTCCTCCAGCGGCACGCCCGGCACCAGCCCGCCGTGCACGGCGATGACGTTCAGCTCCGGGAAGCGGCGGTACAGCGGCTGGGCCTCCAGCCATGCCCAGTCCTCGGGCGTCAGCGTGTCCAGCACCTGCTGGTGCTCGGGCTTCAGCGTCTTGCCCTTGGGGCCCCGGCCCGCGCGCCAGCGCAGTACGTGCGCGTCATGGTTGCCCCGCACCGCGAGGAACCCGCGCTCGCGCGCCCGGCGCACCACGCCCGCCGAGTCCGGGCCCTTCGCCACCAGGTCGCCCACCAGCACCACGCGGTCGTCCGGCCGCCAGCCGCACTCGGACAGCAGCGCGTCCAGTTCCTCCGCGCACCCGTGCACGTCACCGATGAAGAGCGTTCGCATCCCGTTCCTCCTCTAACGCGCTTTGCCCGCGCGCGGGAACCCTTCCCACCGGTTTCGTCGTCCGTCAGGCTCAGTGGTCGCGGGCGGCGGGGACCTTCTCCGGCCGGGGCAGGCGGGCGCGCCAGTCATCCAACTGCGCCAGCACCTTCACGTAGCGCTCCCCCATGCCCGCCAGCATCTCCCGCGCCTCGTCGGCCAGCCGCAGGGCGCGGGGCCGGTCCAGGTTCGCCTCCCAGAGTGCCTGCGCCAGGAACATGCGCGAGTAGGCCCGCTCCCCCGGGCTCTGCTGCGAGCCGGGCCTGCCCGCCACCGCCAGCTCCAGCACCTCGGCGGCCCTGCGCGGCTGCTTCAAGTCCAGCCACGTGCGGCCCAGGTCCACCCACGTGCCCGTCAGGTAGCCGAAGGCGTCGTCCTGGCGCGACTCGAGGATGGCCCGCGCCCGCATCAGGTACGGCAGGGCCTCCTCGTAGCGCTTCATGTCCCGGAGGTTGTTGCCGCACGCCCGGAGCGCCCGGGCCAGCAGGGGATGCTGGGGCCCGAGCCGCCGCTCCAGGGGCGCCACGGTGGACAGGTGGCGCGCCAGGGCCTCCTCGGAGCGCCCCAGCCGCGCCAGCAGGTTGCCCAGGTTGCTCGTCATGACCTGCGTGCCGGAGCTCTCCAGGCCCTCGGCCCGGACGGTGAGGTCCAGCGCGCGCTCCTGGAGACGGAGGGCCTCCTCGCCCCGTCCCTGGCGCTCCTCCACGGCGGCCAGCAGGCTGAGCGCGGACCCCAGGGCGGGGTGCTCGGGGCCGAGCGCGCGCTCGAACACCTCCAGCGCGGTGCGCGACAGCTCCTCCGCCCGCTTCAGGTGCTCCCCGCGCGCCAGGTGGCTCTGCCGCCAGTGGATGTAGGCCATCTCCAGCTGGGCGCGCGCCAGGTCGGGATGGTCCGGGCCGAGGGAGGCGCGCCGCGTCTCCAGCGCCTGCTCGAAGAGCTTCCGCGCCTCCTCGGGACGGTGCTGCGCCATGCGCGTGGAGCCCAGCTCCAGCCGCACGTCCGTCGCCTCCAGGCTGTCCGGGCCATACGTCTGCTCCAGGCGCGCGAGCGCCGCTTCCTGCCGCTCGGCGGCTTCGTTGTAGCGGCCCTGCGCGAAGAGCAGCGCGCCCGTGCGGACCTGGAGCTGCGCGCTCAGCACCGCGTCGCCCCCCAGCCGTTCGATGGCCGCCTCGGCGCGCTCGCTCCAGCGCCACGCGTTGGCGTGCTGCTCCAGCGCCTCTCCGGAGGTGCGCACCAGCTCCGTCCACGCGCGCGCGGCGGCCACGTCATTGCGCCCGGCCTCGGCGGCCCACACCGCCTCGAAGAGGGTGACCTCCGCCTTGCGCGGGTCACCCATCTCGCGGCGCAGCTGGCCCAGCAGCAGCAGGGCATCCGCGGCGCCATGGCGGTCTTTCGCCTCCTTCGCCGTCTTCACCGAGGGCTCCAGCAGCGCCACGGCCTCCGCGTACTTGCCGGCGGCCTTCAGCGCGCGCGCCCGCACCAGCGTGTGGCGCAGCGCCTCCGCGTGGGCCCTGGCGGCGGCGTCCATGGGCAGGGGCTCGCGCGCCGACAGGGCCGTCAGGTCCGAGCAGCGCTCCAGCGGCGGCAGCGCTTCCGCGGCGCGCGCGGCGAACTCCACCGTGCCCGCGTCCGCCCGGGCGAACAGCTGCGTGAGGGCGGCCACCTCCGCCAGCCGGCCATCCAGGCAGTGCATGCGCCGGGCGAGGATTTCCTCGGACTGCTCGCCACGCACGCGGGTGGCCTCGCACGCGGTGGTGCGCGTCGTCACCCACGCGGCGGTGTACACGTCCAGCGTGCGCCGCACGCGCTTCCACGCCGCGCCGGCGAAGGGCTTGTCCGTGGCGAGGAAGGCCGCCTCGATGGCCCGCTGCCGCGCCGGCCCCCACGCCGTGGCCATGGCCTCCTCGGCGCCCGCGCAGACGCGCTCCCGGCGCGAGTGCACCGCGTGGGTGATGCCCACCGCGCCCAGCAGCAGCGCCACGCTGCCCGCCACCTGGGCCCAGCGCGTCCAGCGCGCCGCCGGGTCGTGCTGGAGCGCGTCCAGCAGCGCGTCCATGGAGGCGTGCCGGTCCATGGGGCTGACGGCCAGCCCCCGCGTCACCACGCGCCGCAGCCACGGCGGGACGGCGGAGCCCCGGGGCGCGGGCTTCACCCGTCCGGCGCGAATCTCCAGCAGCAGCTCGCGCACGGTGGACGCGGCGAAGGGGCGCTCGCCGTGGAGCGCCTCGTACAGCGCCACGCAGAAGGCGAACTGGTCGCTGCGCGCGTCCGGGTGCGCGTCCGGGTCCATCTGCTCCGGCGCCATGTACGCCGGCGTGCCGCCCGCCACCGGCGTGCTCGGCGTCTCCTCGCCCAGGGGGTTGGCACTGCGCGCGAGGCCGAAGTCGGTGACGCGCACGCGGCCGTCGCGGCCGACGAGGAGGTTCTCCGGCTTGAAGTCGCCGTGCACCACGCCCGCCGCGTGCGCCGCCGCCAGCCCCCGGCCCGCGTCCAGGAAGAGGGCCAGCACCTGCCGCCACGGGCGCGGCGCGGCCTTCAGCCACTGGCGCAGCGTCTGCGCCTCCACCAGCTCCATGGCGAGGAAGACCTGCTGGCCGAAGGTGCCCACGTCGTACACGGGCACCACGTGCGGGTGCGAGACGCGGGCCATGGCCTGGGCCTCGCGCAGCAGGTGCGCGCGGCCCTCCTCCACCTCCAGCCCCAGCGCGCCCGCGCGCAAGAGCTTGAGGGCCACGCGCCGGTCCAGCTCCGGGTCATACGCGCTGTAGACGACGCCCATGCCGCCGGAGCCCAGCCGCTCCAGCACGAGGTAGCGGCCCACCGCGGTGCCCTTCTCCAGCGGCGGTTCCTCCGGCCGCGAGGGGCGGGGCGGCGTCAGCGCGGTGACCTCGCCGGGCGGCCCGTCCTCGGGCGCCTGCGCGCGCAGGGCGTCCGCCACCATCCGCCGGCAGGAGGGGCACGAGTCGAGGTGCGCGTCCACCTGCGCGGCGCGCGGCGAGGACAGGCCGCCCACCAGCAGGTCCACGAAGGTGCTCTCGTCCAGGCAGGCCACGACGACTTCCCCCTCGAAACTCGAAACCCTTTCCTCAGTCCAGCCGTGAGCGCAGCAGGCGGCTGAGGCTCACGTCGAGCTGGCTCGAGATGAGGCGCAGCACGCTGTCGAGCTGCGAGCGGGTGAGGCGCAGCTTCTCGGTGAGCAGCCGCCGCGTCTCCTGGAGGAGCGCCTCCTGCGCGCCCACCACCCAGCGCGCCGCGGTGGAGCGGTGCACGCCGTAGAGCGCGCCGAGCTGGTCGATGCTCAGTCCGTCCAGGTACTTCAGGCGCAGGAAGTTGCGCTGGCGCGGCTCCAGGGACGCGAGCGCCGAGGAGAACGACGCGTTGAACTCCGCGCGATAGGTCGTCTTGAGGTAGGCCAGCTCCGGGTCGTCTCCCGGGGCCATCAGCACGGACAGGTCCGAGTCCTCCGCCTGCGCCTGCCCGCCGCGCTGGCGCTGCCAGTCCAGCGCGAGCCACAGCGCCGCCGCGCGCACCCACCCGCTCAGCGGGCCCGTGCCGGGGTAGGCGGCCAGCCGGGCGGGGGCCTCCGCGCTGCCCACCAGCATGCGCTGGCGCAGCAGCTGGCGCACCTCGTCCAGCCCGGTGGGCGGCAGCTTCAGCCGCGCCACGGCGGCGTCCACCTCGGGGAGGAAGCGCGCCTCGAAGGCCTGGAGCGCCGAAGGCAGCCCGTCCGCCGCCGCGCGGGCGAGGTACACGTCCGACAGGTTCAGCTTCTCCACGTCCTCGGAGGGCGCATCGCCGCCGAGCAGCCGTGCCAGGTGGCTGACGAAGCGGGGACCCTCCAGCTCCACGCCGGGCCATGGGCCCCGAGCCGCCGCCAGCGCGCGCGCCAGCCGCTCCTGCAGGGGAGGCAGCGATTCCGGCGTGGCGGAAGCGCCGCGAGCCGCGACGAAAGCCTGGGCCAGGGAAACGTCCGGGGTGGACACGGCCTGGACGATAGCACCCCCACCTGAAATCCGGTTTCGACCGTTTCACGATGACGGTCTTCTGTGCCCACCCTCTTGCTCCCAGAGGAAGGAGGCAGGACCCGGTGTGGGGGTGGTGCGCAGCGGGGCCCACGCCGTCCCCGTCCGCCTGCCCCGCGCGCGGGCATGTGTGGCTGGGGAGCCACGGGGGCCCCTGGCCCGCGCATTGCTGGTATGGGGCTGATTCTGGAGGTGGCAGTGGAGTCGATTGGTGGCGGGCCGGGAGACGCGGTCCATGCGTCGTGGCTGGAGCTGAGCGCGTCCGCGCTGCGGCACAACGTGGCGGTATTCCGGGCGCTGGAGGGCCGGGAGGGCACGGCGCGCGCGGTGGGCGTGGTGCTCAAGGGCAATGCCTACGGGCACGGGCTGGCGCAGGTGCTGCCGCTGGTACACGGGCAGGTGGACGTCCTGTACTTCATCGCCCCGCAGGACGCGCTGAAGGTGCGTGAGCACGAGCGGGCGCACGGGCTGCCGCCGAAGCAGGTGCTGGTGCTGGGGGCGGTGGCGCCGCAAGAGGCGGTGGTGCTGGCGCGCGAGGGCGTGGACGTGGTGGTGGCGGACCGGAGCTGGGCGGACGCGGTGCCGGTGCTGCGCGCGGCGAAGCTGGAGCGGCCGCTGCGGGTGCACGTGCACATCGACACGGGCCTGGGGCGCGAGGGCTTCACGCTGGACGGGCTGCCGCGCGAGTCGCACTTCCTCGTGGAGGCGCGGGACGTGCTGGAGGTGGTGGGGGCGCTGAGCCACTTCGCCAACACGGAGGACGTGACGGAGCAGGGGTACGCGCTGGCGCAGCTGGACGCGTTCGAGACGGGGCTGGCGTTCCTGGAGTCGCAGCTGAAGTCGGCGAAGCCGCTGCAGCGGCACATCGCCGCGAGCGCCGCGACGCTGGTGCTGCCGAAGGCGCGGTACGAGGCGCTGCGGGTGGGGATTTCGCTGTATGGGCTGTGGCCCTCGCCGGAGACGCGGCTGTCGGCGCGGCTGGTGCTGGGCGAGGTGCCGGTGCTGAAGCCGGTGCTGACGTGGAAGTGCCGCAGCCAGGTGGTGAAGTGGCTGCCGGCGGGAAGCTACGTGGGGTACGGCTGCACGTACCGGTGCCCGGAGCCCACGCGCATCGCGGTGTTGCCGGTGGGGTACTACGACGGCTACCCGCGGCTGGCGTCGGGCAAGGCGCACGTGCTGGTGAACGGGCGCCGGTGCCCGGTGCTGGGGCGCGTGATGATGAACCACCTCATCGTGGACGTGACGCGGGCCGCGCACGACGAGCGCCCCGTGACGGCGACGCTGCTGGGCAGGGACGGCGAGGAGTCCGTCTCCGCCGAGTCGCTCGCGGGCTGGGCGCAGACGATTCACTATGAAGTCGTCACCCGCCTGGGCGCGCACTTGAAGCGCGTGGTGGTGGAGTAGGGCGGCGCTTCGGCGTTCCGCGGTGGACATGGCCTCTGGCGCCTGGAGTTCGGGCGCACGGCGGTGGGCCATGCTGGAGCCCGGGTGGGCGGAGCCGCTCGCCGGGAGGCCGCATGCGCCCTCGTATCGGACGGATTGCGCTGCTCGGATGGCTGCTGGTCAGCGCATTCGGAGCGGGGTGCGCGACCGGCGTCGCCGGGAGGATTCCTCCCGCGGTGTTCCAGTTCCATGAAGTCGTGCGGAATCAGGGAGGCGAGGCGGGTGGGTGGAAGGTTTCGCAGACCACCATCACCCTGACCCGTGTCTCACGCACGCATCCTGTTCGGGCCAACTGCGACGTCGAGATTGGCGTCCCCCTGCGTTCCGTCGGAGGAGGCGCTGTTCCCGATGTGGTGGCGCAGGAGGCGGCGGCCACTGCGGCCGACCAGGCCGCGCGTTTCGCGCTGGGCAGGAGGCCCGTGACGAGCGCGGAACTCTGCGACCTGTTTCTGTTGGAGATGCGACGCCTGCTCGCGGCAACCCTTCGGGGATGCAGGGTGCGTCGTTTCGTCGAGCCAGACATTCCCCAGACAACCTTCGTGCCCGAGTAGCACGGAGGGCTCGTGGCTGTTCTCAGCTCACGAAGTGCCTATGTTGCCGCGTGAAGGGAGCCATTCTCATGAGCCAGTCACTGACAGCGCAGGCGCTCCTTCAGTTGGTCCGGCGTTACTACCCGGCGGGCATCCACGGGGGGGATCCTCGCTACGAAGCTTCCGAGGAGTTCAAGCGGCTGACCGCGCTCAGGCGTGCTGCCGTGGAAGACGCTCGCGCCTGGGATGCCTTCCTCCAGCGCGTCGAGACGGAAATGCCGGATTGCGTCGTGTGGGACTATCCCAACATCCGCTACGACCCCGCTTACTGCCTCCGCTTGGGGCTTCCCGGTTATCCCGATGGAGGACCGGAGCACAAAGAGGTGGTGCTCATGGTGTGCATCCTCGCACCGGTGCACCTCCTCTACGCCGACCACAGCAAGCACGTGGGGGACATCACGGAGACCATCACCTACCCGCCACCGTTCCCCACGGAGTTCCAGCCCTTCGCCGAGAAGCTGGAGGCGCTGGCAATCGAGACATTTGGAACCACCCGCCTGCCCGAGGAGGTGCTCTCCACGCCAGTGCCCGACATCCATGTCGGGCTCATTGGCTTCGGCAAGGTGACGCTCGCGGACTGCCTCTTCAGCGACCACCGCTGGTAGTCCGCGCGCTCCCTACGCTCAACTCTTCTCGGGCAGCGCGGCCGGCGCAGTCGCCGTGGCCGCCGGCTCCGGCTGGTACTTCCATCGCCGGTGCAGCCACATCCACTGCTCCGGGTACTTCCGGATGCAGCGCTCCAGCGCGGCCGTCACGCGCGCGGTGTGCTCCGTAATCGGGTCCTCGCACTCCCCCGGCGCGGGCGGGAGGATGGGGCCCTCCACCTCCATGCGGAAGCGCGCGCCGAAGCCGCTGCGCACGCTCATCACCACGAACACCGGCGCGCCCGTGCGCTTCGCCGCCACCGCCATGGCCGGCGTGGTGGACGCCAGCTTCCCGAAGAACGGCACGAACACCGCCGCCTTCGCCGGCAGCGCCTGGTCCAGCAGCATGTACGGGGACTCACCCCGCCCCACCGCGTCGATGATTTCCTGGATGGCCCCGCGCGGGTAGATGAGCCCCGCGCCGCAGTCCAGCCGCGTCTGCGCGATGCGCGTGTTGAGCGCCCCCTTCAGCGGCCGCACCAGCGCGTCCAGGGGGATGCCATGGCGGATGAGCATGTCTCCCAGCAGCTCCCAGTTGCCGAAGTGCGCCGTCACCATCAGCGCGCCCTTGCCCGAGTCCACGCGCGCCTTCAGCGCCCGCCACGCCTCCTCGCCGACGATGCCCTGCTCCGCCCAGTCCGCCGGCAGCCGGTCTCCTCCCGGCACCGACTCCAGCACCACGCGCGCCATGTTGATGTAGGCCCCGCGAGCAATCTCCCGCCGCTCCGCCTCGCTCTTCTCCGGCATCGCCATGGCCAGGTTGTCCAATGCAACGCGGCGACGGATGCCCAGCGTGTAGGCGAGGTTGCCCACGAACCGCGCGATGGCGTCGCGGGACTTCGGCGACAGCCACGTCAAAAAATCCCACACAAAGCGCGTCAGGAACGCCATCACCGGGCCGGGCGGCGTGCCGACGATGCGCATCAGGTGCGCGGAGGAGCGCTTCTGTTTCACGGGCGGTGGGACCTGGGGGGCGGGAGCAGTCATGGACACGGCGGCACTCCACCCTGAAGCCGCCTTGACGGCAAGGCCACACACTCCTGCTCCGCGCTACCTTGCCTGCCCGGCATGGGCCACACTGCGCGCCATGCCCAACCTGCTCCGTCCGGCGGCCCTGGCCGCCGTCACCCTTCTCAGCGCGTGCGGTGCCCGGCAGACGCCTCCCACCGAGCCACCCGCCGCCGCTGCTCCCACCGCCCAGGCGACTCCCGCCGAGGCGCCCACGCCGCCCCACCTGCGCCTGCCCACCGACGTGCGCCCCACCGGCTACACGGTGGAGCTCACGATGGACCCGAAGGCCTCCGCCTTCCAGGGCGTGGCGGACATCGACCTGAACGTGGAGAAGCCCGCCTCCGTCATCTGGCTCCACGGCAAGCAGCTCACCGTGAAGCAGGCCACGCTCACCCAGGCGGGCGCCTCCATCGACGTGAAGCCCGTGACGGGCGGCACCGACTACCTCGGCTTCTCGCTCGGCAGGCCGCTGGCCGCCGGCCCCGCGAAGCTGCGCGTGGTGTACGAGGGCATCGCCTCCACCAAGGAGACGGATGGCGCCTTCCGCGTCAACGAGGGCGGTGACTGGTACATCTTCACCCAGTTCGAGCCCATCGACGCGCGCCGCGTCTTCCCGTCGTTCGACGAGCCCGCCTTCAAGGTGCCCTGGCAGCTCACCTTCCACGTGCCCGCGGGCAACATCGCCGTCACCAACACGCCGCAAATCGCCGAGGAGGCCCGCCCGGACGGCGGCCGCACCTACCGCTTCGCGCGCACCCAGCCCCTGCCCAGCTACCTCATCGCCTTCGGCGTGGGCCCCTTCGACTTCCTCCCCGCCGCGGATGCCGGCCAGAAGAAGGTGAAGACGCGCATCATCACCCCGCGCGGCCGCGCCGCCGAGGGCGCCTACGCCGCCGAGGTGACGCCGCAAATCCTCGCCGCGCTCGAGGACTACTTCGGCAGCCCGTACCCCTACGAGAAGCTGGACGTCATCGCCGTGCCGCTGCTCGGCGGCGCCATGGAGCACCCGGGCCTGGTGACGTTCAACTCGCGCTCCATCCTCTCCAAGCCGGAGGAGGACACGCTGCAGCGTCAGCGCGGCTTCTCCGGGACGCAGGTGCACGAATTGGCGCACCAGTGGTTCGGCAACCTCGTCACCATGCAGTGGTGGGATGACCTCTGGCTCAACGAGGCCTTCGCCACGTGGATTACGCCGCGCATCGTCGAGACGTGGCGGCCCGCGTGGGACGCGCCGGTGGAGCGCGTGGACGACCGCAACCGCGCGCTGGAGGCCGACAGCCTCCTGTCCGCGCGCCGCATCCGCCAGCCCATCGAGAGCGCCAACGACATCGTCAACGCCTTCGACGGGATTACGTACGGCAAGGGCGCCGCGGTGCTGACCATGACGGAGGAGTGGCTGGGCCGCGAGGTGTTCCGCCGCGGCATCCAGCGCTACATGAAGAAGCACGCGGGCGGCAACGCCAACGCCAAGGACTTCCTGGACGCGCTGTCCGCCGAGGCCGGCAAGGACGTCACGGGGATGATGGGCACCTTCCTGGACCAGGGCGGCGCGCCGCTCGTCACCGCGTCGCTGGAGTGCGGCGCGGGCGGGGCGAAGGTGGTGCTCACCCAGAAGCGCTACCTGCCCCTGGGCTCCAAGGCGCCGGGCCCGCAGACGTGGCGCGTGCCCGTGTGCGTGGACTACCCGGCGGGCACCGGCACGAAGGAGGCGCGCACCTGCACGCTGATGGAGGGCGAGCGCGCGGAGGTGGCGCTGACGGAGACGAAGGCCTGCCCGGCGTGGGTGTTCCCCAACGCGGAAGGGGCGGGCTACTTCCGCATGCAGCTGGCCGGCGAGGCGGCGTCGAAGCTGACGAAGTCGGGCCTGGAGCGGCTGTCTCGCGCCGAGCGCGTGGCGCTGCTGGGCGACGTGCGCGCGCTGGCCATGTCCGGGGCGCTGCCGGCCTCCGAGGCGCTGGCGCTGGCGGCCCGCACCGCCAACGACAAGGACCGCGTCGTCGTCGAGTCCTCGCTGGACCTGCTGGACCTGGTCAGCTCGCGCATGATTTCGGAGGGGAAGGAGGCCGAGCGGGCCCGCTTCCTGCGCGATACGTACGGGCCGCGCGCGCGGCAGCTCGGCTTCACGCCGCGCAAGGGCGAGGACGAGGACACGCGCCTGCTCCGCCCGCGGCTGGTGCGGCTGGCCGGCCGTGAGGGCGCCGACCCGAAGCTCGTCGCCGAGGCGCGCACGCTCGCGGACAAGTGGCTGGGTGACAGGCGCGCGGTGGCCCCGGAGATGGTGGACACGGTGCTGAGCATCGCCGCCGCCCATGGCGACGAGGCCTTCCAGCAGAAGCTGCTTACCGCGGTGCGCGCGGAGAAGGACCGCAAGCCGCGGCAGCAGATGATTGGCGCGCTGGCCAGCTTCACGGACCCGGCGCTGATGAAGCAGAACCTGGGGCTGATGCTCGACAAGGACGTGGACCCGCGCGAGACGGTGTGGATGCTGTTCGGCGCCTCGCAGAACGTGCGCACGCAGCAGGTGGCCTTCGACTTCGTGAAGGAGAACTACGACGCGCTGGTGGGCGGGCCCAACTCGCGCCTGCCGGAGGAGGCCGCGGGGCGCATGGCCTTCGTGGCCGGTGGCTTCTGCAACGCGGAGCAGCGCAAGCAGGCGGCCGACTTCTTCACCGAGCGCAGCGCGAAGGCCCCGGGCGGGCCCCGCCTGCTGGCCCAGGCGCTGGAGGTGGTGGACCAGTGCACCGCGCTGAAGCAGGCGCAGAGCGAGAGCGTGGAGACGTTCCTCGGCCAGCGCGCCACCCCGCGCCCGCCGCAGGCTCCGGCCACGCGCTAGCCGCGGCGCTCCGCGCATGAACGAAGGGCCCGGCGCCGTGCTGTCGGCGTCGGGCCCTGTGTCTTTGGCGCGCCGTGGCGTGCGGCGTGGCTACTTCTTGCTGCCGCGGGACATGAAGGCCATGAAGGCCTCCTGGGCCTCGGTGGACTGGAGGCGCTGGACGAACTCGGCGCCCTCGCGGGCGAGGGTGGCGTGGATTTCGGCGCGCAGCGGCTCGCGCATCAGGCGCTTGGTGACGCGCACCGCCTCGGCGGGGCGGGAGGCGAGGGTGGCGGCGCGCTCGGCGGCCACCTCCTGGAGGTTGGCGGCCGGCACCACCTTGTTGACGATGCCCGCGCGCTGCGCCGTGGCCGCGTCGAAGGGCTCGCCGAACAGCAGCAGCTCGCTGGCCAGCGCGTTGCCCGCCATGCGCGGCAACAGCAGGCTGCTGGCCCCTTCCGCGCACAGGCCGAGCTGCACGAAGGGCATCTGGAAGCGCACGCGGTCGCTGGCGACGACGTAGTCACAGTGCAGCAGCATCGTCGTGCCGATTCCCACCGCCGGCCCGTCCACCGCGGCCACCACCGGCTTGGACGCGTCCACCAGCGCCTTCAGGAAGCGGAACACGGCGCTGTCCTCGCCCGTGGGCGGGTGCTCCATGAAGTCGCCGATGTCGTTGCCCGCGGTGAAGACGCCGCCCGCGCCGGTGAGCAGCACCGCCCGGACGTTGGCGTCACCGTCCGCCTTACGCAGCGCGTCGGTGGCCGCCTCGTACATGGCATGCGTGAAGGCGTTCTTCTTCTCGGGCCGGTTGAAGGTGAGGGTGAGGACCCCGGACTCCAGCTTCGTCAGCAACGTGTCGGACATGACCCCGCACCCTAGCCGAGTCCCTGGGGCCGCGAGGGGAAAGGCAACTTCGGCGCACCTCCTCCGACAATTCCTTCAAGCAGTCGCCATTTTTCCGAGGTTGCCATGAGCGTCCGCAGCGCCACCCAGAGCGCCCCCTCCTACCGAGCCCCCGCACCCGCGGTGCGTTACGACGGCAGCAAGCCGGCGCCGGGCACGGCGAACACCAACGCGGCCCAGGTCACCAACCCGCCGCTCCGGGGCGACCCGAAGAACCGCAACGCGGACACGTACAACCAGGTCCTCAACCAGTTCGCCGTGGGGGTGAACCCGCGCTACACGAAGCGCGACTTCAACGGCGACGGCACGCGCGACACCTTCTGCAACATCTTCCTGTGGGACGCGACGCGCGCCATGGGCGCGGAGATTCCCCACTGGGTGGACGGCAAGGGCAACTCCGTGGCCCCGGGCAAGGGCCGGGAGATGAACGCCAACGCCACCGTGGACTGGATGCACACGCACGGTGAGCGCAACGGCTGGCGGAAGGTGTCGGCGGAGGAGGCGCAGAAGATGGCCAACGCGGGCCACCCCACCGTGGCGCTCTGGAAGAACCCGGGCGGCATCGGCCACGTGGGCATGATTCGCCCCGGTGAGATGACGGACCGCGGCCCGGCGCTGGCGCAGGCGGGCGGGTCCAACTTCAACAACAAGCACGTGAAGGACGGCTTCGGCAACGCGAAGCCCGAGTACTGGGTGAACGACAGCGGCAAGGCCACGGGCAAGCCGCCCGCCGAGCCGCCGAAGACGCCTGGCACTCCGACGAAGCCCACCACGGGCAACGTGAGCGTGCCGCAGACGGACCTGAAGCGCCGCATGGAGGGCCCGGAGGTGCGCAAGCTGCAGGACGCGCTCGTGAAGCTGGGCTACATGACGCAGGCCCAGGTGAACACGGGTCCGGGCATCTTCGGTCCGAAGACCGAGGCGGCGGTGGCGAAGTTCCAGAAGGACCAAGGCATCAGCCCGAACTCGGGCATCTATGGCCCGAGGACGCGCGCTGCGATGACCGAGGCGCTCGGCGGCCAGGGCGGCACGCAGAAGCCGGGTGGGGCGGGCCCCGTGACGGGTCCGACGGCGCCGACGGGCTCGGACGCGACGAAGGCGGCGAACATCGACAAGATTCTCAAGGGCACGGGCCTGGAGGGCCAGGGCGCGCACATCGTGGCGATGTCCAAGAAGTACAACGTGCCGCCGGAGCTGGCGCTGGCGATGTTCCGCAAGGAAGCGTCCTTCATGACGGCCGGCTCGGCGGTGAAGAACAACAACCCGGGCAACCTGCGCTTCGCGGAGTGGGAGCGGCAGTTCGGCGGCCAGCCGAACGGCAACTTCGCCAAGTTCCCGAACGCGAAGCAGGGCATCGAGGCGTACTTCTCGCTGCTCAACTCCGGGTACCGGAGCTTCATCGGCCGCGGCGACTACCAGGGCCTCATCAACAAGTACGCGCCGCCGACGGAGAACGACAGCAAGCAGTACCACCAGCAGGTGCTCGACTGGATGAAGGAGTACAAGACGAAGATCGGCTGAGCCACGGGTCGCGTCTGGCTTTGAAGCGAAGGGGTGGAGGATGCCTGGGCGTCCTTCGCCCCTTTCGCGTTCACACGGAGCAGCGCCCCCTCACGGCCGCAGCGCGCGGGCCACCAGCGGCGCGAGCGTCACCACCTGCTGCGGGAAGGGCAGGCCCTCCTGGGGCTCCACGCTGTCGGTGCGCACCAGCCGCGTCAGCGGCATCGTGCGCAGGCGCTCCACCGCGGGGCCCACCAGCAGCGCGTGCGTCGTCACCACCGTGAAGTCGTCCGCGCACCCCGCCTCGCGCAGCGTGCCCGCAGCCGCCGCCAGCGTGCCGCCCGTGGACACCATGTCGTCCACGAGAATCGGCCGCCGGCCCCGTACCTCGCCCATCAGCCCGCTGGCGTGCACTTCCTCACCGCTCAGCCGCACCTTGTGAATCACCGCCCACGGCCGGCCCAAGAGCCGCGCCAGCGCCTCCGCGCGCTTCACCGCGCCCAGGTCCGGCGCCACCACCACCGACGTGTCCGTCACGTTCGGCCGCAGCGCGTCCGCCAGCAGCGGCAGCGCCGTCAGGTGCTCCAGCGGCGCGCCGAAGCACCCCTCCAGCGCCGGGCTGTGCAGGTCCACCACCAGCACCCGCGCGAAGCGTCCCTGCGACAGCAGGTCCGCCATCAGCCGCCCACCCAGCGGCTCGCCCGGCCGGCCGCGCCGGTCCTGCCGCGCGTAGCCCAGGTACGGCACCACCGCCTCCAGCCGGGCCGCGCCCGCCCGCCAGCACGCATCCGCCATGAGCAGCAGCTCCAGCAGGTGCTCGCCCGTGGGCGGAGTCGTCGTCTGCACGATGACCGCGGTGCGCCCGCGCACTGTCTCGGGCACCTCCACGTGCATCTCACCATCGGGAAACCGCTCGAAGTGGCAGTCAGCGGGTGCCACGCCCAGGGCGTGGGCGAGCTCGCGCCCCAGGTGGGCGCTGGCCGTACCGGTCAGGAGGACGGGATCCATACCCTCCACCCTAGCGCGCCTTCCCACC
>NZ_JABBJJ010000121.1 GCF_012933655.1 Pyxidicoccus fallax | reverse complement strand
CGTCCTCGAGCATCCACGCCAGACGCTCGCGAGGGTAGGACGGGTCGAGAGGGACGTAGGCGCCGCCAGCCTTGAGGATGGCGAACAGGCCCACCACCAGCTCCAGGGAGCGCTCGGCGCACAGGCCCACGCGCACCTCGGGGCCAACGCCCAGCGAGCGCAGGTGCCACGCGAGCTGATTGGCACGCGCGTCGAGCTCCCGGTAGGTGAGCCACGCGTCCTCGAAGCCGAGGGCGGGCGCGTCGGGAGTGCGGGCCACCTGCTGCTCGAAGAGGTGGTGGATGCAGGCCTCGGCCGGGAAGTCGGTGGCCGTGTCATTCCACTCCACCAGTAGCTGGCGACGCTCCGCCTCGGTGAGCAGAGGCAGGGACGACAGGCGCGTGTCGGGTCTGGAGACAGCCGCCTCCATCAGCACCTGCAGGTGCTCCAGCATCCGAGCCATCGTGTCCGCGTCGAACAGGTCGGTGCTGTAGTCGGCGAGGCAGGCCAGGCCCTCGGGCGTTTCCTGGATGGAGAGCGTCAGGTCGAACTTCGCGGTGCCTGTGTCGCTCTCCACGCTTCGCAGGGCGAGACCCGGCAGCTTCAGCTCCGTAGCGGGAGCGTTCTGAAGCGCGAGCTTCACCTGGAACAGCGGCGCGTGAGCAAGGCTGCGCTCGGGGTTGAGCACGCGCACCAGCTCTTCGAAGGGCACGTCCTGATGCGCATAGGCGCCCAGCGCCACCTGGCGCGTGCGGCCCAGCAGCTCGCGGAAGGTGGGGTCTCCGGAGAGGTCCCCACGCATGACGAGCTGGTTGACGAAGAAGCCGATGAGCCCCTCGGTGTCGGCATGGGTGCGGCCAGCGATGTCGGTACCGACGACGACATCCGTCTGCCCGGAGTAGCGCGACAGCAGGGCCTGGAAGCCGGCCAGCAGCGCCATGAAGGAGGTGACGCCCTCGCGCTGGCAGAGCGCCTGGAGCGCCTTGGACACAGTCGCGGGCATGAGCCGCGAGAGGGTGGCGCCGCGGTAGGACTGCACTGCCGGGCGGGGCCTGTCGGTGGGCAGCTCCAGCACTCGCGGCGCACCGGCGAGCTGCTGGCGCCAGTAGGAGAACTGAGCTTCGAGGGCCTCGCCCTGGAGCCACTGGCGCTGCCAGGCGGCGAAGTCGGCGTACTGCACGGGCAGCTCGGGCAGGGGCGAAGGCTGGCCTTGTGAGAAGGCCTCATAGAGCGCCGCGACTTCACGCACCACCACACCCATGGACCAACCATCGGAGATGATGTGGTGCATGTTGAGCACCAGCACATGCTCGGTGTCGGCCAGCTTCAACAGCAGGGCACGCAGCAGGGGGCCGCGAGCGAGTGAGAAGGGCTTGCGGCACTCGGCCTCGACGAGCCGGCGGGCTTCGGTCTCGCGCGCCTCGGCGGGCAAGGCGCTCAGGTCCACACGCTCCAGGGGGAGGGGCGCGGGAGGAGCGATGACCTGCAGGGGCTGACCGGCGTCAGCGGGGAAGGAGGTACGCAGCACCTCGTGACGGCGCACCAGCTCCGTCAGGCTGCGCTCCAGGGTCTCGGTGTCGAGAGAGCCCTCCAGGCGCAGCGGCACGGGCATGTTGTACAGCGCGCTGTCGGGGATGAGCTGGTCGAGGAACCACAGCCGCTGCTGGGCGAAGGACAGCGGCAGCGCGCCGCTCCTTTCCACGGGCTGGAAGCGAGGCATCTTCACGCCGCCACCCTCACGCGCGAGGGCATCGATGGAAGCCGCGAGGGCCTCGATGGTGGGAGTCTCGAAGAGGGCGCTGATGGGCAGGTCCACGCCAAAGGTGGCGCGGATGCGAGAAGTGACCTGGGTGGCCAGCAGCGAGTGGCCGCCGAGCTCGAAGAAGTTGTCGCGGGCTCCGACGCGTGTCAGCCCCAGCAGCAGGCTCCATTGGTCGGACAGGAGCTGCTGGGTGGGCGTGCGCGGGGCGACGTAGGAGCCGCGCTCCTCCTGTCCCTGGAGACCGGGAGGCGGCAGGGCCTTTCTATCGAGCTTGCCACTGGAGTTGAGGGGCAGGGCCTCCAGGGTGACGAAGGCCGAGGGCACCATGTACTCGGGCAGCTTCGTCTTCAGGACGTCGCGGACGTCGTGGGTCGCGGAGGCGTGCGCACCCGATGACGGCACGAGGTAGGCCACCAGACGCGCATCGCCCGGGGAGTCCTCGCGCACCACCACCACGCTTTCGCGCACCGAAGGATGGGAGGCGAGCGCCGCTTCGATTTCACCCAGCTCGATGCGGAAGCCACGCACCTTCACCTGGAAGTCGAGCCGGCCCAGGTACTCGAGGGTGCCGTCGGCCTGCCAGCGCGCCTTGTCGCCGGTGCGGTAGAGGCGCTGCCCGGGCTCGGAGGCGAAGGGGTTGGGGATGAAGCGCTCCGCCGTCAGCTCCGGGCGGCCGAAGTAGCCACGCGTCAGGCCAGCGCCGCCGATGAACAGCTCGCCGGGGACGCCCACCGGTACGGGCTGGAGGCGCGCATCCAGCACGTAGGCGTGGACGTTGGAAAGGGGCCCGCCCAGGGTGGGACGGGTGCCGGGCCTCAGACGGAAGGTCGTGGAATCAACCGTGGCCTCGGTGGGGCCATAGACGTTGAAGGTGCGGGTGCGCTCGGACGCGGCGAGCTGCTGCCACGTGGCCTCGTCGAGGGCCTCGCCTCCGGGCACCAGCAGTTGGAGGTGCTGGGCCCCCTCCAGCAGGTCTTCCTGCAGCAACAGCCGCAGCAACGAAGGCGTGCAGTCGAGCGCCTGGACCTCGTGCCGGGCCAGCCAGTCAACGAGGGCGCGCGGATCCCTGCGGAGTGCATCAGGGACGATGAAGAGGCAGTGACCGTCGAGGAGTTGGACGAGCTGCTGGACGGAAGCGTCGAAGGCCAGCGGAGCATTGAGGGTGACGCGCGAACCCGGAGGCAGGCCGGCGTAGACGGACTCGCGCAAGGCGCGGTGGAGGTTGAGCACCGAGCGGTGCTCGACCATGACGCCCTTGGGACGGCCGGTGGAGCCCGAGGTGAAGAGGACGTAGGCGAGGTTGTCCGGGGTGGCCAGCGGCACGGGCGCGTGCGTGGGCGGGCTGCGCAGCGCCTCGTCGTTCAGGGACAGCGGCACCACGGATGCGTCAGGCGTTTCCGGCAGACGCGAGAGGAGCGAGGGCTGGGCGAGGAGGACGGCGGGACGTGCGTCCTCCAGCATCCACTCCAGGCGCTGACGGGGGTAGGACGGGTCGAGCGGGACGTAGGCGCCGCCGGCCTTGAGGATGGCGAACAGGCCCACCACCAGCTCCAGGGAGCGCTCGGCGCACAGGCCGACGCGCACCTCGGGGCCAACGCCCAGCGAGCGCAGGTGCCACGCGAGCTGGTTGGCGCGCGTGTCGAGCTCGCGGAAGGAGAGCCACGCGCCCTCGAAGGCGAGAGCGGGCGCATCCGGTGTGCGAGCCACCTGCGCCTCGAAGAGATGGTGGATGCAGGTGTCCACCGCCAGGGGCGCGCGGGTGTCATTCCACTGCACCAGCACCTGCTGGCGCTCGGCCTCGGAGAGCAGGGAGATGTCGCTCAGCCGGGCGGTCGAGGTCAGCGAGAGCAGGGCCTGGCGCCAGTGCTCAAGCAGTCGCTGCATGGACGCGGGCTCGAAGCGGGGCGAATCAAAGGCGGCTCGCAGGCGCAGGGACTGGCCGGGGAGGACGGAGAGCGTGAGCGGGTAGTTGGTGCGCTCGCGGCCTTGGACATCCGTCACCTGGAGCGACGAGGTCGAACCCGACAGCGAAGCGTCGAGGGGATAGTTCTCGAAGACGAGCAGCGAGTCGAAGAGCGAGGCGCCCCGAGGCACCTGGCTGAACGATTGAATCTGGACGAGCGGAGAGTGCTCGAACTGGCGCAGCTCGAGCTGCTGGGCCTGGAGCGACTGGAGCCAGGGCCCGAGAGCCAAGGAGGCCGACGGCACGCGGACGCGAGCGGGCAGGGTGTTGATGAAGATGCCGACCAGGGTGTCGGAGCCGGGCAGCTCGGGAGGACGGCCCGCGACGGTGTTGCCGAAGACGACGTCCTGCTCACCCGAGTAGTGGGAGAGGACGAAGCCCCAGGAGGCCAGGGCGAGCGTGTGCAGCGTCACCTGATGCTGGCGGGCCAGGGCCTGCAAGGAGGCCGTGGCTTCAGCCGAGAGCCCCAATTCGAGGGTGAGGTGCTCGGTAGGCTGATCTCGAAGCGCCGTGGCGTGGGTGTCCGCCGGGAGCGGCGTGGGCGCAGTGAAGCCCTCCAGGTAGGAGCGCCAGAAGGCCTCGTCGCCGGAAGCGTCGCGGCGCTGCAACCAGGCGATGTAGTCGCGGAAGGGCCGCGTGCCGGAGAGCCGGGGCGCGGAGCCGGAGCGGAAGGCCTCGTAGAGGGAGAACACCTCGCTGATGAGCAGGCCGAGGCTCCAGCCATCCAGCAGCAGGTGGTGGTGGCTCCAGAGGAAGCGCACGGAATCATCCGCGAGGCGGATGGCCGTCAGCCGCACCAGCGGCGCGCGGCGCAGCTCGATGCCGCGCTTCTGGTCGTCGCGGAGGAGTTGCTCGAAGCGGGCCTGCTGCTCATCCGCGGGCAGGGTGCTCCAATCGAGCTGCTCGAAGGGCAGCTCCACCTGGGAGTGAACCACCTGCAGCGGCGTGTCGAGCCCCTCCCAGTGGAAGGAGGAGCGCAGGAGGGTGTGGCGCTGGAGGCAGACCTTCCACGCGCGCAGGAACGCGGGCAGGTCCAGCGCGGAGGTGACCGTCCAGGAGATCTGCTCGAAGTAGGCGGAGGAGGAGGGAGACAGCAGGGAGTGGAAGAGCAGACCCTGCTGGGTGGGAGAAAGCGGGTAGAGGTCCTCGACGTCGGAGCCAGCCTGTCCCAGCACGGTGTCGAGTGCCTGCTGCGAGAGGGAGGCGAGGGGGAAATCCCCCGGAGAGAAGCGGCGGGCGTCCTCGGAAGCACGCAGGGAGATGAGCGCGCGCAGGTGGTGCAGGAAGCGCTGGGCGAGCGACTCGATGGTGGCCGCGTGGTGCAGGTGAGCGCTGTAGCCGAAGACGAACTGCAGGCGGCTCTGGAAGACGGAGCCGTTGATCTCCAGGACATGCTGCCGCGAGCCCACAGGCGAAACGGAGGAGCCGGCGGGCTCGTTGCTCAGGGAGAAGAGGCGGCTGGAGGCGGCCGCGGCATCGAGCTGGCCAAGGTAGTTGAAGGCCACCTGGGGCGCGGGCAGCGCCTGGAGCTGCTCGGAGATATCCGTCGGCCCGAGCCACTTCAGCAGGCCGAAGCCGATGCCATGGTGGGGCAGCCGGCGCAGCGAATCACGCACGGCGCGCAGGCCGTCGCCGACGGAAGCGCCTTCGGGCACGGGCAGCAGCACGGGCGTGAGGGAGGTGAACCACCCCACGGTGCGCGAGACATCCGCGTCGCTGAAGAGTTCCTCGCGGCCGTGGCCTTCCAGGTCGACGAGCACTCCGGCCTGGCCCGTCCATTCGGAGACGGCCTGGGTCAGGGCCGTGAGCAGCACCTCGTTGATGTGGGCACGCCAGGCGGTGGGCACCTCCTGGAGCAGCAGCCGCGTCTCCTCGGCCTCGAGGGAGACGGAGACGGAGCGCGCGGAGGCGTAGGTGTTGGGGCCGGAAGCGTCGGTGGGTAGCGGCGCCACCCGTGCACGGGCCTCGTCCAGCCAGAGAGGAGCCTCGGCCAGCAGGGACTCGGAGTGGGCATGAGCCTGAAGGCGGCGAGCCCAGGCCTGGAACGAGGTCGTCTTCGCCGGCAACGAGGCGGCAGGGCCTTGCTGGAGCTGCTGGTAGGCGGACTCGAGGTCCTCCAGCATCACGCGCCAGGAGACGGTATCGACGACGAGGTGGTGAACGACGAGCAGCAGGCGCTGCTGGCCGTTGCCGAGGTGGAAGAGGGCGGCGCGCAGCGGGGGAGGCTGGGAGAGGACGAAGCTGGCCTGCAGACGCGAGGCCTCGGCTTCGAGGGCAGCGGGCTGCTCGGAAGCGGGTGTGGAGGAGAGGTCCACCTGGAGCAGGTGGAAGGGTGCCTCCTCGGGGGTTGCGTTCTCCTGATGCCATTGCCCGTCGTGCTGTCGGAAGCGCAGGCGGAGGGCATCGTGGTGGGCCACCACGTGCGCGAGGGCCTTCTCCAGGCGAGCGGGCTCCAGAGGCTCGCGGGACGCCAGGAGCACCGCCTGGTTGAAGTGGTGGGCGTGCGCGGCGTCGAGCGCCAGCAGTTGGAGCTGGACGGGCGTGAGGGGCACCGGGCCGGTGACGGGGCCCTGCTCACCCAATGCCTCGGAGGTGGACTTCACGACGAGGGCGAGCTCGGCCACCGTCTGGTGCTGGAAGAGCTGACGGGTGGCGAGTACGAGGCCCGCCCGCCGCGCATGGGCGACGACCTGGATGCTGATGATGGAGTCGCCACCCAGCTCGAAGAAGTTGTCGTGGATGCCCACCTGCTTCCGGCCCAGAATGAGGGACCAGATGTCGCACAGGCGCTGCTCCACGTCGTTCCGGGGCGCGACGTACCCGGCGCGGGCCGCGAGCGCGGCGTCCGGCGCGGGCAAGGCCTTCCTGTCGACCTTCCCATTGTCGGAGAGGGGCAGGGCCTCCAGGGCGACGAAGGCCGAGGGCACCATGAACTCGGGCACCCGCTGCTGGAGGAAGGAGCGCAGCGAGCCCACATCGAGGGACTGGTCCGCCTGAGCGACGACATAGGCCACCAGGCGCTTGTCGCCGGGCACGTCCTCGCGCACGAGGGCCACGGTCTCGTGCACGGCGGCGTGCGCCAGCAGGGCGGCCTCCACCTCGGCGAGCTCGATGCGGTAGCCGCGCACCTTCACCTGGTTGTCGCGGCGGCCGAGGAACTCCAGCACGCCCTCGGCGCTCCATCGGGCCAGGTCGCCGGTGCGGTAGAGGCGCTCGCCCGGGATGGCGCTGAAGGGGTTCGGGATGAAGCGCTCGGCGGTGAGGTCCGGACGGGAGAGGTAGCCGCGCGCCAGGCCATCGCCGCCGATGAACAGCTCTCCGGGAATGCCCGCGGGCACTGGCTGGAGGTATGCGTCCAGCAGGTACACCTGGGTGTTGGCGATGGGGGTACCGATGGGGATGGAGGCCCCCACGTGGGCCACGTCCATCATGCGGTGCGTGGACGTGAAGAGGGTGGACTCGGTGGGGCCGTAGCAGGCCGTCACCGCAATCCCCAGCTCCTCCACCACGCGTCGCACGTGCGGCGCGGAGACGACGTCGCCGCCGGTGAGAAGCTGCCGGACACCGCGCAGCGCCTCGGGCTTGTGCTCCACCACCTGGGAGAACAGGCCCGCCGTCAGGTGCAGCGTGGTGACGCGGTGGCGCTGGAGGACGGTGCTCAGCAGTTCCAAATCGCTGGGCGACTGGGGCGGGAAGACGACGAGGCGGCCACCGAACAGCAGCGGGCCCCAGACTTCGAGGGTGGAGGCGTCGAAGGAGATGGGGGCGATGAGGAGGAAGGTCTCCTCCGGGCCCAGGTGGGCGTACTTGGCGCCGTGCAGCAGGCGCATGACGCCGCGGTGCTCGATGGCGACGCCTTTGGGCCGGCCGGTGGTGCCGGAGGTGAAGTCAACGTAGGCCAGGTGGCGGGAGGAGACGCCGGAGGCCGGAGGGGAGGTAGGCAGCGCGTCGAGGCTCAGCTCCTCGAGGCAGAGCGAGGGGAGGAGCTCGGAGACGGACAGCTTCGAGAGCAGGGCGCGCGAGGTGAGCAGGAGGCGAGCGGGCGCGTCCTCCAGCATGAAGGCCAGACGCTGGGCGGGATAGGAGGCGTCGAGAGGGAGGTAGGCGCCCCCGGCCTTGAGGATGGCCAGCAGCGAGACGATGAGCTCCAGCGAGCGCTCCAGGCACAGGGCGACGAGGCAATCGGGGCCGACGCCCAGGGAGCGCAGGTGGTGAGCGAGCTGGTTGGCGCGCGCGTCGAGCTGCCGGTAGGTGAGGAGGGAGTCACCGAACTCGACGGCGATGGCGTCGGGGCGCAGGGCCACCTGCTGCTCGAAGAGGTGGTGGATGCAGGAGGTGGCCGGGAAGTCGGCGGCCGTGTCGTTCCACTCCACCAGCACCTGGCGGCGACCGGCCTCGGAGAGCAGGGGCAGGGCGGACAGGCGCATGTCGGGCTTGGCGACAGCCGCCTCCAGCATCACCTGCAGGTGCTCCAGCATCCGGGCCATCGTGTCCGCGTCGTACAGGTCGGTGCTGTAGTCGGCGAGACAGGCCAGGCCTTCGGGCGTCTCCTGAATGGAAATCGCGAGGTCGAACTTCGCGACGCCCGCGTTGCCCTCCACGCTTCGCAGGGCGAGGTCCGGCAGCTTCAGCTCCGTAGCGGGAGCGTTCTGAAGAACGAGCTTCACCTGGAACAGCGGCGCGTGGGCAAGGCTGCGCTCGGGATTGAGCACGCGCACCAGCTCTTCGAAGGGCACGTCCTGGTGCGCATAGGCGCCCAGCGCCATCTGGCGCGTGCGACCCAGCAACTCGCGGAAGGTGGGGTCTCCCGAGAGGTCGCCGCGCATGACGAGCTGGTTGACGAAGAAGCCGATGAGGCCCTCGGTGTCGGCGTGGGTCCGGCCGGCGATGTCGGTACCCACGACGACATCCGTCTGCCCGGAGTAGCGCGACAGCAGGGCCTGGAAGCCGGCCAGCAGCGCCATGAAGGACGTGACGCCCTCGCGCTGGCAGAGCCTCTGAAGCGCCTGGGAGAGCGCCTGAGGCATGAGCCGCGAGAGGAGGGCGCCGCGGTAGGACTGCACTGCCGGGCGGGGCCTGTCGGTGGGCAGCTCCAGCACTCGCGGCGCACCGGCGAGCTGCTGGCGCCAGTAGGAGAGCTGGGCCTCCAGCGCTTCCCCCTGGAGCCACTGGCGCTGCCAGGCGGCGAAGTCGGCGTACTGCACGGACAGCTCGGGCAGGGGCGAAGGCTGGCCCTGCGAGAAGGCCTCGTAGAGCGCGGCCACCTCACGCACCAGCACGCCCATGGACCAGCCATCGGAGACGATGTGGTGCAGGTTGAGCACCAGCACGTGCTCGGTGTCGGCCAGCTTCAACAGCAGGGCACGCAGCAGGGGGCCGCGAGCGAGCGAGAAGGGCTTGCGGCACTCGGTCTCGATGAGTCGGTGGGCCTCGGCTTCACGCTCCTTGGTGGGCAGGGCGCTCAGGTCCACGCGCTCCAAGGGCAAGGGCGCGGGAGGCGCGATGGCCTGCAGGGGCTGACCGGCGTCAGAAGGGAATGAGGTGCGCAGCACTTCATGGCGGCGCATCAACTCGGAGAGGCTGCGCTCCAGGGCGGCGACATCCAGCGAGCCTTCCAGGCGTAGCGGCGCGGGCATGTTGTAGAGCGCGCTGTCGGGGATGAGCTGGTCGAGGAACCACAACCGCTGCTGAGCGAAGGACAGCGGCAGCGCGCCCGTCCTCTCCACGGGCCGCAGGGGAGGCAGCTTCGCCCCAAGCGCCTCACGCGCGAGAGCGTCGATGGAGGCGGCAAGGGTTTCGAGGGTAGGAGCCTCGAAAAGGGTGGGAAGAGGCAGGTCCACGCCGAAGGTGGCGCGGATGCGAGAGGCGACCTGGGTGGCCAGCAACGAGTGGCCGCCGAGCTCGAAGAAGTTGTCGTGGACGCCCACCTTCTCGACGCGCAACACCTCGCTCCAGAGGGAAGCGAGGCGCTGCTCCGTCTCGCCGCGAGGCGCGAGGTACTCGGCGCGGGTGGAGAGCGCGGCGTCCGGCGCGGGCAGGGCCTTCCTGTCGAGCTTGCCGCTGGAGTTGAGGGGCAGGGCCTCCAGGGGGACGAAGGCCGAGGGCACCATGTACTCGGGCAGCTTCGCCTTCAGGAAGTCGCGCACCTCCGGGGTGGACGGAGGCTGTGCGCCCGAGGGCGGCACCACGTAGGCCACCAGCCGCTTGTCGCCCGAGGCGTCTTCAAGCACCACCACCACGGCCTGACGCACCTGCGGGTGCTGCTCCAGGGCCGCTTCGATTTCGCCCAGCTCGATGCGCAAGCCGCGCACCTTCACCTGGAAGTCGAGTCGGCCCAGGTACTCGATATGGCCGTCGGCCAGCCAGCGCGCCTTGTCGCCGGTGCGGTAGAGACGGGCACCCGGCTCGGAAGAGAAGGGGTCGGGGATGAAGCGCTCGGCGGTGAGCTCGGGCCGGGCGAGGTAGCCGCGACCGACCTGGACGCCACCGATGAAGAGCTCGCCGGGCACGCCCACCGGCACCGGACGCAGGTGCGCGTCGAGGATGCGGATGGAGGTATTGGCGATGGGGCGGCCGATGGGCACCGTGCGGTGGGAGTCCTCGAGCACGCACGCGTAGGACGTGACGTCGACGGCGGCCTCGGTGGGGCCGTAGAGGTTGTGCAGGCCCACGCCGGGCAGTCGCTGCAGGCAGCGCTGCGCCAGCTCGGCGGAGAGGGCCTCGCCACTGCACACCACGCGCCGCAGCGACGCGCACCGCTCCAGTTCCGGCTCCTCCAGGAAGACCTGGAGCATGGAGGGCACGAAGTGCAGCGTGGTGACGTGCTGCTCGGCGATGAGGCGCACCAGGTAGTCGGGCTCCTGGTGGCCGCCAGGGCGCGCGAGCACCAGGCGGGCGCCCGTCATCAACGGCCAGAAGAACTCCCAGACGGAGACGTCGAAGCTATAGGGCGTCTTCTGCAGCACGACGTCCTGGGCCGAGAGGCCATAGGCCTGCTGCATCCAGAGCAGGCGGTTGACGACGGCGCGGTGGGCATTCATGGCGCCCTTGGGGCGGCCGGTGGAGCCCGAGGTGAAGATGACGTAGGCGAGCGAGTCCGGGGTGGCCAGCGGCGCGGGCGCGTGCGTGGGCAGAGCGCGCAGCGCCTCGCCATTCAGGGCCAGCGGCACCACGGATGCGTCAGGCGTTTGCGGCAGACGCGAGAGGAGCGAGGGCTGGGCGAGGAGGACGGCGGGACGCGCGTCCTCCAGCATCCACTCCAGGCGCTGACGGGGGTAGGACGGGTCGAGAGGCACATAGGCGCCGCCGGCCTTGAGGATGGCGAACAGGCCCACCACCAGCTCCAGGGAGCGCTCGGCGCACAAGCCGACGCGCACCTCGGGGCCGACGCCCAGCGAGCGCAGGTGCCACGCGAGCTGGTTGGAGCGTTCCTCCAGCTCCCGGTAGGTGAGCCACGCGCCCTCGAAGCCGAGGGCGGGCGCATCCGGTGTGCGCGCCACCTGCTGCTCGAAGAGGTGGTGAATGCAGGTATCGGCCGGGAACTCAGTGGCCGTGTCATTCCACTCGACGAGCACCTGCTGACGCTCGGCCTGGGTGAGCAGGGTGACGTCGTTCAGGCGGGAGGCGTCAGCCAGGGAGAGCAGGGCCCGACGCCAGTGCTCGAGCAGCCGCTGGATGGACGCGGGCTCGAAGCGGGGCGAGTCAAAGGCGGCCCGCAGGCGCAGGGACTGGCCCGGGAGGACGGAAAGGGTGAGCGGGTAGTTGGTGTGCTCGTAGCCCTGAACGTCCTTCACCCCGAGCGAGGAGGTCGAACCCGACAGTGCTGCGTCGAGGGGATAGTTCTCGAAGACGAGCAGCGAGTCGAAGAGCCGGGTGCCGGGGGGAAGAGCGCTGAAGGACTGGACCTGGACGAGCGGAGAGTGCTCGTACTGGCGCAGCTCGAGTTGCTGGGCCTGGAGCGACTGAAGCCAGGGACCGAGGGCCGAGGAGGTCGACGGCACGCGGACGCGAGCGGGCAGGGTGTTGATGAAGATGCCGACCAGGGTGTCGGAGCCGGGCAGCTCGGGAGGACGGCCCGCGACGGTGTTGCCGAAGACGACGTCCTGCTCACCCGAGTAGTGGGAGAGGACGAGCCCCCAGGAAGCAAGTGCCAACGTGTGCAGCGTCATCTGGTGCTGACGGGCGAAGGACTGCAGGGCGGCGGTGTCCTCGGTGGAGAGGCCCGATTCGAGGGTGAGGTGCTCGGCGGACTGGCCTCGCGGCGGTGCGGAATGGGTGTCCGTGGGCAGAGGTGTCGGGGCGGAGAACCCTCCCAGGTAGGAGCGCCAGAAGGCCTCGTCGCCGGAAGCGTCGCGGCGCTGCAGCCAGGCGATGTAGTCGCGGAAGGGCAGCGCGCCGGAAAGCCGGGGCGTGGAGCTGGAGCGGAAGGCCTCGTAGAGGGAGAAGACCTCGCTGATGAGCAGGCCGAGGCTCCAGCCATCCAGCAGCAGGTGATGGTGGCTCCAGAGGAAGCGCACGCAATCATCCGCCAGACGCACGGCCGTCAAGCGCATGAGGGGAGCGCGGCGCAGTTCGAAGCCGCGCTTCTGGTCGTCGAGCAGCAATTGCTCGAAGCGGGTGTGTTGCTCGGAAGCGGAGTCCCCACTCCAGTCGAGCATCTCGAAGGGCAGCTCCACCTGGGAGTGGACCACCTGGAGCGGTGTGTCGAGCCCCTCCCAGTGGAAGGAAGAGCGCAGGAGGGTGTGGCGCTGGAGGCACGCCTTCCACGCGCGCAGGAAGGCCGTCAGGTCCAGCGCCGAGGTGACCGTCCAGGAGAGCTGCTGGAAGTAGGTGGAAGAGGAGGGAGACAGCAGGGAGTGGAAGAGCAGGCCCTGCTGGGTGGGAGAGAGCGGGTAGAGGTCCTCGACGTCGGAGCCGGCCTGCCGCAGCACGGTGTCGAGCGCCTGCTGCGAGAGGGAGGCGAGGGGGAAGTCGCCGGGAGAGAAGCGGCGGGCGTCTTCGGAAGCGCGCAGGGAGATGAGGGCGCGCAGGTGGTGCAGGAAGCGCTGGGCGAGCGACTCGATGGTGGCCGCGTGGTGCAGGTGGGTGCTGTAGCCGAAGGAAAGCTGGAGCTGCCCACCGAGTACCGAGCCGTTGACCTCCAGCACGTGTGGACGTGAGCCGGAAGGCGCGGTCTGGTCGCCAGCGAACTCGCTGCTCAGGGAGAAGAGGCGGCTGGATGCCACCGAAGCGTCGAGCTGGCCGAGGTAGTTGAAGACCACCTGGGGCGCGGGCAGCGCCTGGAGCCGCTCGGAGATATCCGTCGGCCCGAGCCACTTCAGCAGGCCGAAGCCGATGCCATGGTGGGGCAGCCGGCGCAGCGAATCACGCACGGCGCGCAGGCCGTCGCCGATGGAACCGCGCGTGGGCAGCAGCACGGGGGTGAAGGAGGTGAACCACCCCACGGTGCGCGAGACATCCACGTCGCTGAAGAGTTCCTCGCGGCCGTGGCCTTCCAGGTCGACGAGCACTCCGGCCTGGCCCGTCCATTCGGAGACGGCCTGGGTCAGGGCCGTGAGCAGCACCTCGTTGATGTGGGCGCGCCAGGCGGTGGGCACCTCCTGGAGCAGCAGTCGCGTCTCCTCGGCCTCGAGGGAGACGGAGACGGAGCGTGTGGAGGCGTAGGTATTGGGGCCGGAAGCGTCGGTGGGCAGCGGCGCCACCCGAGCGCGGGCCTCGTCCAGCCAGAAGGAAACCTCGGAGGAGAGCGCCTTGGAGCGAGCGTACTCGTGAAGGTGACGAGCCCAGGCCTGGAACGAGGTCGTCTTCGCCGGCAGCGTCACCGCGGGATGCTGGTAGGCGGACTCGAGGTCCTCCAGCAGCACGCGCCAGGAGACCGCGTCGATGACGAGGTGATGGGCGATGAGCAGCAGCCGCTGCTGGCCGTTGCCGAGGTGGAAGAGGGCGGCGCGCAGCAGGGGCGGCTGCGCCAGGACGAAGCTGGCTTGGAGCCGCGAGGCCTTGGCTTCGAGCGCGGCGGACTGCTGGGAGGCGGGCGTGGAGGAGAGGTCCACCTGGAGCAGGTGGACGGAAGCCTCGTCGAGGCGGGTGTTGTCCTGCAGCCACTCGCCGTCGTGCTGATGCAGGCGCAGGCGGAGCGCATCGTGGTGGGCCACCACGTGCGCGAGAGCCTTCTCCAGGCGGGCGGGCTCCAGCGGCTCACGTGAGGCCAGGAGCACGGACTGGTTGAAGTGGTACGCGTGCGCCGGGTCGTGCCGCAGCAGCTGGAGCTGGGCGGGCGTGAGGGGCACCGGGCCGGTGACCGGGCCCTGCTCGGCGAGCGTCGCGGAGGCGGACTTCACCACGAGGGCCAGCTGCGCCACCGTCTGGTGCTGGAAGAGCTGACGGGTGGCGAGCACTAGGCCTGCCTGCCGCGCCCGAGCGACAACCTGGAGGCTGATGATGGAGTCACCACCCAGCTCGAAGAAGTTGTCGTGGATGCCCACCTGCTTCAGGCCGAGCACCTGCGCCCAGATGTCACACAGCCGCTGCTCCACCTCGTTGCGAGGCGCGACGTACTCGGCGCGGGTCGCCAGTGATGCGTCCGGCGCGGGCAGGGCCTTCCTGTCGAGCTTGCCGCTGGAGTTGAGGGGCAGGGTCTCCAGGGTGACGAAGGCCGAGGGCACCATGTACTCGGGCAGCTTCGCCTTCAGGAAGTCGCGCACCTCGGTGGTGGATGGAGGCTGTGCGCCCGAGGGCGGCACCACGTAGGCCACCAGCCGCTTGTCGCCGGTGGCGTCTTCGCGCACCACCACCACGGCCTGACGCACCTGGGAGTGCTGCTCCAGCGCGGCTTCGATTTCACCCAGCTCGATGCGCAGGCCGCGCACCTTCACCTGGAAGTCGAGCCGGCCCAGGTACTCGATATGGCCGTCGGCCAGCCAGCGCGCCTTGTCGCCGGTGCGGTAGAGACGGGCACCGGGCTGGGAAGAGAAGGGGTCGGGGATGAAGCGCTCGGCGGTGAGCTCGGGCCGGGCCAGATAGCCGCGGCCCACCTGGATGCCACCGATGAAGAGTTCACCGGGCACGCCCACCGGCACCGGACGCAGGTGCGCGTCGAGAATGCGGATGGACGTATTGGCGATGGGACGGCCGATGGGAATGGAGCGGCGTTCCTCTTCAGGCAGGCAGTGGAAGGCGGTGACGTCGACGGCGGCCTCGGTGGGGCCGTAGAGGTTGTGCAGGCCCACACCGGGCAGTCGCTGCAGGCAGCGCTGAGCCAGCTCGGCGGAGAGAGCCTCGCCACTGCACACCACGCGCCGCAGCGACGCGCACCGCTCCAGTTCCGGCTCCTCCAGGAAGACTTGGAGCATGGAGGGCACGAAGTGCAGCGTGGTGACGCGCTGCTCGGCGATGAGGCGCACCAGGTAGTCGGGCTCCTGGTGGCCGCCAGGGCGCGCGAGCACCAGGCGGGCGCCCGTCATCAACGGCCAGAAGAACTCCCAGACGGAGACGTCGAAGCTATAGGGCGTCTTCTGCAGCACGACGTCCTGGGCTGAGAGGCCATAGGCCTGCTGCATCCAGAGCAGGCGGTTGACGACGGCGCGGTGGGCATTCATGGCGCCCTTGGGGCGGCCGGTGGAGCCCGAGGTGAAGATGACGTAGGCCAGCGAGTTCGGGGTGGCCAGCGGCGCGGGCGCGTGCGTGGGCAGGCCTCGCAGCGCCTCGTCATTCAGGGCCAGCGGCACCACGGATGCGTCAGGCGTTTCGGGCAGACGCGAGAGGAGCGAGGGCTGGGCGAGGAGGACGGCGGGACGCGCATCCTCCAGCATCCACTCCAGGCGCTGACGGGGATAGGACGGGTCAAGCGGGACGTAGGCGCCGCCGGCCTTGAGGATGGCGAACAGGCCTACCACCAGCTCCAGGGAGCGCTCGGCGCACAAGCCGACGCGCACCTCGGGCCCGACGCCCAGCGAGCGCAGGTGCCAGGCGAGCTGGTTGGAGCGCTCCTCCAGCTCCCGGTAGGTGAGCCACACGCCCTCGAAACCAATGGCGGGCGCATCCGGCGTGCGAGCCACCTGGGCCTCGAAGAGGTGGTGGATGCAGGTATCAGCCGGGAACTCAGCGGCCGTGTCATTCCACTCGACGAGCACCTGCTGACGCTCGGTCTCGGGGAGTAGCGGCAGCTCGGCGATGCGCTGCTCGGGCTGGGCGAGAATGCCCTGCAGCAACTGATGCAGGTGCCCCACGAGGCGCACCATGGTGGCCGACTCGAAGAGGTCGGTGGGGTACTCCAGTTCGCCGGTCAGCCCCTGGGCGGACTCGGAGAAGGCGAGGTGGAGATCGAACCGCGAGGTCCGGCTCTCCAGGTCCATGGGGTCCAGCGTCAACCCTGGCAGGGAGTGACCGGGAAGCGGGTCGGCCTGGAGGACGAGCATGACCTGGAAGAGCGGGCTCCGGCCGAGGTCACGCTCGGGCCGCAGCTGCTCCACCAGCTTCTCGAAGGGCACATCCTGGTGGGCAAACGCGCCCAGCGTGGTTTCACGCACCCGCCGCAGCAGCTCGCGGAAGGACGGGTTGCCCTCCAGGCGCGTGCGCAGCACCAGCGTATTGATGAAGAAGCCGATGATGCCTTCGAGCTCTGCCAGACGGCGGCCGGCAATGGGCGAGCCGACGCTGATGTCCTCCTGACCCGAGTGGCGGTGCAGCAGCACCTGGAAAGCGGCCAGCAGGAGCATGAAGGGAGTGACGTCTTCGCGCTGCGCCAGGGCCTTGAGGGCCTCCCACGTGGCGGCGGGCACGTGCACCGGGACGCTGGCGCCGCGCCGGTCGCGCACGGGCGGACGCGGCTTGTCGGTGGGCAGCTCCAGGTGCGCGGGGGCCCCGGCCAGCTGCTGCTTCCACCATGTCAGCTGCCGCTCCAGCTCCTCGCCCTGCAGCCACCCGCGCTGCCAGACGGCGTAGTCGGCGTACTGCACGGGCAGCTCGGGCAGCGGCGAGGGCCGGCCCTGGCTGAAGGCGGCATAGAGGGCGGCTACTTCGCGCACCAGCACGCCCATGGACCAGCCGTCGGAGACGATGTGGTGCATGCACAGCACCAGCACGTGCTCGGAGTCCGACAGGCGCACCAGCGTGGTGCGCAGCAGCGGCCCACGCGTCAGCTCGAAGGGCCGCAGCACCTCCTCGTATGCCAGACGCAGCACCTCCGCCTCGCGCTGCTGGGGCGGAAGCGCGCTCAGGTCCACGCGAGCCAGGGGGGCGTGGCCCTCGGGGTGGATGAGCTGGGAGGCGACTCCCTGCTCGGAGTGGACGGTGGTACGCAGCGACTCGTGCCGGCGCACCAGCTCCGCGAAGGTGCGCTCCAGCGCGGCGATGTCCAGCGTGCCACGCAGCCGCACCGCCGCGCGCATGTTGTAGAGCGGGTTGCCCGGCTCGAGCTCGTCGAGGAACCACAGCCGCTGCTGGGCGAAGGACAGCGGCAGCGGCTGCTCGCGCGGGACGGGATGCAGGGGTGGCAGGGCGGACGCCGACGTGGAGCGCGGGAAGGCGTCAATGGCCTGGGCGAGCGCTTCGAGCGTGGCGGCCTCGAAGAGGGTGCGAAGGGGCAACTCCACGCCGAAGGAGGCGCGGATGCGGGAGACGACCTGGGTGGCCAGCAGGGAGTGGCCGCCGAGGGACATGAACTCGTCGAAGAGACCGACCTGCTCGACGTGGAGCACCTCGCGCCAGATGGAGGCCAGGCGCATCTCGGTGTCGGTGCGTGGAGCGGCGTACTCGGAAGCCGCGGCGGCGGCGGAACCGGACGGGGCCGGCAGGGCCTTCTTGTCCACCTTGCCGCTGCTCGTCAGGGGCAGGGCCTCCAGGGAGACGAAGGCCGAGGGCACCATGTACTCGGGCAGACGCGCCAGCAGGGCGGCGCGCAGGGACTGGGGGTCCACCTCGGCGTCGGACTGGGGCAGCACGTAGGCCACGAGGCGCCTGTCCCCGGGCACGTCCTCGCGCAGCACCACGAGGGCCTCGCGCACGGAGGGCTGCTCGCGCAGCACCATCTCCACTTCGCCAGGTTCGATGCGGAAGCCGCGCAGCTTCAACTGCTCGTCCAGGCGGCCGAGGAACTCCAGCTCGCCGTGGGGCATCCAGCGCACCTTGTCACCGGTGCGATAGAGGCGCTCACCCGGAGTGGTGGCGAAGGGGTGCGGAACGAAGCGCTCGGCGGTGAGCGCGGGCAGGCCGAGGTAGCCGCGGGCCAGCCCCGCGCCGCCGACGTACAGCTCACCGGTGACACCCACCGGCACGGGGCGCATGTGCTCGTCGAGCACGTACACCTGGACGTCGGGCAGGGCGCGGCCAATGCTCAGTCGCCGCGCGTCCACCGGGCCGCTGATGGTGGCGCAGATGGTGACTTCCGTGGGGCCGTAGGCATTGAGCAGGGTGCGCCCCTGGCTCCAGCGCCGCGCGAGCTCGGGCGAGCAGGCCTCGCCGGCGGAGATGACGGTTCGCAGGTCGGGCAACCCCTCGGGCTCGAGCTGGGCGAGCACGGAGGGGGTGAGCGTCACGGCGGAGATGGATTGCTCCCGCAGGAGCGAGCGCAGGGGCTCGCTGGGGAGCAGCTGCTGCTGGGACGCGAGGACCAGGCAGGCGCCCGCGACGAGGGTGGAGAACACCTCGCAGACGGAGGCGTCGAAGCTGGTGCTGGCGAACTGGAGCACGCGGCTGCCGGGCGCATAGCCGTGAGCGAGCGCCGCGGCCTGCGCGGTGTTGGCCAGGCCGCCGTGCGTCAGCAGGGTGCCCTTGGGACGGCCCGTGGAGCCGGAGGTGTAGATGACGTAGGCGAGGTTGCCGGCGTGCGCCTCGGCGTCGAGGTCGTCGGTGGACTCCCGCTCGATGCGCTCCGCGTGCTCGTCGACGAGGAAGACATAGCCCCGCCGGTCGAGCAGGTGCTCCAGGGACGAATGCGTGAGGAGGACGGGCGAGAGCGCGTTGGAGGCGATGAAGTCCAGGCGCTCGGAGGGAAGCGAAGGGTCCAGCGAGAGCCAGGCGCCGCCGGCCTTGAGGACGGCGAGCATGGAGACGACGAGCTCGACGGAGCGCTCGAGGCAGATGGCGACGAGGACCTCGGGACCGACACCGAGGCGGCGCAGGTGGCGGGCAAGCTGGTTGGCGCGCGTGTTGAGTTCGTCGTAGGTGAGCGTCTCGTCGCCGAAGCGGACGGCGGGCGCGTCCGGAGTGAGGCGGGCGTGGGCCTCGATGAGCCGGTGGACGGGCTTCTGGGGGACGCTGCCCGGCGTGCGGCTCCACTCCTCCAGCACGAGGCGGCGCTCGGAGTCGGAGAGCAGCGCGATGTCGTCCAGGCACGCCCCGGGCCGGGCCACGAGGCCCTCGAGGGCGGTGCGCCAGTGCGAGAGCAGCCGCTGCATGGCGGCGGCGGGGAAGCGGGGCTCGTCGTGCGAGAGCAGCAGCCGCACCGTCGAGGTACCGGGGATGACGGCGAGAGCGAGGGGATAGTTGGAGCGCTCGACGGCGATGGCCTCGCGCACGTCGAGGAAGGAGGTGCGCTGCCGCAGTGACGCGTCGATGGGGTAGTTCTCGACGACCAGCAGGGACTCGAAGAGGGCGGCGCCGCGAGGCACCTGGCTCAGGGACTGGACCTGGACGAGCGGGGAGTGCTCGTACTGGCGCAGCTCGAGCTGCTCGGCCTGGAGCGACTGGAGCCAGGGCAGCAGGGGCGATTTGCCCGCGGGGACGCGGATACGGGTGGGCAGTGAGTTGATGAAGAGGCCCACCATGGAACCGGCCCCGGGCAACTCCGGAGGCCTGCCGGAGAAGGTGGAGCCGAAGACGACATCGTGCTCGCCGGAGTAGCGCGAGAGGACGAGCGCCCACGAGGCGAGGGCCAGGGTGTTGAGGGTGACCTGGTGCCGGCGCGAAAGCTCCTGCAGGGAGGCGGTGGCCTCCGCGGACAGGAGAAGCTCGTGGATGGGGTGGGTGGGGACCTGTCCCGGTGTGGGCGCGGAATGGGTGTCGGCCGGAAGGGGCGTGGGAGCGGTGAAGTCGGAGAGGTAGGCGCGCCAGAACGAAGCGTCGGCGGAGTCGTCACGCTGGCGCAGCCACGCGATGTAGTCGCGGAAGGGCGGGCGCGCGGCGGGCGGCGCGGACCGAGCGGAGAGACAGGTGTCGTAGAGGGAGAAGAACTCCTGGAGCACCAGGCCGAGGCTCCAGCCGTCCAGCAACAGGTGCGAGTGGCTCCAGTGGAGGCGCCAGACGTCCTCCTGGAGACGGAAGGCCACCATGCGCATGAGGGGCGCATGGCTGAAGTCGAAGCCGCGTCGTCGCTCCTCGAGGAGGACTTGCTGGTAGCGCTCGTGCTGCTCGGAAGCGGAGAGGGAGCGCCAGTCGAGCACCTCGAAGGCGCAGGGCAGGCGCGAGTGGACCACCTGGAGGGGCGCGTCGAGGTCCTTCCAGTGGAAGGAGGTGCGCAGGACGGGAGTGCGCTCGGCGGTGGACTGCCAGGCCTGACGGAGGGCAGCGACGTCCAGGGCGGAGTGGATGGCCCAGGAGTGCTGCATGAAATAGACGGTGGACTCCGGCGAGAGCAGGGCGTGGAACAACATGCCCTGCTGGGTGGGAGAGAGCGGGTAGATGTCCTCGACGTCGGGCCCGGTCCGCCGCAGCAGCGAGTCCAGCGACTGCTGGGACAATGCCGCGAGCGGGAAGTCCCCCGGGGAGAAGCGGCGGGCGTCCTCGGAAGCGCGCAGGGAGATGAGGGCGCGCAGGTGGTGCAGGAAGCGTCCGGCCAGCGACTCGATGGTGGCCGCGTGGTGCAGGTGGGTGCTGTAACCGAAGGAGAGCTGGAGCTGCCCACCGAGCACCGAGCCGTTGATGTCCAGCGCATGCATCCGCGTGCCCTCGGGCGCGCAGGTGGCGCCGGAGGACTCGGAGGTCAGCGAGAAGAGGCGGTTGGAGGAAGCCGAGGCGTCGAGCTGACCGAGGTAGTTGAAGGCCACCTGCGGCACGGGCAGGGCCTGGAGCCGCTCGGAGAGGTCCGTCGGCCCGAGCCACTTCAGCAGGCCGAATCCAATGCCGTGGTGGGGCAGACGGCGCAGCGAGTCGCGCACCGCGCGCAGGCCGTCGCCGATGGAGCCGCCCTCGGGAACGGGCAGCAGCACGGGCGTGAAGGAGGTGAACCACCCCACGGTGCGAGACAGGTCCACGTCGTCGAAGAGCTCCTCGCGACCGTGGCCCTCCAGGTGGACGAGGACTCGCGACTGGCCGGTCCACTCGGAAAGGGCCCGGGCCAGGGCGGTGAGCAGCACATCGTTGATGTGCGCGCGCCAGGCGGTGGGCACTTCCTGGAGCAGCAGCTTCGTCTCCTCGGCATCCAGGGAGACGGAGACGGAACGCGTGGAAGCGTGGGTGTTGGGACCCGAGGCGTCGGTGGGGAGCGGGGCCACCTGCGCACGGGACTCATCCCACCAGAGGGCGGCCTCGGAGGAGAGCGACTCGGAGTGGGCCTGGGCCTGCAGACGGCGAGCCCAGGACTGGAACGAGGTGCTCTTGGGCGGGAGCGTCTCCTGGAGGTAGGCGGACTCGAGGTCCTCGAGAATCACACGCCAGGAGACGGCATCCACCACCAGGTGATGCGCCACGAGGAGGAGCCGCTGCTGGCCGTTGCCGAGATGGAAGAGCGCGGCGCGCAGCAGGGGCGGCTGCGCCAGGACGAAGCTGGCCTGGAGCCGCGAGGCCTCGGCTTCGAGGGCGGCGGACTGCTCGGAGGTGGGCGTGGAGGAGAGGTCCACCTGGAGCAGGTGGAAGGGCGCCTCGTCGGGACTGACGTTCTCCTGCAACCACGCGCCCTCGTGCTGACGCAGGCGCAGGCGGAGCGCATCGTGGTGGGCCACCACGTGCGCGAGAGCCTTCTGCAAGCGGGCGGGCTCCAGCGGCTCACGTGAGGCCAGGAGCACGGACTGGTTGAAGTGGTACGCGTGCGCCGGGTCGTGCCGCAGCAGCTGGAGCTGGACGGGCGTGAGGGGCACCTGGCCGGTGACAGGCCCCTGCTCGGCGAGCGTCGCGGAGGCGGACTTCACCACGAGGGCCAGCTGCGCCACCGTCTGGTGCTGGAAGAGCTGGCGGACGGACAGGGAGAGGCCGGCTTGACGTGCGCGGGCGACGACCTGGAGGCTGATGATGGAGTCGCCACCCAGCTCGAAGAAGTTGTCGTGGATGCCCACCTGCTTCAGACCGAGCACCTGCGCCCAGATGTCACACAGCCGCTGCTCCACGTCATTGCGAGGCGCGACATAGGCGGGCCTCAGCTCGGAGCGGGAGAGGTCCGGCGCGGGCAGGGCCTTCCTGTCGAGCTTGCCGCTGGAGTTGAGGGGCAGGGCCTCCAGGGGGACGAAGGCCGAGGGCACCATGTACTCGGGCAGCTTCGCCTTCAGGAAGTCGCGCACCTCCGGGGTGGACGGAGGCTGTGCGCCCGAGGGCGGCACCACGTAGGCCACCAGCCGCTTGTCGCCGGTGGCGTCTTCGCGCACCACCACCACGGCCTGACGCACCTGCGGGTGCTGCTCCAAGGCCGCTTCGATTTCACCCAGTTCGATGCGCAGGCCGCGCACCTTCACCTGGAAGTCGAGCCGGCCCAGGTACTCGATATGGCCGTCGGCCAGCCAGCGCGCCTTGTCGCCGGTGCGGTAGAGGCGAGCCCCCGGCTCGGAAGAGAAGGGGTCGGGGATGAAGCGCTCGGCGGTGAGCTCGGGCCGGGCCAGATAGCCGCGGCCCACCTGGACGCCACCGATGAAGAGCTCGCCGGGCACGCCCACCGGCACCGGGCGCAGGTGCGCGTCGAGGATGCGGATGGACGTATTGGCGATGGGACGGCCGATGGGCACCGTGCGGTGGGAGTCCTCGAGCACGCACGGGTAGGCGGTGACGTCGACGGCGGCCTCGGTGGGGCCGTAGAGGTTGTGCAGGCCCACACCGGGCAGTCGCTGTAGGCAGCGCTGAGCCAGCTCGGCGGAGAGGGCCTCGCCACTGCACACCACGCGCTGCAGCGACGCGCACCGCTCCAGCTCCGGCTCCTCCAGGAAGACCTGGAGCATGGAGGGCACGAAGTGCAGCGTGGTGACGCGCTGCTCGGCGATGAGGCGCACCAGGTAGTCGGGCTCCTGGTGGCCACCGGGCCGGGCAAGCACCAGCCGCGCCCCCGTCATCAACGGCCAGAAGAACTCCCAGACGGAGACGTCGAAGCTATAGGGCGTCTTCTGCAGCACCACGTCTTGGCCTGAGAGGCCATAAGCCTGCTGCATCCAGAGCAGGCGGTTGACGACGGCGCGGTGGGCATTCATGGCGCCCTTGGGGCGGCCGGTGGAGCCCGAGGTGAAGATGACGTAGGCCAGCGAGTCCGGGGTGGCCAGCGGCGCGGGCGCGCGCGTGGGCTGGCCTCGCAGCGCCTCGTCATTCAGGGCCACCACGGTGGCCCCCGGCGTCTCCGGCAAGCGAGTCAGCAGGGCGGGTTGTGCCAGAAGCACGGCGGGACGCGCGTCCTCCAGCATCCACTCCAGGCGCTGACGAGGGTAGGACGGGTCGAGCGGGACGTAGGCGCCGCCGGCCTTGAGGATGGCGAACAGGCCCACCACCAGCTCCAGGGAGCGCTCGGCGCACAGGCCGACGCGCACCTCGGGCCCGACGCCCAGCGAGCGCAGGTGCCAGGCGAGCTGGTTGGAGCGTTCCTCCAGCTCCCGGTAGGTGAGCCACGCGTCCTCGAAACCAATGGCGGGCGCATCCGGCGTGCGAGCCACCTGTGCCTCGAAGAGGTGGTGGATGCAGGTGTCCACGGCCAGGGGCGCGCGGGTGTCATTCCACTCGACGAGCACCTGCTGACGCTCGGTTTCGGAGAGCAGCGGCAGCTCGGCGATGCGCTGCTCGGGGTGGGCGAGAACACCCTGCAGCAACTGATGCAGGTGCCCCACGAGGCGCACCATGGTGGCCGACTCGAAGAGGTCGGTGGGGTACTCCAGCGAGCCCGCCAGTCCCTGAGCGGACTCGGAGAGGGCGAGGTTGAGATCGAACCGCGAGGTCCGGCTCTCCAACTCCACGGATTCCAGCGTCAGCCCGGGAAGGGAGAGTCCGGGCAGCGGGTCCGGCTGGAGGACGAGCATGACCTGGAAGAGCGGGCTCCGGCCGAGGTCACGCTCGGGCCGCAGCTGCTCCACCAGCTTCTCGAAGGGCACATCCTGGTGGGCAAACGCGCCCAGCGTGGTTTCGCGCACCTGCCGCAGCAGCTCGCGGAAGGACGGGTTGCCCTCCAGGCGCGTGCGCAGCACCAGCGTATTGACGAAGAAGCCGATGAGGTCCTGCGTCTCGGGGCGGGAACGGCCGGCGATGGGCGAGCCGACGCTGATGTCCTCCTGGCCCGAGTGACGGTGCAGCAGCACCTGGAAGGCGGCCAGCAGGAGCATGAAGGGAGTGACGTCTTCGCGCTGCGCCAGGGCCTTGAGGGCCTCCCACGTGGCGGCGGGCACGTGCACCGGGACGCTGGCGCCGCGCCGGTCGCGCACGGGCGGACGCGGCTTGTCGGTGGGCAGCTCCAGGTGCGCGGGGGCCCCGGCCAGTTGCTGCTTCCACCATGTCAGCTGCCGCTCCAGCTCCTCGCCCTGCAGCCACCCGCGCTGCCAGACGGCGTAGTCGGCGTACTGCACGGGCAGCTCGGGCAGCGGCGAGGGCCGGCCCTGGCTGAAGGCGGCATAGAGGGCGGCCACTTCGCGCACCAGCACGCCCATGGACCAGCCGTCGGAGACGATGTGGTGCATGCACAGCACCAGCACGTGCTCGGAGTCCGACAGGCGCACCAGCGTGGTGCGCAGCAGCGGCCCGCGCGTCAGCTCGAAGGGCCGCAGCACCTCCTCGTACGCCAGGCGCAGCACCTCCGCCTCGCGCTGCTGGGGCGGAAGCGCGCTCAGGTCCACGCGAGCCAGGGGGACGTGGCCCTCGGGGTGGATGAGCTGGGAGGCGACTCCCTGCTCGGAGTGGACGGTGGTGCGCAGCGACTCGTGCCGGCGCACCAGCTCCGCGAAGGTGCGCTCCAGCGCGGCGACGTCCAGCGTGCCGCGCAGCCTCACCGCCGCGGGAATGTTGTAGAGCGGGTTGCCCGGCTCGAGCTCGTCGAGGAACCACAGCCGCTGCTGGGCGAAGGACAGCGGCAGCGGCTGCTCGCGGGAGGCGCGAGGCATGGGACCGGTGGCATCCCGGCGCGCGCCGGCGAGCCGCCATGCCAGCTCGGCCAGGGTGGGCCCGCTCAGCAGCACATGCAGGGGCAGCGCGACGCCGAGGCCCTGCTCCACCTCGTACGTCAGCTCCACCGCGGCCAGCGAATCGATGCCGTATCGGGTGAGCGGCTCATCCCGTTCGACGGCACGCGGGGCCATATTCAGCCGGCGGGCCAGACGGATTCGCAGCCAGTCCTCCATCGCTTCCGGCGTCTCCGGCACCGCCTCGGGCTCGGCCGTCCGAGGCGTGCTGGAGGCCGGCAGCGGCCCGGCCAGGTCCGCCTGCTGCTCGCGCCAGGAGGCCACCTCCTGCAGCTCGCCCGAGAGGAAGGCCGCGCGGCTCGCCCGGCGCTGAATCTTGCCGCTGGACGTCTTGGGCAGGCTGCCGGGAGCAATGAGGGTGAGCGCATGCAGCCGCAGCTCATGCGCCGTGGCCACCTGCTGGCTGATGGCGCGCGCGACCTCCTCCACGGCCGCGGGCTGCTGGCGCGGGTCCACCTCGTACACCAGCACCAGCCGCTCTTCTCCCTCCACCTCGACCGAGAAGGCCGCGCCACACCCCGGCCTCAGCGCGGCGCTGGAATGCTCCGCCGTCAGCTCGATGTCCTGGGGATGGTGGTTGCGGCCGCGGACGATGATGAGGTCCTTGATGCGGCCGGTGATGAAGAGCTCCTGGCCCTGGAGGAAGCCCTGGTCCCCGGTACGCAGGAAGGGCCCCGCTCCATCCAAGGTGCGCGCCTGGAAGTCGCGCGCGGTGTCCTCGGGGCGGCCCCAATATCCCAGGGCCACGCTCGGCCCCTTCACCCAGACCTCACCCACCTCGCCCGGAGCGCACGGCACGAGCGTCTCCGGGTGCACCACGCGCACTTCCTGCTCCCGCAGCGAGTGCCCGCAGCCCACCAGGGTCTGGCTGTGCGGCTGCCCATGCGGGGTCGGCTCGGCGCGACCTTCGCGCAGCCGGTTCACGTCCACGGACTGCTGCACGGGCAGCGCCTTCACCTCACCGCCGGAGACGATGAGTGTTCCCTCGGCCAGGCCATAGCAGGGATAGAAGGCCTCGCGACGGAAGCCGCTGGGGGCAAAGGCCTGGGCGAAGCGCTCCAGCGTCTCGGGACGGATGGGCTCGGCGCCGCAGAAGGCCACTTCCCAGTGACTCAAATCCAGGGCCGCGCGCTCGGCCTCGGTCGTCTTGCGCACGCACAAATCGAAGGCGAAGTTGGGCCCTCCGCTGATGGTGCCTTGGGTGCGGGAGAGCACCTCCAGCCAGCGCAGGGGGCGGCGCAGGAAGGTGAGGGGCGAGAGGAGGCTGGTGGAGAAGCCTCCGTAGAGGGTGCCCAGGATGCCGCCGATGAGCCCCATGTCATGGTACGGCGGCAGCCAGATGACACCCGTGCTGCCCGGGTGCATGCCGAACGCACCGTGGATCAGCTCCAGGTTATGCAGCAGGTTGGCGTGAGACAGCATCACGCCCTTGGGCGTACCGGTGGAGCCCGAGGTGTACTGGAGGAAGGCCAGCGAGTCGGGGCGCAGCGAGGGCCGCTGCCAGGCGCTCGCGGAGCCGGCGGGCAGCTCGTCCGTGGCCACCCAGCGCAGCGCCCTCAAGTCCGGAGCGGACTCGAAGAGGAGCTCGGCCATCGACAGAATGAAGGAGGTGGTGAGCACCACCGACGCCTGGCAGTCCTGGATGATGGCGCGCAGGCGCGGAAGGGTGCGCTCCAGACGCGACGGGTCCGGCGGGTACGCGGGAACGGCGACCACCCCCGAGGCGAGACACCCGAAGAAGCCGGAGACGTACTCGAGGCCCGGAGGGTAGAGGAGGACGGCGCGCTCGCCCGGCTGGGTGAACTGCTGGAGGCAGGCGCCAATGGACCGGGCGCGTTGCAGCAGCCCGGAATAGGGAAGGGTGCTCTCGTCGCCGTCCGTGTCCTCCACGAAGTGGAAGAGCGGGGCATCGGAACGAAGCGCGGCGCGCTCCTCGAGCAGCTCCAGCAGCGTGGAGGCGGGGAACACGGGCTTGGCGTTTTTCATGGGCGCGTTGACGCGGAATCAAAGATGTTTCGAACAGGAAATACGGCCTGTTCCACGAGCGCGCGGATGCTACCAGGATTCTCAGTTACCTTGAAAATCAGGCTGATCCTGTAACGGTTCCGGCGACCCGCCGCGCCCCCCACGCGCGCGGACGGCTCGGGCCCCTGGCGGGGTGATACAGGCCTGTATTACAGGCGTGTTACATCCGTACCAAGCGTGAAACAGGCTCTGCTGGACGTTCTAGGCCGCCGCGACGAGCCGTCCGTACTCGAGCTTGATGACTCGGTGCGCCAGATGGAAGAACCGGTCGTCGTGGGTGATGACCACCACGCCCTTGCCGCGCGCGGCCAGCTCCGGGAGGAGCTGGCGGTAGAAAATCTCGCGGAACTCCGGGTCTTGATCCGCGGCCCACTCGTCGAACAGGTAGAAGGGCCGGTCCTCCAGCAACGCCACGAGCATCGCGAGCCGCTTGCGCTGTCCCGTCGAGAGGTTCGTCGTGGAGAAGCGGCCGTCGACAATCTGTAGCTTCTTCTCGAGCGAGAGCCGCCGCAGATACTCCTCCGCCTGTTTCGTGAGCCCCTCCGAGGGCACGCCGCGCAGGTGCTCGAACAGGTGGAAGTCGGCGAAGATGGCCGAGAACGTGTTGCGATAGGCCTCGCGGTTCTCGTCCGTCACCGCGACCCCGTTCCACAGGAGCTGTCCGGTCTCTGGCGCATAGAGCCCCGTGAGCAGCTTGGCCAGCGTCGTCTTGCCGCTGCCATTGCCCCCGACGACGAAGATCAGCTCCCCGGGCCGCAGCTCCAGGTCGAGCGGCCCCACCCGGAAGGCGTGCCCGTCCTGCCCTCCGAACGAGTACGTCACGCCGGAGAAGCGCACCTCGTGGCGCTCGCTGCGCGCGGGCTCGAGCCCCGAGCCGAGGGCGGCTTCGTCCTTCAGCGCCTCGGTGAGCGAGACGTCGAGCTGCGAGAGCTTCTCGAGCGCAATCCCCGCCTGCGCCCAGCGCCCGATGCTCTCGATGAGCCCACGGAAGGAGCCCCACATGTACATCAGCGTCATCACGTAGCCCTGGGTGGCGCTGGTGCCATCCGGGTTCATGAGGTTCAGGCCGAACAGCACCAGGCCGAGCACGAGCCACGTGAAGAAGTGCAGGAAGTTGCCGAAGGTGGCGACACTGTCCGAGGCACGCACGCCCGTGCGCCGCACGCCTTCCACGGCGGGCGCGAAGTCGTGCTCGAAGAACTCCGAGCGGCGGCGCTCGTGCAGCTTGAGCTCCTTCACCCCTTCGAGCACATGCTGCTGCTGGCGGTACAGCTCATCCTGCGCGTCCCGCTCGGCGCGCCAGAGCGGGGCCATCTTCCGCGCCCCCACGGCGTAGATGCCGGCGAGCACGGCCATTGCGGGCAGCACGAGCAGCAATCCCTGCAGGGAGAGCCACGCCATGTAGACCAGGCAGCCGAGGACGATGGTGGAACCGACCACGAGGGAGGGGAGCGCCGTGGCCGTGGCGACCACCGTCTGCAGGTCATGCGTGAGCACGGCGAGCACGGGGCCGTGGCCCAGGGTTTCCAGGTGGCGCAGGGGCGCGGCGAGGACGCGCCGGCCAATCCGCAGCCGGAGCTCGGCCGCGAGCGAGCGTGACAGCCGCGAGAGCAGCAGCTCCGGGAGGAGATTGCTCGCCATCACCCCCAGGCTCAGGGCGAGGAACGCCGCGATCATCATCGTCGTGACGGAGGCCCGGTCCCTCAACGCCTCGCTGATCAACGCGAGCAGGGAGCTGTTGCACAGTCCCGCGATGCTCCCGATGACGATGATGAGGATGACCGAGGCACTCGAGCGGCGGAGCAACAGCAGGAAGAGGGAGTGCATGATGGATGTATCAGGCTGTGCGTCACCGGGCGGCCTGGAAGCACCGCGCGGGCGAGCTTGCCAGAATCCGCCATCCCGTTGCGAGTGGCCGTCTCATGACGCCGCACGCCGGAGGTGTGTGGGCTCCTGCCGGGAGCGGCTCGGGAGCAGTTCCTCCAGGGCGTCGCACGCGCGTTCCGCGGCGTCCCCCTGGGCCATCCGCCGGGCCTGCGTCGCGCAGGCCTCGCGCACCCGGGCGTCGGTCAGGAGGCGTTGGAGCATGGGCGTCACCGGGTCGGCGTGGTAGTCGCGCTCGTGGATGGTGCCGGCGACGCCCAGGTGGCCCAGGCGCATGGCGTTGGCCGGCTGGTCACCGAAGACCGATACGACGAACTGCGGCAGGCCCGCATCCAGGGCGCGCGCACAGGTCCCGACGCCGCCGTGGTGCACGAGCGCCGCGCAGCGCGGCAGCACCTTGCGCAGCGGCACCTGCGAGAACACCGCGATGGACTCCGGCAGGGAGGCGGGGACCTGGGCGCGTGACTCGGAGAGGAAGAGGCCGCGGCGTCCGAGTCGCCGGCAGAGCTCGATGCTGGTCGAGAAGAAGGCCTCGGCACCGAGGCTTCGGAACGTCCCGGGCGCGAACACCACCGGCGGCGAGCCCGCGGACAGGAAGGCGTCGACCTCGGGTGACAGCGGCTCGTCCACGTGCTTCTCGTGCAGGATGAAGCCGGGCAGGTGCATCCGCGGCGACCAGTGGGCCATGCGCGGGTAGAACCAGTCCGGCCAGAGCCCCAGCACGAGCTGCGGGGACTCGAGCCAGACACCCTGGATGTGTTTCACCGGAGCGAGCCCGAGCTCCGCGCGGAACTCATTGAGGAACGCGAAGTGCGGATCGTGGTTCCGGTCGATCATCGGCACGCACAGCAGGTTGTAGATCCACCGGGAGGGAGGCGGCCGGTTGAGGAGCAGCGGGACGCCCAGCCAGAGGCGTATCGCCTCCGGTGGGGACAGGTAGACCGTCGCCATGGGTATCCCGAGTTGCTCCTGGGCCAGGCGCCCGGCGAGGGTCGACCCGCGCGCCACGATGACCGAGTCGCGTGGATCGGCCCGCTCGGCCAGCGCCGCGTAGGTCGCGCGCAGCTCGGGAAGGTGCCAGCGACGGAGCCGCTCCTCGTACGAGAGGACATGCGGGCCCGAGTCCGGCTTCCCGAGGTGGCGGTTGGCCTCCTGTTCCTCGCGATAGGCCGAGGCGGGCGCGGACGGCACGAAGTCAAAGCCGAGCTTCGTCGCATACGGACGATGGTGCTCGTTCAGGATCAAGGTCACTTCGTGCCCGCGTCTCTTGAGCTCGCACCCCAGCCCGATAAAGGGGTTGATATCACCCGAGCTTCCGCGAGAAGTCAGAAAGAACCGGCCCATGAGGTACCCTCATGCCAACCTGCACCAGGAGAGTCAATGTCTCCCCCGTTGGAAGCCCAGCTCGACACGCTCCTCGCACGCGATCCTTCTGGGACGTTCATCGACATGGACGAGGCCACGCGGGAGAGGTACCGGCGGGCCTGTGTGGAGTTGGCGGCACGGACGAAGAAGGAGCCGCTCGAGGTCGCGCACGAGGCGGTCCAGCTCGGGCTCGAGCATGACGCCAGCGACGCACGCGGGCAGCACGTGGGGACGTGGCTGATTGCCGAGGGGCGGCCCGCGCTCGAGGCCCGCCTGGGTTATCGCGCTACCTGGCCCGAGCGCGCCGCCCGCTTCGTGCGGCGGCACGCGGGGAATGTGTATGTGGGCTCCCTCTTCATGCTCCTGGCGCTCATGCTCCTCGGCCTGGAGCGGCTGCTCGCGGCGCAAGGGGTTGCCACGCCGTGGCGCGTGCTGCTGGGAATCTTCCTCGTGCCGCTGTTCCTCATGTCGCTCCAGGAGTGGGTCAACGGGGTGCTTTCGAGGCGGGTGGCCGCGGAAGTGCCCCTGCCGAGGTTGGAGCCGCGGCGGGTGTTCTCGCCGGACACGCGGACCCTGGTCGTCACGCCGCTGCTGGTCACGAGCGCCGAGGAAGCCGAGTCCCAGCTGCGGATGCTGGAGATCAACTACCTGGGCAACGTGGAGCCCGAGCTCTTCTTCGCGCTGCTGACGGACTTCAGGGATGCGCCTCAAAAGGAGCTCCCGGGCGAGGAGGAGCTGCTCGCCCTGCTGGAGCGGGGCATCCGTGAGCTCAACGAGCGGCACGGGTATCGCGAGCAGCCGCGCTTCTTCCTCCTCCACCGGGAGCGGCGGTGGAACCCCGTCGCCGGCCACTGGATGGGCTGGGAGCGCAAGCGGGGCAAGCTGGACGAGTTCAACCGCCTGGTGCTGGGCGCCGAGGACACGAGCTACGTGGGGCCGGTGCCCGCGCTGGTGCGCACGGTGCGCTACATCATCACGCTCGACGCGGACACCCACCTGCTGCCCGGCGATGCGGCCCGCCTGGTGGCGACGCTCCACCATCCCCTGAACCGGGCGCGACTCGACGAGACTGGCAGGAGGGTCGTGGCCGGCTACTCCATCCTCCAGCCCTATCTCGGCATGGAGCCGAGCCGCACGCACTGGCTGGCGACGGGAGGGTGGCCCCTGTCCATTGCCCGGGAGAAGAAGGGCGCCCGGCGCGACATCCCGATGAGCCTGCAGCAACGTGTCTTCGGTACGGGCGACTTCATGGGCAAGGGCATCTACGACCTGGCCGCCTTCGCGCGCTGCCTGGAGGGCCGGATTCCGGAGAACGCCATCCTGGGCCACGACAAGCTCGAGGGGCTCTTCTCGCGCTGCGCGTACGTCTGCGACATCACGCTGTTCGAGAGTCCTCCGAGGGACTTCTCGGTCTTCACGCGAACCTGGCACCGCTGGGTCCGCGGAGACTGGCAATGGCTGCCATGGCTCCTGCCGTGGATGCCGTCGCAGGATGGCCGCCGTGTTCGCAATACCCTGTCCCTGTTCGAGCGCTGGAAGCTGCTCGCCGCGCTCCTCGAGAGCCTGCACTACCTCTCGACGCTCGTCCTGCTCGTGGCGGGCTGGCTGTGGCTCCCAAGCCGTTTCGCGTGGGCGTGGTCGCTCGGGATGTCGCTCTGGGGCAGCCGCCACACGATTGTCGCGGCGCTGGGGCGGATGTTCCGTGACGTGCGGAACTCCGGGTCCATCGTCTCCGGCGTGCGCACCGTGCTCTTCACGGTTCCGAGGCTCCTCGTGGGCGCTGTCTCCAACATGGGAGGCCTCTTCCTGTTCACCGGCGTCTCACTCGACGCCATCCTCCGCACGCTGTACCAGCTCGCGTTTGACCGGAGCCGGATGCTGGACTGGACGACGTTCGCCCAGTCCAATCGGGAGGCGCGAAGCCTGCGCACCGTGCTCATGCTCCCCGAGATAGCGGGGTCGTTGGTGTTGACGCTCGGCATCGGCGGGGCGCTCGCGGTCGTCAACCCGTGGGCGCTGCCGTGGGCCGCTCCGTTGCTGCTCGCGTGGACCCCCATGCTGGTGATGCTGGTTCGCCAGCCCGCTCCCGCGGCCGTGGCGGGACCGGCGCACCCGGAGCAGCTCCGGTCCCTGGCGCGGAGCTGCTGGGAACTGTACGAGGCGTCGGCGACACGGGGTGTCGAGGGTGGGGGGACGAAGGGGCTGTCACCGACGGACCTGGCGCTGTCGCTGGTGGTGCCGCTGAGCGCGTACCACCTGGGCTACGTGGGGTGGGAGGCGCTGGTGTCCAGGGTGGGAGAGGGACTGGAGGCCATCGAGGGCCTGGAGCGTCATCGCGGGCACCTGCTGGCCCGCTACGAAGGGGAGGCGCGAGAGGCGGCGAGGCCCCGGCGCATCAGCACGACGGAGAGCGGCGTGCTGGCCGCGGCGTTGCTCGTGGTGGAGAGCGGGCTGCGCGGCGCGCGAGTGGATGCGCGGGCGCGGGCGCTTCGGGAGGCGATGGACTTCCAATGGCTCTACGATGCCAGCTCCGGCCTGCTGCACACCGGCTACGACGTGGAGACGCGCGCCCTGGATGGGACGCACCATGGGCTGCTCACGTCGGGAGCGATGCTGGCCGGCTTCGTGGCGATTGCGAGCAGGCAGGTTCCGCTGAGCCATTGGGCGGCGCTGGTGGAGTCGGACCAGCGGTTGAGGAAGGCGGGGGAG